>CAYRIT010000001.1:0-42762 GCA_964424415.1 uncultured Hydrogenophaga sp.
CCATGGTGACCGTGTGCTGGCCCCACTGGAAGGTCTTGGTGACTTTGTTGAACATGCTCATGGTTGGCTCCTTGGGGCCACCCTCAGGGGTGGCATGGCGTACAGCGGTTCTGCACAAACCCGGAGTCGCAACCCAGAACACGATGCCATTCCAGCGGTGCTGCCCACGCGGAACCACCCGCACAGCGCCGTTGGAATGACACAGCTTCGCTCTGTTGTTGCCGCTCCGGAATCAAAAAAACAGGGCTCACAAACAACAAACGCCCGAGCCAGCGAACCAACTCAGGCGTTTTGCGTATCAGACCCCGATGGTCAAAATCACTTGCGCAGACCCAGCTTCTGGATCAGGGCAAGGTAACGCTCGGCATCTTTGGACTTCAGGTAGTCCAGCAGCTTGCGGCGGCGGCTCACCATGCGCAGCAGACCACGGCGGCCGTGGTGATCCTTGGCGTGGGTCTTGAAATGGGGGGTCAGCTCGTTGATGCGTGCGGTCAGAATGGCGACCTGCACTTCTGGGCTGCCGGTGTCCTTGGCGGCACGGGCATTGGCCGCAATAACTTCGGCTTTGACGGATTGGGCAATCATGGAATTTTCTTTCGGTTGACGTGCGACCCGTCGCAGCCAGCCAGCGCCCCGGACTCCTCTGGAGAGAAGCCGGTCCTGACCGCCACCACGGGCGTGAATTGCCATTGGAATCAACGGCAACCCAAGATTATAGCCGAGCCCTGCGTTGCTGCTGGCTTAGCGGGCTTGCGCGAGCCAGGCGCGCAGCCGCTCCACACCCTGTTCCAGCCGGTGGGAATCGCGGCTGGCAAAACACCAGCGCAGCCAGCCGGCCGCCTCCGGGCCGAACGCACTGCCCGGCGCCAGGCCGAGGCCAGCTTCTCGCACCAGGCGCTTGGCGGTGTCCACGCAGTCGCTGTGGCCAGCCAGGCGGAAAAACGCGTACATGCCGCCCAGGGGCTCGGCCAGGGTCACGCCCGGTGTGGCCTGCAACAGCGGCACCAGGGTGTCGCGGCAGTGCCGCAGATGGGCGACCAGCGCGGGCGTGACCTCGTTGCCGCGCTCCAGGGCCGCGAGCGCGGCGCGCTGGATGAACACCGGCGAGCAAGAGGTGTTGTATTCGATCAGCTTGCCGATTGCGGGGGTGAGCGAGGCGGGCAGGACCAGCCAGCCCAGGCGCCAGCCAGTCATGAGGAAGCTCTTGGAAAAACTGTGGGCGACGACCAGGCGGTCTTCCGGATCGGCCACGTCGAGAAAGCTGCTCGCCGCGCCGCTGGGTGTATCGCCGGCAAAGTACAGCCGCTCGTACACCTCGTCGGCCAGGATCCAAGTGTCCGTTCTGCGGCAGTGCTCGAGGATGGTAGCTTGTTGCTCGCGGCTGAGTGTCCAGCCGGTGGGGTTGTTGGGCGCGTTGAGCACCAGCATGCGGGTGGCGGGGGTCACCGCCGACAGCAGTGTGTCCATGTCCAGCACCCAGGCGCCGGCGCGTGGCCCGGTCTTCAGCACCTGCAGCGGCACACGAACCACCTTCGCGCCCATGATCAGCGGCTGCGCCACCAGATTCGGCCAGGCCGGCGTGACCACCACGACCTCGTCGCCTGCGTCCACCAGGGCTTGGGATGCGAGCATGAGCCCGTTGACACCGCCCGAGGTGACCGCCAGGCGCGGTTGCCAATGCGCCGCACCGCGGCCGGGGTGCAGGGCGTCGGTGTAGGTGGCAATGCCGTCGCGCAGCTCGGGCAGGCCCAGGTTGTGGGCGTAGAAGGTGTCGCCAGCCTGCAGGGAAGCGATCGCTGCCTCGCGCACAAACCCGGGCGTGACCTCGTCGCTCTCGCCGAACCAGAACCTGAGCACGTCCTCGCGGCCCAGACCCGCATTGGCCACCTCGCGAATGCGCGACTCGCCGAGCCGCTGGATCACTTCACGCATGTTGCTCTCCCTTGTTCGGCGCGGGGATTCAGGGACGCTGCATGGCGCAGCTGTGGGGTGCCTCTGCCTGCTGCGGCTTGAGGTTGCGGATGACACGAAAACCGTAGCCCGAACCTTCCACGTCGAATTTCACACCGGGCGCGCCCTGGCGATCCATCACTGCCACCGCCAGCGGCTGCTGAAACTGGTGGTCGGCCGCGCGCATGCGCGCGGTCTGCCCCGCCAGGGTGACCTCGGCCTTCTCCAGCTCGGTGGCGATGCGGGTGGCGTCGAGCGAGCCGGCACGCTCGATCGCCTGGGCCAGCGCCTCGATCATGAGCTGCATGCGCATGTGCACATAGTCGTCATCGGGTTTGGGGAAACGCTGGCGAAACGCCCGGTAAAAGGTATCGGACGCTGCGGTCGGTGTGTTCGGAAACCAGTCGGCCACCGCAAACACCTTGCCCACACCGGCGTCACCCATCGCCGCCGGTGCGCCCAGCGCGTTGCCGTAGAAGGTGTAGAAGCTGCCCTGGAAACCGGCCTCCCGCGCGGCCTTCACCAGCAGCGTGAGGTCGTTGCCCCAGTTGCCGGTGAGCACCGCCTGCGCACCGCTGGCCTGGATCTTGGCGGCGTAGGGCAGGAAATCCTTGATGCGTGCCATCGGGTGCAACTCGTCACCCACGATCTGCACGTCGGGCCGCTGCTCGGCCAGCTGGCGCCGCGCTTCGCGCAGCACGCTCTGGCCAAAGCTGTAGTCCTGCCCGATCAGGTAGATGCGCTTGAGCGCACGGTCCTCGCGCAGCACGCTCATCAGCGCGGTCATGCGCATGTCGGCGTGGGCATCGAAGCGGAAATGCCAGAAGCTGCAACGCTCGTTGGTGAGCGAGGGATCCACCGCCGAGTAGTTGAGGAACACCACCCGCCGCGCCGCGTCGCGCTCGTTGTGCTTGTTGATGGCCTCGATCAGCGCGGCCGCTGGCGCCGAGGAGTTGCCCTGGGTCACGATGCGGATGTCCTGGTCGACCGCCGAGCGCAGCGCCGAGAGCGCCTCTTCGGTCTGGCCCTTGCTGTCGAAACGTTCGATCAGCAGCGGGCGGTTGCCGCCGGGCAGCTTCACGCCACCGCGGGCGTTCACCCGCTCGGTGGCCCAGACCAGGTTGCGATACACCGCCTCGCCGGTGTTGGCAAAGGCGCCCGACAGACCTTCAATCATGCCGATGCGAATCGGCGGGTTGCTGGCGGGCGCCTGCGCCAAAGCGCTGGCGGCGGACAAGGCGGTCAGCAGACTGCAGGCGACGGAAAGCCAGCCGGCGGGCCGGCGCTGGATGCGGAGAATGGACAACATCGGGACAGGGACTCGGGTTAAGCGCACCGCGGGTGGCGGCGCAGACGATGGCATGGGCCCGGTGTGGGGTCTTGCGCCGGCGCAATGGGATATGGATACGCGGCAGCCATCATAATTCATAATTATTGAAGCCATTGGCTGCCGTCGCTGTTGCTTCTGGCCCTGCTGACGGGTCCGGCCCCCAGTCTTCAGGCGTTGCCCTCGGCCAGCGCGGTGAGTGGCCAGCGCGGTTTCACGTCGAACGCGTAGCGCCGCTGCTGCAGATCGGCCAGACCGGCCTGCACACGCAGCCCCGCGGCCAGCGCAATCATCGCGCCGTTGTCGGTGCACAGGTGCAGCTCGGGGTAATGCACCCGCACGCCGCGCCGCGCACAAGCCTGGTTGAGCTGGCTGCGCAAGCGCGTGTTGGCGCCCACCCCGCCGGCAACCACCAGGCGGGTCAAACCGGTGGCATCCAGCGCGGCAAGCGATTTTTTGACCAGCACATCGACGATGGCCGCCTGGGCGCTGGCCGCCACGTCGGCTCGTTCGACCTCGCTCAAGGCTTCGGCCAGGGCCGGGGTGGCCGGACCTTCGGGCCGCGCACGGGCCAGCCGCTTGACCTGGGTGAGCACCGCGGTCTTGAGGCCAGCGAACGAAAAATCGAGGTCGCCGCTGTGCAGCAGCGGGCGAGGAAAGGTGTGTGCGTCGGCCCTGCCCTGCTCGGCCAGCCGCGCCAGCGCCGGGCCACCGGGATAACCCAGACCAAGCAGCTTGGCCGACTTGTCAAACGCCTCGCCTGCAGCGTCGTCGATCGATTCGCCCAGCAGCTCGTAACGGCCCACACCATCGACCCGCATCAGCTGGGTGTGACCGCCCGACACCAGCAGCGCCACGAACGGGAATTCGGGCGGGTCGGCGCTGAGAAAGGGCGAGAGAAGATGGCCTTCGAGGTGGTGCACACCGATCACCGGTTTGCCCAGCGCCATCGCCAGCGCACAGGCTGCGCCGGAGCCCACCAGCAGCGCGCCGGCCAGGCCCGGACCGCGGGTGTAGGCCACCGCGTCCACCGCCGACAGCGGCACACCGGCCTGAGCAAGCACCGCATCGGTCAGCGGCAGCACACGGCGAATGTGGTCGCGGCTGGCCAGCTCAGGCACCACGCCACCGTAGGCCTGGTGCATCTCGATCTGGCTGTGCAGCGCATGACCGAGCAGGCGCGGCACACCGGTGCCGCTGGCGTCGACCAGCGCCACCCCGGTTTCGTCGCAAGAAGATTCGAAGCCCAGGATCAGCATGGCGGGCAGTGTATCGAGCACACCCGGATGGGCCGGGCCAGAAGGCTTCACTCCAGTGGCGACTGCATGAGCCGTTTCGGATCGGGGATGCGGATCTCGCGCTTGTCGATCTCGATCAGGCCCTTGCCCTCCAGCTCCCGCAGCACGCGCGAGAAATACTCGGGTGTCATCGACAGGCGCGAGGCGATCGTTGCCTTGCTCACCGGCAGCACCACGTGCTGCGCGCCCGGTGCGGTGTCGCCCTCGTCGGGCAGGTCGCGCAGCAGATAACCGATCACCCGCTCCACACCGCTGTGCAGCGAATAGGCCTGCACGTCCTTGACCAGGCCGTGCAGGCGCCGCGAAAGGCCGGCGAGCATGCGCATGCAGAACTTCGGGTCGCGTTCGATTTCCTGCACCACGCTGTGTTTGGAGACGCTGAGCAACACGGTCTCGCTCAGCGCCTGGGCGTTGATGAAGTAGGGTTTGTCGGTGAACATCAGCGCCTCGGCGAAGCTGCCACCGGGCGCCACGATCTCGATGATCTTTTCCTGCCCTGCGGGTGAAATGGCAAACAGTTTGACCTGGCCCGAAACGGTCACATGGAACTCGGTGCAGGGCTCGCCGATGTGAAACACCGCATCGCCGCGCGCGAGCGGGCGCAGGCGGCAACCCAGGGCCAGGCGCTGCAATTCGGGCGATCCCATGTCCTGGAACAACGGCAGCATCGACAGATAACGGGGCAGATCAAACCGGGTGAGGTCCATGGGCGGGGCAGAGAAATCGGTTGGTGGGTGGCGCACAGGGCACAAACGCCCTCAACTGTACGCCCCCGCGCCGAACCACCCGTGTGCAGGCTCAGACCGACGACTGGCGCATGAACCGCGCGTACAGACCGGCCAGGCGTTGCACCAGGTCCTGCGGCCGGTGCACCAGCACGTAGCCCTGCTGCCCGAACAGCATCGGCAGATAGCTGTGGGCAGCCTCGTCGATGGTGATGCAGAACGGCACCAGCCCGGCGGCGCGCGCCGCCTGCACTGCGTGGCGCGTGTCCTCCAGGCCATAACGCCCTTCGTACACATCCAGATCGTTGGGCTTGCCGTCGGTCAGGATCAGCAGCAGGCGCTGACGCTCGGCCCGCTCGCCCAGGCGCTGCGTGGCCAGACGGATCGCCGCGCCCATGCGGGTGTAGTAACCCGGCTTGATCGCACCCACCCGGTCACGCGCCGTGGCGTTCCAGGGCTCGGCAAATCCCTTGAGCTGGTGGATGCGCACGTTCTGCCGCCGCACCGAGGAAAATCCCAGCATCTCGAACGGGTCGCCGCTGGCCGCCAGCGCCTCGCCAAACACATAGAGCGCGTCGCGGATCACGTCGATCACGCGGGCGGTCTGGGTGGCGTAGGCGTCGGTGGAGAGCGACAGGTCGGCCAGCAGCAGCGTGGCCAGGCTGCGCTCGCTGCGCACACGGCGGGTGAACACCGCGGGCGACTCGCTGTGCGGCGCGCTGGCAGCGTCCACCCGGTGCCGCACCCAGGCGTCGAGATCGATCTCGTCGCCCTCGGGCTGGCCGCGCAGATGGCCGATGCCGCCGCGCAGCACTTCCAGCCGGCGGCGCACGCGCTGGGCGGTGGCGCGCAAGGCCGCAGGCGGTGTGTAAGGACCGGCCGGGATGGCCAGAAAGGTCTGCAGTGCGCAGTGATCGGGCAGCAGCGCGTTGCGCCGGAAATCCCACTCGGGGAAGCGCTGACCGGGGCCGAGCGGGCGGTCGTCGGCGGCGGCGCTGGGCAGGTCAAGGTCGAACTTCACACGCGACGCGGTGGTCTGGCCGTCGGGCGCAATCGCCAGCTTGTCCATGTCGTTGGCCACGTTGCCCGCGTTGTCATCCGGGTCGTCGTCGGTGGCGCGATTGACCTTGATGAACTCGCCCCAGGACAGGATGGACTCGGCGCGAAAGAACATCATGAACGGCGCCTTGTCGCGGTCGTCGGTCACCGCCTCGGCACGCCGGCGCCGTTCATCGCTGACAACGGGTTTGCGCGCCCCGCCATCGGGCTGGGTCGGGTCGGGCCGGTTCACCGCTTCACCTGGGCCGACCCCAGCATCGAGCCACAGCCAGACCGGCGCCACCTCGTTCGGGAGCACACCGGACAGCGTGTTCACCGTCTCGCCCGCCAGCACGCGCTGCACGGCCTGTTCGGCCTGGGCGGCGCGGCCTTTGAGTCGGCCATGGGTGGGCCTCAGGGCCAGCTGGGCCCTCACCAGCGCGCTGTGCCGGTGTGTCAGGCCGGGAAACCGTTGCAGCGCGGCTTGTGTGGCGCGGGCGTTGTCGGTGATCCAGTCGCCGCTGGGCACGATCACCGAGGCCATCGCGGCCAGCCACAGGTAGAGCGCGCGGTTCAGCGCGGCGTCATCGAAGACCGCCACCGTGGGCGGCAGCGACAAGGCCTCGGGCTCCAGCCGTCCGGTGGCCGCGTGGGTGCCGCTGCCGGCGATGCGCTGCAACCAGTCGCGCGGCCCGCCGGTGCGGGCTTCGGTGGCCGATGCGAGACGCACCGCGTGCGCGCCGCCGCCGGCGCGAAACAGCATGCCGATGGCGCGTTGCACCTCGGGCAGGTGCACCGCAGCGTGCGGGTGCTGGCGGTTTGCCGCCCGCTGAATGAAGCGGTCCCACTGGGCGCCAACCCACTCTTCCATCAGGCGCCCATTTCCGTCTGAGGGCGCTCGGCGGCGAGCTCGGCCTTGCGTTGCCTCAGTGTTTCACGCACCGCGTCGGCGCCCACTTTCCATTGCAACAAGGGCTCGTGGCCTTTGGCTTCCTGCGTTTCCTCGCAAGAGTCCAGGCACTGGCCGCATTGAACACATGAAAACATCATGCGTTTGATGTTGCGCGGGTTCAGGCGCATCGGGCAACCGTCGTCGCAAGCCGATCCATCTGGATACACCGCGGTGCTGCAGCTGCGGCAGTCGCGTGCGTGGTCACGGTCGAAAGCCACCACCATGCCTTTGGGGTTGGCCATCCAGGCCAGGCTCTGGAACAGGCCGACTGCACAGCCAAACCGGCAGAACAGGTGGCGGGCAAACGCAAACTCGAGGGTGAACACCGCGGTGCCGATGGCCAGAAAACGCGCCTGGTTCGGTGTGAGGGAGCCCTGGAGCAGATTGCCCCAGATGGTCGCGGGCGGCAGCAGGTAGGTCAGCAGCGTGATCGCCCAGACAAAACCGAAACCCAGGCACAACATGCCGAACACCGGCCACCAGCGCGCCGCAGGTTTGACGTTGGCGCGCTCGGTGCGGTGTTTGTCCCAGAAGCTCAATTTGCCACTGGCGCGGTGCAAGGCGGTGTTGAGCGTCTCCACCAGCGTGAAATGGGGACACAGCCAGCCGCAATACAAACGCCCGTAGCGGTAAGCCACGCCCAGAAACGCAACCGCCAGCACGATCACCGGCAGAAAGCCGCGCACAAAAATGCCAATGGCGGCCTGGTTGGCAGTGATCTCACCGGCCTTGAAGGCGTCGATGCCAAGCGACCAGCGCTGCCCCAGGAACCAGAGCTGGGTCTCGTTCAGATCGAAGCGCAACAGGTCCAGCGCAGGCGCGAGCAGGAACAGTGCAAAAAATCCGAGTTGAAAGAAAAGGCGGCGGCGCTGCATGTGACAAACGAGGAGATAAAACAGCGCCGCCGCAGGAAAAATCAGCCGATCACCGCCTGGACCACCTCGTCCAGCGCGGCAGCGGTTTCGGCGTCGTCGGTGAGCGCGTCCACGATCGCCGCGCGGCAGGCGACGGGCAGCGGCAGGCCACTGGCCACCAGGCGCGCGGCCATCACCAGCAGACGGGTGCTCACCGTCTCTTCCAGATCGTGGTCGGTCAGGCGGCGCAGCGCGGTGGCCAGTTGCACCAAGCGCTGCGCGAGTGTGGCGTCCACACCGGCCTCGGTCTGCACAATGCCCTGCTCCACCGCCGCCCCGGGGTAGCCGAAGGTCAGCGCAATGAAACGCTGGCGGGTGCTGGGCTTCAAGCTCTTGAGCAGGTTCTGGTAGCCAGGGTTGTAGCTGATGACCAGCATGAAACCAGGCGGCGCCGCCAGTTGCTCACCAGTGCGCTCGATCGGCAGCACACGGCGGTCGTCGGCCAGGGGGTGCAGTACCACGGTGGTGTCCTTGCGCGCCTCCACCACCTCGTCGAGGTAGCAGATGGCACCGGTGCGGACCGCGCGGGCCAGCGGTCCGTCGGCCCAAACCGTGCCTTGCTCGCCAATCAGGTGGCGACCCACCAGATCGGCCGCGCTCAGGTCGTCGTGGCAGCTCACCGTGATGAGCGGGCGGCCCAGGCGCGCGGCCATGTGCTCGACAAAACGGGTCTTACCGCAGCCAGTGGGCCCTTTGATCAACACCGGCAGGCGCTGGCGAAACGCATGCTCGAAGAGCGTGGCTTCGCCGGCCTGCTCGGCGTAGAAAGGCACGGCGACCTGCGCCAGCTGCCTTTGCTCACTGTGGTCCATGGCGTTCATGTTCCCAGTTTAGGCGCGTCGTGCGGGCTGACCACGCAACATGCCGCCACCTCGAACGGGCGCTGCATCGTCTCGCGTCACGTGCTCACCGCCGATGAAGAAACTGGCGAAGTAGGTCAACTGGCCGATCAGGAAAATCACGCCGCCGACGATGCGCATCCAGTAGAAGAAGGCGAGCTGGTCCTGTGTGGCCATGAAGCCCATGGCACCTTCGGTGGGCATGCGCTGCAACCACACCTGCAGGATGCCGGCGCCCGTGAGGGCCAGCACCATGACAGCCATGCCGATGGTCATGACCCAGAAGCTCCACATTTCGTAAGACTGTGCCCGGGGGCTGTTGGCGATCCGTCCGCGCAGCGTCGGCATCGCGTAGCTGATCAGTGCAATCACCACCAGCACATAGGCGCCGTAGAACGCCAGGTGGCCGTGTGCGGCGGTCAGCTGCGAACCGTGGGTGTAGTAGTTGACCGGACTCAGCGTGTGCATGAAGCCCCACAGACCGGCGCCCAGGAAGCCCATCACCGCGGTGCCCACGGCCCACAGCACGGCGGCCTGGTTCGGGTGGTCACGGCGACGACGCTGCACCATGTTGAAGGCAAACACCGTCATCATGAAGAACGGAATGGGCTCCAGCGCGCTGAACACGCTGCCAATCCAGTGCCAGTAACCCGGCAGACCGATGAAGAAGAAGTGGTGGCCGGTGCCGAGAATGCCGGACATCAGAGCGAAGGCGATGATCACGTAAAGCCACTTGTCGATCACCTCGCGGTCGACACCGGTGGTCTTGATCAGCACATAGGCGAGCAGCGCACCCAGGATCAGCTCCCACACACCTTCCACCCAGAGGTGGACCACAAACCACCAGTAAAGCTTGTCACGCACCAGGTTGTGCGGGTTCACGAAGCTGAACAGGAAAAACAGTGCCAGACCCCACAGACCCATGAGCAGCACCACCGAGATCGCGGTCTTGCGGCCCTTGAGCACTGTCATGGTGATGTTGAACAAAAAGCCCAGTGCCACGATCACAATGCCCACCTTGGTCGGCAGCGGCTGTTCCAGGAACTCGCGCCCCATGGTCTGCAGCAGGTCGTTGCCGGTGAGTTCGGCCAGCTTGGCGTACGGCAGGGTCAGGTAACCCACGATGGTGAGCACGCCCGCCGTCAGGAAAACCCAGAACAGCAGCTTCGCCAGGAAGGGCGAATGCAGCTCGGTCTCGGACTCCTCGGGCACCATGTAATAGGCCGCGCCCATGAAACCGAACAGCAGCCAGACGATGAGCAGGTTGGTGTGCACCATGCGGGCGATGTTGAACGGGATGTAGGGGAAGAACAGGTCCCCGATCACGTACTGCAGGCCGAGCGTGATGCCAAAGATCACCTGGCCTGCGAACAGCGCCATGGCGGCGATGAAGTAGGGCTTGGCGACCGACTGGCTCTGGAATTTGAGTGTGGATATGGTCATGATTTTTCTCTGTGCAGCCTGTCATCAGCCTTCGATGTTCGGTGGCCAGTTTTCGGTGTTGATCTCACCCGTCCACTTCAGGAACTCCACCAGGTTGTCCAGCTGCTCATCGGTGAGGTTGAACTGAGGCATTTGCCTGCGATGCGGCGTGCCGGTGGGCATGGCTTTCATCCAGATCTTGATGAAATCACCGCCGCGGCGCTTGTAGACGTTGCCCAGTTCGGGCGCGAAATAGGCGCCCTCGCCAAGCAGCGTGTGGCAGCCGATGCAGTTGCGGGTTTCCCAGACCTTCTTGCCTGCAATGACCTGCGGCGTGATGGCCTGCGCATTGGATCGCTCGGGAATGCGCTGCTCGGTATCGAACACGATCACCGCAAACAGCAGCGCAAAGAACACACTGCCCCCGTAAAACATGTTGCGGGCCATCTGTTTGGTGAACCTGCTTTGACTCTGGCTCATGAAGCCCTCCATCTGTGATTGATGCCGGTATCCTCCTGATTTACTCGGACATTGTCCTTGAACTGGGTCAAGGAACTGCGTTGTCGGTGCACCCATGCGTGGCTCATGAGCACCCCCTTGCGCGCTGCGTGGGACTGCGCAGGCGACCCTGAACAAGGGGAAGAGCCCGAGATGGGCAAAAGTCTGGCTGTTCAGCGCGACGATGGCGCCGGCGCTGGGGCGGGGCGCTGTGGAACGCAGCGTCTCAGCGCGGCAGCCAGAGCGTGGTCAGTGCGATCACGCCGATCACCACGGCGAGCCAGACCAGCACCACCCGGCGCCACAGCGCCGGGGCGTGCCACAGCTCCATGTAGTCCAGCGCGATCAGCCCGCCTTTGAACACCGAGAGCGCCAGCACCGAGAGCACCACGCCGCGCTGGATGTCCAGGTGACCGCCCTCGCCCAGCCACCAGGTCGCGCCCGTGGCCAGTGCCAGCAGCAGGGCGATGAAGTCGATGCGATGCAGTTTCATCTGGGGGTCGGTGCTCATCGGATGACATAGACCAGCGGGAACAGCACCATCCACAGCAGGTCCACCATGTGCCAGAACACCGCACCCGACTCGGGGCCGTTGAGGTTGGCGGGGCCATAGGCGCCCTGGCGCGCCTTCCAGCCGAGCACGGAGAACACCAACGCGCCCACCATCACATGCAGGAAGTGAAACCCGGTGAGCAGGGTGTAGAGCATGGTGAAGCTGTCGGTGGCCCAGTCGAAACCGGTGGCGATCTTGCCGGCGAACTCAAAGCTTTTGACGACCAGAAAACCCACCGCACCGCCCAGGGCGCCGAGCAGCCAGCGCACGCCCGAAGCCGAGCGGTGGCCTCGGAACGCATGCACCGCACGCGCCGCGCACCAGCTCGCGCTCACCAGCAGCAAGGTGTTGAGTGCGCCGGTGGAGAGGTTGAGCGCCGCCTGCCCCTGGGCAAACACCTCGGGCTCGCGCCAGCGAGCCAGCGCGAAGGAGACAAACAGCAGGCCGAAGGTGAGCAGCTCGGCCAGCACCAGCAGCCAGACCACACCGTCACCGGCCAGGCGCGGGGCTTGCTTGTGCGTGCCGCTCAATGCGAGGTGCCCTCGGAGCGCGTGATCTTGTTCCATACGTTGTATTTTCCCACCGGCTTGCTCATGGGCAGGCGCTTGACTTCCTTGAAGGTGGTGGCGTCAAAGACGATGATCGCGCCGTCCATTTCCCAGACACTGGCCAGCGCGTATCTGCCGTCGTGGGTGAACTCGATGTGGGCCAGGGTTTTGCCGGGTTCGCGCACGCTGGCCACAGGCTTGAGCGTGGCCTTGTCGATGATGGTGAGGGTGTCTTTCGCGCTCGGGCTCATCATGGAGTCGGTCCAGGCGTAGGCCGTGTTTTCGTGGCTGCGCATGAAGAAGCCGGGGCCGGGCGTGGGAATGGTGGCCACGGGTTTCCAGGTTTTCATGTCGATCACGTCGATCGCACCGTCCTTGAGGTTGGGCGACGCCAGCACGGTGGTGCCGTGCCATGCGAAGGTGATGCCCGAGCCCAGGTGTGGCATGCCGGCGATGGGCAGATCGGCAATTTTGCGGCGGGCGTCGAGATTGACCACCTGGGCCGTTGCCGCGCCGTCGTCGTTCTTGGGGCGGGTGGCCCCAAGCACATTGCGGTAGCTCTGATCGAAGAAGAAGTCATCCAGCGGTTCGTCGAGCGGTGTGCGACGCACACCGAGGAAACCAGGCTTGGCAATGCCCTCGCCCATCTTGTAGTCGTGCACATAGCCATCGAAGATCGGCTCGGCGGCACTGTTGTAGGAAATTTCCCAGAGTTCGGGAATGTCCTTCAACGCGACCACAAAACTCTGGCGGGGCGTGGCGTCGTACACCGCCGACACCCGCGAGGTCTGCTTGCCATCGAGCGTGGCGGCGGCGTAGGTTTTTTTCAGGTTCAGATCGGCGTCGAACAGCACCACGCTGTGCGGCAGGTAGTTGGCCGCCATGATCCACTGGCCGTCGCCGCTGACCGCCACGTTGCGCATGTTCAGGCCAGCACGCACCTCGGCCACCACCCGCAGCCGCCACAGGTCGTACTTGGTGATCCAGCCGTCGCGTGAGCCAAAGAACACATAGCGGCCGTCGGGCGTGAACTTCGGCCCGCCATGCAGCGCGAAGCGGCTGGGAAAGCGGGTGATGACTTCGAACCTGTCGCCGTCGAGCAGGCTCACGTGGTGGTCACCGCCCTCGACCACCAGAAACACGTTCATCGGGTTGGCGCTCCACACCGGCTGGTTCGGCTCGTTGGCGGGCGCGGGGCTGAACGTGCGCGAGGCTCGAATGTCGACCTCGGTCCAGACCGGGGCGGGCGAGACCGGCGTTCGCACATAGGCGGCCAGCGCGGCAACGTCTTCCTTGTCCAGCGTCTCAGCGAAGCCCGGCATTTGCGTGGCCACACGGCCTTCTGAGATCACCTTCAAGGTCTCAGCGGGGCGCAACCGTGACAGGCTTTCGGGCAACAGGGCCGGGCCCATGCCGCCGGTGCGCTGCGCGCCGTGGCAGACAGCGCAGTGTTCGGTGTAGAGCGCAGCGGCGCGCACCGCCGTGGCAGCGGACGGGGCCACGGGCGCGGTGGGCGCTTGTGCGCTGGCCATGTCGACGCCCATCCAGCAAAGACCCGCCACAAGCAAGGCGCGGCCCGCATCGGCGAGCAGCTCGCCGGCTCGGGCGTTCCAGCGCTCAGCCATGGCCCACCTCCTCGCGCATCAGCACCACCTTGCGCAGCTTGGGCACTGGCGCGAACGGCCTGTTCTCAAGGCGGTCGGCATCGCTGCCAGCGGCGGCACCGATCTCTTCGTCGCTGAGGTAGCAGCCGGGGTCTTCCGCCCAGGGGTTGCCGGTGAGTTGCTGGGCGCGCACGCGGGTGTTGCCGTCACAGATATCGACGTACCGGCAGCTGGCGCAGCGGCCCTCGACGCGTCGGGGCTTGGCTTTCAGGCCCGCCATCAGCGGGTCGCTGGTGTCGCTCCAGATCTGCGAAAACGGGCGTTCGCGCACATCGCCCAGCTTGTGGTGCCACCACATGGTGTCGGGGTGGACATGGCCGAGGTTGTCGATGTTGGCCACATTCACACCGCTGCTGTTGCCGCCCCAGGCCACCAGGCGCTCACGAAGCATCGGTGCCCATTGCGGAAACCGCGCCTGCACCCACTGCAGCAGGTACGGCCCATCGGCGTCGTTGTTGCCGGTCACGTACTCCTCATCCAGACCGCGCTGCGCGGCATCCCAGGCACGCTCGAACAGCAGATCAAGCGCGTCGCGCGTGGCCTGGAACTGTGCGTCCTTGCCACGGTGGATGTTGCCGCGTCCGGCGTAGTTGAGGTGAGAGAAATAGAACTTGTCGACCTGCTCTTCGCGCATCAGCTCGAGCAGCGCGGGGAAGTCGTGCGCGTTGAGCGCGGTCATGGTGAAGCGCAACCCCACCTTCACGCCGCGCGCGCGCAGCAGGCGCACAGCGGCCAGGCTGCGGTCAAACGCGCCGTCGAGGCGACGGAACTTGTCGTGGGTTTCGCGCAGACCGTCCAGGCTGATACCCACGTAGTTGAAGCCCATGGCGGCGATGCGGTCGGCCATAGGTGCGTCGATCAGCGTGCCGTTGGTGGACAGGCCGGTGTAGAAGCCCATGTCGCGCGAGCGTTCGGCGATCTCGAAGATATCGGGCCGCATCAGCGGCTCGCCGCCGGAGAGGATGAGCACCGGGACCCGGTAGGCCTTGAGGTCGTCCATCACGGTGAACACCTCTTCCCGCGAGAGCTCGCCGGCGTAGTCGTGGTCGGCAGACAGCGCGTAGCAGTGTTTGCAGGTGAGGTTGCAGCGGCGGATCAGGTTCCAGATCACGACGGGCCCCCCGGAAGCTCCGCCCTGCGCGCCTGGTCGGCCTTTGGGCACCGGGTAGATTCCCGTCTGCTCGGCTTGCGCGATCTCGCGCAGGTATTGGCTGATGCGAAACATGTTGGTCAGCTTTCAGATATCCGCAAACCCGTTTTTTTCAGGATGGCGGTGGAGTAAAGAATGTCGTGGGTTGCACAGGCGTTCCCGAGCAGGGTCTTGATTTCCTGCGCCTGGTGTTCCACCGCCTCGCGGTTGCGGCCGTGCAGCATCGCGAAGAGGTTGTAGGGCCAGACGGGCAGACGACGCGGTCTGCGGTAGCAGTGGCTGACGCCGGACAGCGCACCGATGCGCTCACCGAGTTCGTCGACCCGGTCGTCGGCCACGTCCCATACGCTCATGCCGTTGGCGGTGAAGCCCAGGCGGTAGTGGTTGGGCACCGCACCGATGCGCCGGATCAGACCGGCCTCCAACATGGCCTGCAGGCGCTCGCGCACCTGCTCGCCGCTGAGGCCCAGCGTGGCGCCCAGGGCTTCGTAGGGCCGCGGCACCAGAGGCAGGCCGGCCTGGGTGGCGCGGATCAGCTCGCGGTCGATCGGGTCAAGTGCCATGGGCGTGCTCCGGCGTGAGCGGCAGACGCAGCTCCACAAAAAATTCGCGCTCCTTGGGGAAGTCGTACACCGGCAGACCGGTTTGTGCCTGGATGCGAGCGATCACCTCGGGCGACCGCTCGGCCGACTCCAGCGCCAGCACAAACCACATGTTGAGGGGTGTGGCGTCCGGCTGGTCGGGTTGGCTTGATTCGCGCCGGTAGTTGTGTGCCACCTCGGGCATGCCATCGAGCTGGGCCGCCACCGCAGCAAAACGGGGCTCGGGCACCGCCATCGCGGCCAGCAAGAAACGCCCACCCGCGCGCTCGATCTGGAACAGCGGGCCAAAGCGGGTGAGGTCCCCATGCGCCAGCAGGCGCTGCAGGCGTTCGATCACCGCTTCTTCGCTGCAACCCAGCTTCTGGCCGACCTCGGCAAACGGCCTGTCACTCAGGGGGAAACCCCCGTGCAGGTAAGCGACGAGGCGCAGGTCTTCAGGGCTGAGCATGGGCCGGTTCCTCAAAGAAATTCAAGGTTCGGCAGGGCGAAAACGCCGCGCGCCGGTCTGCTTGAAACGGCGGGTGGAGAACAGCACCGCGCGCGGAACATCGGACAGCCCGGCGGCTGGCACCACACGCTCGATCACCGTCTGCACCGCCGCACGCTCGGTGCCGTGCACCATGCAATAGAGGTTGTACGGCCAGTGCGGCGCGCGCTCTCGGCGGTAAGCCAGCGTGACGCCGCTTTGCCGCGCCAGCGCCTCACCACAGATGTCGACCTGCGCATCGGGCACGTCGAACACCGTCATCGCGTTGGCCGCGAACCCGAGTTCGTGGTGGCGCACCACCACCCCGAAACGCTTGAGCGTTCCCATCTGCAGCCACAGGCGCAGGCGCTCGAGCACCGCCTCGGGTGTGGTCTGCAGCGACTGGGCCCAGACGTCGAACGGGCGTACGGTGATCGGCAAACCCTGCTCCACACAGGCGGCCAGTGGCCAGTCGGCGCTGGTCAGCGCGCCGCTGCTTGGCACGCGGTGCGCGCGCATCGGCACCGGCGCGGTGCTGTGACGCAAATCGAAACCGAGATCGATGCGGTAGGCGCGCTCCATGCGCAGGCGCAGCGCGGGCAGCCCGGTGGCTTGCTCCAGCGCCTGCATGGCCATCTCCACCGAGGCCGCATCGCGCCCGGTCATCACAAACCACAGGTTGAATGCGTGTTCGCGTTCGTAATTGTGGTTGACACCGGGGTGCGCCGACACCTGCGCCGCCACCGCCTCCAGGCGCTCGGGCGGCACCGCCATCGCCGCGAGCAAGGCAGCACCGCCGGCGCTGGGCGAAAACACCCCGCCGATGCGGCTGATGGCGCCCTGGTCCTGCAGCCGCTGGCAGGCCAGCAGCACCTCGGCCTGGTTCAGGTCCAGCGCCTGCGCGATGTGATCGAAGGGCTGTTCGACCAAGGGAAAATCGTGTTGCCAGGTGTTGAGCAAGCGCAGGTCGACGCTGCCCTGCGTTGCCGCAAGCAATTCGCCCGCGTGGCCGTCGGGAGCACGATCGCCGCCGGCATCACGCGCCTGCGCCCGCACCGACGCCATGGCAGCAAAAGGACCGGTCCAGGCGGGATCGCGTGCGTTCATGCTCAGAACCCGGTGCGCGCGGCGCGCGCGGTGAAGAAGATGCCGCTGGGCGCAGGCACCTCGAGGCGGGCGCGGGTGGCCAGCGTCTGGGTGTCGATGATGCTCACCCGGTTGTCGTCGCGGCTGCTGATCCAGACCGCTTCGCCGCGTGGCGTGAATTCCATGTGCAGCACCGCCTTGCCCGGCTCCAGTGTCTGGATGATGGTCTGCGTCTGGGTGTCGATCACCTGCACGCGGTGGTAGTCCGGCACGGAAAAATTCACCCAGACCTGGCGCCCATCGGGCCGCGCCATGACAAACACCGGCTGGCCGGCGACCGGAATGCGACCGACTTCGGCCCAGGTGTCGGTGTCGACCACCAGCACCTCGTGGCGACCAATGGCGGGCAAATACGCGCGGCGCCCGGCCACGGCCCAGCCGCGCAGGTGCGGCATCTTGTAGACCGGCAGCGGCGCCTGGCCCCGGCCGTAGCCGCCCAGGATGCGCCGCACCTGGGGCTCTTTGGCCCAGAGATCGACCATCGCCAGGCCGTCTTCACCGAACAGGCCGGCGATGTAGTGGCGGCCATCGGGCGTGACCAGTGCGTCGTAAGGCTGCTTGCCGATGTTCTCGAGCTTGGTCGTGGTCACCTGCTTCAGATCCGAGCAGTCGGTGACCCAGATCGCGTTGGCATCGAACAGGCTGTAGGCAAAACGCCGGCCCGGCAGATCGACCAGGCCGACCACCCGAGACAGCTTTCCGGGCGCGTACTCGGCCGGGATCTCGGCCACGAGTTCCAGCGTGCGCGCATCGAACACCTTCACGCCACCGGGCGTGTAGTTCTGCGCGCCCACCAGGGTGCCGTCGGCGCTGATAGCGCCACCAATCGAATTGCCGGCCTGCATCACCCGGCGGCTGATGCGCTGCTGCAGCAGGTTCACCTGGGTCAGACCGCCATCGCGTCCGAACACATAGGCGTGGAGACCGTCGCGCGAGAACACCACCGAGGCGTGGGACAGATCGCCCAGACCGGGCACGGCACCGATCAGCGTTTGCGCCGAGGTGTCCACTAGGTACAGCGTGCCGTTGCCGCGGCCGATGACCACGCCCAGGTCACCGGTGCCTCGCAAGACGGGAGTGGCGCAACCGGTGAGCGTGCTCAGGGCGGCCAGGGTGGGCAGGGCAATGGCGGCAGAGGCCAGCAGTTGGCGGCGTTTCATGGCGACTCTTCGGGGAAGCCCTGTTTGAGTCGCTCGGCGATCCAGCGGGCTTCGGTTTCATTGAGCATGGCGCGCCAGGGTGGCATGGGGGTGCCAGGGCGGCCGTGGTAGATGGTGGCCGCGAGGTTCTCCAGCGGGATATCCGCCAGCGCCTCGCGCGTGAGTGGCGGCCCCAGGCCGCCGGTGAGGCGCATGCCGTGGCAGGAGCCACAGTCCTGGCGCACCATGTGCACCAGCGCCTGCACCCGCGCAGCCGGTGGCGCCTCGGGCGGTGCCGCGTGGACGCAGGCGCCCAGCAACGAGCCGCAGAGAAGGGCCAGCGCGCGCACCGTCATGGCCTCATGACTTGAGGATGGCGACCACAGCGGCCGTCAGATCGGGGTCGCTGATCCTGGAGGCCGGGGTGGGTGACATGGGAATGGGTCCCCACACACCGGAGCCGCCTTTGCGCACCTTGTCGAACAGCGCGGCGCTCGCGTCCTGCCCTTTGTACTTGGCCGCGATGTCCTTGAAGGACGGGCCCACCAGCTTCTTGTCCTTGGCGTGACAGGCCATGCAGCCACCTTGGGTCAACGCGGCGTCGCCATCGGCCAGGGCCGCGCCGGCCGAGAAGCTCAGCGCCACCGCGGCAACGAGCAGAGAAAGTGTCTTCATTCCAAACCTCACAACAGACAAAGACAATTCACAGACGCAATGACGTCAACCCGGGGCACGGCGGATCCGGCGCGGCCGGCCCGCCGGCGACGCGGCCTGCAAGGCACGCGCCGCTCGGGGGTGGATCAATACACGTCGTTCTGCGTGTTGTGCACGTTGAAGTGGCCGGTTGGGGTGATCAAGCGCGGGTCTTTGATGACCTTCTTGAGCTTGAGCGTCTTGTCGTCCACCACAACCATGGCGCTGATCTTGTTCTTGGCGCTCCAGACCGAGAACCAGACTTCGTCGCCCGCCTTGTTGAACTCGGGCTGCACCACGCGCTTGGCACCATCGTCTTTGATGTCGGCCCATTCCGCGATGGGCAAAGTGACATAGCCTTTGTCAAGGTTCTTCATGTCGTACACCACCACCGCCTGAGAAATCTTCGGATCGGGATTCAAAGGTGCATCTGAATACAGGTGGCTGGACTTGGGATGGCTCTTGATAAACAACGCACCGCCGCCAGGACCTGTCAGCTTGGCCACTTCTTTAAAAGCGTATTGCTTGTGCTTGACGGGGTCGGTGCCGATGAGCGAGATCGTTTCGTCACCCAGGTGGCCGGTGGCCCACACGGGACCAAACTTGGGGTGCGTGAAGTTAGCACCACGACCGGGGTGGGGGATCTTGCCCACATCGACGATGGCGGCGAGCTTGCTCTCCTTCAGGTCAAAGACCGAGATCTTGTTGCTGTTGTTGGCCGCCACCATGAAATAGCGCTTGGTGGCGTCCAGACCGCCATCGTGCAAGAACGGCGCCGAACCAATTTCGGTGATCTTGAGCGCGTCCAGGTTGGAGTAATCCACCATCAGCGTCTTGCCCGTTTCCTTCACGTTCACGACAAACTCGGGCTTGAAGTGACTGCCCACGATGGAGGCCACGCGTGGCTCAGGGTGGTATTCCTGTGTGCCCACCACGTTGCCGCGGGTGGAAACGATCTTGAGCGGCTCCAGCGTGTCGCCATCCATGATGACGAACTGCGGCGGCCAGTAGGAGCCGGCGATGGCGTACTTGTCCTCAAAGCCCTTGAACTTGCTGCTCTCGACCGAACGCGCCTCCAGGCCGGTGCGGATTTCGGCCACCGAGTCGGGCTTCTCCATCCACAGGTCGACCAGGTTGACCTTGGCATCGCGGCCGATCACAAACAGGTAGCGGCCCGATGCCGAAATGCGTGAAATGTGAACGGCGTAGCCGGTCTTGATGATGTTGATGATCTCTTTGGTGTCGCCATCAATCAGCGCCACTTCACCCGCATCGCGCAACGTGGTGGAAAAGATGTTGCTGATGTTGTAGCTGTTCATCTTCTTCTTAGGCCGCTTCTCGGGTGGCACGAGCACTTTCCACGTGGCCTTCATGGCGGCCATGCCGTACTCTGGCGGCACCGGTGGCTCGTGCTGGATGTAGCGGGCCATCAAATCCACTTCTTTGTCGTTCAAGTCGCCCGAGGTGCCCCAGTTGGGCATGCCAGCAGGGGAGCCGTAGTTGATGAACACCTTGAGGTAGTCGGTGCCCTTTTCCACGGTGAGGTCTGGGGTCAGCGCTTTGCCAGTGGCACCTTTGCGCAGCACGCCGTGGCAACCAGCGCAGCGTTCGAAGTAAATTTTGCGGCCCACATCGAACTCTGCCTGTGTCATGGGTGGAGCTTTGGGGTTGATGCTATGCACCATGGGCTCGTTCACCAGCGGCGACGGCGCGGCTTGGTAAGCGGACTCACTCGGGGTGATGACTGTTTTTTCTTGCGCGTAGGCGCCTGACACCAGCATGGCCGCGAAGGCCAGACTGCTCAGGTGAATGAACTTGCTCGATTTCATGATGAGGCTCTTTCTTGGCTCTCGGATCAGCGGTTGGATGAAGACAGCCCTCCAGCCGTCTCGGTTGTCAGACCTGTTCCCTGGGCGGCTGTCCTTCGCCAGTCAGTGAACAGAGTCCATCGTCCGGTGATCAACCCGCGCTGTCCTTGAACTGGTTCAAGGACGGCGCGTGTTGGCGCCAGAACAATGAGCGAAACCAACCCGAAGAGATCCGACATGAGCAAGATGGAACCCGGCCACCTGCTGGCCGCCGCCGACCCGCTGCCGGCACAGGGCCCCCCCGCCACCGTCACCCTGGTGGGCGCCGGCCCGGGCGACCCCGAACTGCTCACCATCAAGGCACTCAAGGCCTTGCAAAGTGCGAGTCTGGTGCTCTACGACCACCTGGTGAGTCCTGCGGTGCTGGCGTTTCTGCCGGCCGACGCCGACCGGGTGTATGTGGGCAAGGAGTCGTCCTGCCACACGCTGCCGCAGGAATCCATCATCGAGCTCATGATCCGGCTGGCGAAATCGGGCCGGCCGGTGCTGCGCCTCAAGGGCGGCGACGGCTACATCTTCGGCCGGGGCGGCGAAGAGGCCCAGGCACTGGCCGCCGCCGGTGTGCCGTTCACCGTGGTGCCGGGGCTGACCGCGGCCCAGGGCGCGGCCGCCTCGGTGGGCATTCCGCTGACCCACCGCGACCACGCCTGCTCGCTGGTGCTGGCCACCGGGCACATGCGCGAAAACCGCGAGCTGTCCATGGACTGGCCCATGCTGGCGCGGCCCAAACAGACCGTGGTGCTCTACATGGGCGTGAGCAACCTGCCCGAGATCTGCCGCCAGCTCATCGCCCACGGCCTGCCAGCCGATACGCCGGCCGCCCTGGTCGAGCGCGCCACCCAGCCCGAAGAGCGCTGCATCAGCGGCACCCTGGCCACGCTGCCGGCCTTGGCCAAGACACACGGCGTGAAGCCGCCCGCGCTCATCATGGTGGGCGCGGTGGTGGCGTTGCGCGAGCAGCTGGGACAGCCGGTGCAGCCGGTCCATGCCGTGGCCTGATATCAGAAAGAAGGCGCCGCCAGGCGCGGACGGGGGTTGGTTTGTTACGCTGCCATGCATCCGCACCGCTGTCGTCCCATGCCCGCCACCACCACCTCCCTGACCCTGATCTCGTCCATGGCCACCCAGGCCTTGCTGGCCGACCTGATCGCCGTTTTCCAGCAAACCCATCCGGAGCAGCCACCGGTGCGCCTGGAGTCGGTGGGCGGTGTCGATGCGGCCCGGCGTGTGCAGGCGGGCGAAGCGTTCGACATCGTGGCGCTGGCCTCCAACGCCATCGATGCGCTCATCGCCAGCGGGCACCTGGCGGCCAACAGCCGGGTGGATCTGGTGCACTCCGGGGTGGCGGTGGCGGTACCTGCTGGTGCACCGCACCCGGACATTGCCTGCGAAGCCGCGCTCAAGGCGGCGGTGCTGGCCGCGCCCACGCTGGGCTACTCCACCGGCCCCAGCGGCGTGCAGCTGGGCAAACTGTTCGAGCGCTGGGGCATCGCGGAGCAGATCCGCGATCGCATCGTCACCGCACCACCCGGTGTGCCGGTCGGCTCGCTGGTGGCCAGCGGCCAGGTGGCGCTGGGTTTTCAGCAGCTCAGTGAGCTGATGGCCCTGCCCGGCATCGATCTGCTGGGCCCGCTGCCCGAGGCGGTGCAGATCGTCACCACCTTCTCGGCCGCACACACCACCGCTTGCCCCCAGCCCGACACAGCGCGGGCGCTGCTGGACTTTCTGGCCTCACCCGCCACCGCCGCCAGCAAACGGCGGCATGGCATGGCGCCGGCACCCTCGGGCGCGTCCTGACCCGTTCGCCGGACACGCGCGGTGCGCGCCACGCAGGCGCACACCGCCGCCCGGCCGGGGTAACCATATAACGCGAAGTCATCAGGTTTGGCCCACAATCGCGCGCCATGGGAATCAGCCAGTACATCAAAGACATCGGCCGCGGCAAAGACGGCGTCCGCTCACTCGACCGCGCCCAAGCTGCCGACCTGATGGGCCAGGTGCTGGACGGGAGCGTCACCGATCTGGAGATCGGCGCCTTCTGCCTCGCGATGCGCATCAAAGGCGAAACGCCTGAGGAAATGGCGGGTTTTCTCGACGCCACCCACCACCGGCTGCACCGGCTGCCCGACAACGGCCTGACCACCGTGGTGCTGCCCAGCTACAACGGCGCGCGCAAGCTGCCGGTGCTCACCCCCCTGCTGGCGCTGCTGCTGGCGCGCGAGGGGGTGCCGGTGCTGGTGCACGGCAGTGCCAGCGAAGACAAGCGGGTCAGCAGCGAGACGGTGTTCGCCGCGCTGGGCATGAGCGCGGCCACAGAAGTGCCGACGCTGGCCGCTGGCGAGACCGCGTTTGTGCCCACCGAATTGCTGTGCCCGGGCCTGAAGCGCCTGCTCGACGTGCGCCGCGTGGTCGGGCTGCGCAACCCGGCGCACAGCCTGGTCAAGCTCATGAATCCCTGCGCCGGCCGCGCCCTGGTCGTGGCCAGCTACACCCACCCGGAATACGCCGCCTCCATGGCCGACACCTTTGCGCTCACCGGCGCCCACGCCCTGCTGCTGCGCGGCACCGAGGGCGAGCCGGTGGCCGACGCCCGCCGCACGCCCCAGATGGACGCGTTTCGCGACGGCCAGCGCGAGCTCCTGCAGCCTGCGCAGGACGGCCCGCTCACCGCCCTGCCCGATCTGCCGCCCGGTACCGACGCCGCCGGCACCGCCGCCTACATCGGTGCGGTATTGGCCGGCACGCTGCACGTGCCCGCTCCGATCGCGCACCAGCTCCAGCACATCGTGCGCGAGATCACACGCACCCAAACCACTCACCCGGCCCCAAGTTCCCATGCCCACTGAAACACCCCCGCCTTTTGCCCCTGGCAGCGTCACCCTGGTCGGCGCCGGCCCGGGCGACCCGGAGCTGCTCACGCTCAAGGCGGTGCGCGCGATCCGGTCGGCCACCGTGCTGCTGGTCGACGACCTGGTGGGCGACGCGGTGCTGGCCCACGCCTCGCCCACTGCGCGCATCGTGCCGGTGGGCAAGCGCGGCGGCTGCAAGAGCACGCCGCAGGCCTTCATTGAAAAAATGATGGTGTCGGCCGCACACGCGGGCGAGGTGGTGGTGCGACTCAAGGGCGGTGACCCGTTCATCTTCGGCCGCGGTGGCGAGGAGGTCGAGCACCTGCAAAGCCAGGGCATCGTGGTGCAGGTGGTCAACGGCATCACCGCCGGACTGGCCGGACTCAGCTCGCTCGGTGTGCCCCTGACCCACCGCGAACACGCGCACGGCGTGGTGTTCGTGACCGGTCACGCCAAACCCGGCAGCCGTGGCACCGACTGGCGGCAGCTCGCCGCCACCGCACGCGACGCCAAGCTCACGCTGGTGATCTACATGGGCGTCAGCGGTTCCGCCACCATCGAGCAGGAGCTGCTCACCGGCCTGCCAACCGACACGCCGGTGGCCATCATCCAGCACGCCAGCCTGCCGCAGCAACGCCACGCCGTGAGCACCCTGGGTCGGCTGCACGCCACCATCAAACACGAACGCCTGGCCAGCCCCTCGGTGATCGTGGTCGGCGACGTGGTGCGCGGTGTGGCAGCGGTCGTGCCCACCGGGGCGCTGGCCCTAGGCCAGCGGGTCGGCTGAATCGGGCGCTCAGCCGGCCGCCGACGCGTGACGCGCCTGCTCGAAACGCGACACCAGTTCCTTGCGCAATGCCTTGCGCAGCAGCGCCGCATCCCAGCGGCGGCGTTCGTCGGCCGTGGACGGCGACAGCGGCGGCACCCGCACGGGCTTGCGGTCCTCGTCCACCCCCACCATCGTGAAAAAGCAGCTGTTCACATGCCGCACCACCTGCGAGCGGATGTCTTCTGCCACCACCTTGATGCCAATTTCCATCGAGGACGACCCGGTGTGGTTCACGCTCGCCAGAAAGGTCACCAGCTCGCCCACATGGATGGGCTGCAGGAACATCACCTGGTCCACGCTGAGCGTGACGGCATAGCAGGCCGAGTAGCGGGCGGCGCAGGAATACGCCACCTGGTCCAGCAGCTTGAGGATGGCGCCGCCGTGCACGTTGCCCGAAAAATTGGCCATGTCGGGCGACATCAGCACGGTCATGCTCAGTTGGTGCGAAGGAATGTTCATGGGGCCGATTGTCACCTCGCGACTGCGCTGCGAGCGCCAGCGCTGCCCCTACACTGCAGCCCATGCTGAGTTTTGATGTGGTGGTGGTGGGAGCCGGCGCCGCCGGCCTGTTCTGTGCCGGCGTGGCCGGGCAACGCGGTTTGAAGGTGCTTGTGCTCGACCACAGCAGCAAGGTGGCCGAAAAGGTGCGCATCTCCGGCGGTGGCCGCGCCAATTTCACCAACCGCGAGATCGACCCACGCGCACCCCACAAACACTTTCTCGGCGAGAACCCCCACTTCTGCCGCTCGGCGCTCTCGCGCTACACGCCGGCCGACTTCATTGCCCTGGTGGGCAAACACGGCATCCCCTTCCACGAAAAACACAAAGGCCAGCTGTTCTGCGACCGCTCGGCCGAAGACCTGATCCAGATGCTGCTCGCCGAGTGCGGCGCCGGTGGCGTGCAGCGCTGGCAGCCCTGTGGTGTGAAGGCGGTTCGCGTGAGTGGCGACGGCAGTTTCGAGATCGACACCGAGCGCGGCACGGTCCACAGCACCCGGGTGGTGGTCGCCACCGGCGGTCTGTCCATTCCCAAGATTGGCGCCACCGACGTCGGCTACCGGCTGGCCAAACAGTTTGGCCTTCGGCTGGTCGAACCGCGCCCTGGTCTGGTGCCGCTCACCTTCGATGGCGACGCCTGGGCGCCGTATGCAGAACTGGCTGGCCTGGCGCTGCCGGTGGACATCGAAACCGGGACCAAGAAGGAACGCACGGCCTTCCACGAAGACCTGCTGTTCACCCACCGCGGCCTGTCCGGCCCGGCCGTGCTGCAGATCTCCAGCTACTGGCGCGATGGCGCACCGATCCGCCTGAACCTCGCGCCCGGGTCGGACTTGTCCGAAGCCCTGGCCCAGGCCAAGGCCCGCTCGCGCAAGCTGATCGCCAACGAGCTCGCCGCGCTGGTGCCCAGCCGCCTGGCCGACGCCTGGGTGGCACAGGACACCGACTGGCAGCGTCCCATCGCCGAGGCCAGCGACAAGGCGCTGGCGCGCCTGGCCGAGCGCCTGGCCCACTGGGAGCTCACGCCCACCGGCAGCGAGGGCTACCGCAAGGCCGAGGTCACGCTGGGTGGCGTGGACACGCGCGACTTGTCGTCCCAGACCATGGAATCGAAACAGCCTGGCCTGTTTTTCATCGGCGAGGTGGTCGACGTGACCGGCTGGCTGGGCGGCTACAACTTCCAGTGGGCCTGGGCCAGTGCGCATGCCTGCGCCATGGCGCTGTAAGTCGCCAGCGTCGCATATCAGTCCCCTGGCAATCGCCGTGGCGCCGATGCGTCACGGTCCGGTTCGGCCAGCCGCCACGTTCACAAGCCGCAGGCATATCTGCGCGACAAGGCTATAATCCAAGGCTTTGCTGGCAAACCCCCGTCGGCCCATACTAGTTAACAGACGGGGCATTTGGCAGAAACGACGCCTGGGCCCGATCTTCCCGGACATCCTCTTTCTGCATATTTTCGGAACTTCCTCCTTCATGACGACCATCCGTGTAAAAGACAACGAGCCCTTTGACGTCGCTCTGCGTCGCTTCAAGCGCACCATCGAAAAGCTCGGTCTGCTGACCGACCTGCGCGCCCGCGAGTTCTACGAGAAACCCACCGCCGAGCGCAAGCGCAAGAAGGCGGCCGCTGTCAAGCGCCACTACAAGCGTGTGCGCTCCATGCAGCTGCCCAAGAAGCTCTACTGAGCTCCGACGCCAGGCCTGCCTGGCGCCGTGCAAAAGCCCGCTGGAGGACGCTCAGGCGGGCTTTTTTGTTGCCATCCACCACCCCCATCAAGGAATTCCCATGTCGCTCAAGGAACGCATCGCTCAGGACGTGAAGGCCGCCATGCTGGCCAAGGACAACCAGAAACGCGACACCTTGCGCCTGTTGCAGGCCGCGGTGAAACAGAAGGAAGTGGACGATCGCATTGAACAGCTGGACGACGCCAGCGTGATCGCGGTGCTCGACAAACTGGTCAAGCAGCGCAAGGACTCGATCGCAGCTTTCCAGCAGGCCGCGCGGCAGGACCTGGTGGACCAGGAACAGGCCGAACTGGTGGTGCTGCAGACCTACCTGCCGGCGCGCCTGTCGGTCGACGAAGTGGCGGTCGAGGTGCGGGCCATCGTGGCCGAACTCGGCGCCAACGGGCCTGGTGACATGGGCAAGGTGATGGGTGCGGTCAAAACCCGGCTGGCGGGCAAGGCCGACATGGGCGCGGTGTCGGCGGCGGTCAAGGCCGCACTGGCCGGCGGTTGAACACCGCCGCCTTTCGGCTCACCGTGGATTGCGCTGCGCGGTCGGCCAGAGTGGTGAACACCCGCCAGCGGTTCGGCGATCTACGGTGACCGCCGCCGGGCTCAGCTCCCGGCCACCTTCATGCGGTTGATCAGAATCGATCCCACCGTCTTGGCCCCATAGCTGTAGGCGTCGGCGCCCACGGCCTCGATGCCCTTGAACATGTCCTTGAGGTTGCCGGCGATGGTGATCTCCTGCACCGGGTAGGCGATCTCGCCGTTTTCCACCCAGTAACCCGACGCGCCGCGCGAGTAGTCGCCGGTCACGTAGTTCACGCCCTGCCCCATGAGTTCGGTCACGAACAGGCCGCGACCGAGCTTTTTCAACATGGCACGCAGGTCGTCGCCGGGCTGGGTGAGGCGGCTGCTGAGCACCAGGTTGTGCGAGCCGCCGGCGTTGCCGGTGGTGCGCATGCCCAGCTTGCGCGCCGAGTAGGTGGACAGAAAATAGCCCAGCACCTTGCCCGCACTCAGCACCTTGCGGCGCGCGGTGCGCACCCCTTCGTCGTCGAACGGGGCGCTGCCCTTGCCGCCCAGGATGTGCGGGTCCTCCACGATGTCCAGGTGTTTGGCCAGCACCGTCTTGCCCAGGCTGTCGGCCAGAAACGTGGTCTTGCGGTACAGCGCGCCACCGCTGGTGGCCTGCACATAGGCACCGAGCAGGCCCGCGGCCAGCGGCGACTCGAACAGCACCGGGCATTCGGTGGTGGCGATTTTGCGCGAACCCAGGCGCGAGAGCGCACGTTCGGCCGCGTAGCGCCCGACCACCTGCGGACTGGCGAGATCTTGCGGCGCACGCTGCGAGCTGTACCAGTAATCGCGCTGCATCTGCGCGCCCTTGCCCGCGATCGGCGCCACCGACAGGCTGTGGCGCGAGCTCGCATAGCCGCCACTGAAAATGCCAGGCTTGCCGCGCTCACCCCCGCGCAGGTGCGCGGCAAAAAAATGCGATTGCTGGGCCGACACGCCCGCGCCTTCGCTGTTGCTGATTTTCTTGCTGGTGGCAAAGGCCGCTGCCTCGCAGGCCAGCGCGATCTGCAGCGCATCTTCCGAATTCAGCGCCCAGGGGTGGAACAGGTCCAGATCGGGCTGCTCGTCGGCCACATCCTGCGGATCGGGCAGGCCCGCAGCCGGGTCCTCGGCGGTGAAGCGGGCGATGTCGTAAGCCGCCTGCACCGTCTGGCGCACCGCCGCCGGGGAAAAGTCCGAGGTGGACGCGTTGCCGCGCTTGCGGCCGATGTAGACCGTGACCCCCAGCGACTTGTCGCGGTTGCGCTCCACGTTTTCCAGCTCGCCCTTGCGCACCGACACGCTCAAGCCTGCGCCCTCCGACACCTCGGCCGCTGCGTCCACTGCGCCAAGCGCTCTGGCGTGGCCGAGTGCCTGATCCACCAGCTCTTCAAACCTCGCCCTCGGATACTGAAAACCCGGCAACGGCTGATCGGCCGGGGCAGCAACGGGAATGGGGGTGGGGGTGTGAGCAGCTGTTTTCATGTCGGCAGCTATGATACTTGTCGCCTTCCCTCAACCCTCCCCTTTCCTCAGGCACCCCGCCCCCCAGACCGCTGGCAGCGCGAGGCGGTGCCCCATCCGATGTCCCGCAAACCCACCAAAGGCTATTACGTTCGGGGCCAGTTTGTGGCCGAAGGCAGCGAGCTCGATCTGGAGCTCAAACGCGAGCTCAAGGGCTCGACCGATGCCAGCAAGACCGACCTGAAAAAGGCCAGCGACCGCCTGCAGGCGCTGGGCGAGAACCTGCTCACGCTGGGCCAGGGCCTCACCGCGCGGCTGGTGGCCAACGAGCACCTGCCGGAGAAGCTGGTCGACGCGGTGAACGAGGCCAGGCGAATCACCAACTTCGAAGGTCGCCGGCGCCAGATGCAGTTCATCGGCAAGCTCATGCGCAAGCTCGATGAAGGCAGCGTGGCCGCGATCGAAGCCGCGCTTGACGAGCAGCGTCGTCCCTCGGCACAGGCCACACTCGCGCTGCACCAGGCCGAGCAGTGGCGCGATCGTCTGATGGCCAACGACGATGCCCTCACCCGCTGGCTGCAGCACGATCCGCAGGCCGATGTGCAGCACCTGCGCGCCCTGATCCGGCAAGCCCGCAAGGATGCCCAGGCAGTGATCGAGCGACCCGGCGAGGCGCAGCGCCACGGCAAGGCCTACCGCGAGCTGTTCCAAATCGTGCGCACCGCGATGGGGCGCGATGACGAGCCGACCCAAACCACAGAACCGACCACCGATACCGATGCCGAGTGATCCTGCGATGACCTCTTCCACAACCCCCGAGCCGGTGCGTATCGGCATCGTCTCGGTCAGCGACCGCGCCAGCGCCGGCACCTACGAAGACAAGGGCCTGCCGGCCTTGCAGGACTGGCTGACCCGCGCGCTGCACAACCCGATCAGCTTTGAGGCGCGCCTCATTCCCGACGAGCCAGATCGCATCAGCGCGACCCTGATCGAGCTGGTCGATGCCGGCTGCTCGCTGGTGCTGACCACCGGCGGCACCGGCCCCGCGCTGCGCGACGTGACACCCGAGGCCACGCTCGCGGTGGCACACAAGGAAATGCCCGGTTTTGGCGAACAGATGCGCCAGATCGGCCTGGCCTTTGTGCCCACCGCCATCCTCTCGCGCCAGGTCGCGGTGATCCGCAACAGCAGTCTCATCATCAACCTGCCCGGCCAACCCAAGGCGATCGCAGAAACACTCGAAGGCCTGAAGAACGCCGACGGCTCGCAGCGCATCAACGGCATCTTTGCCGCTGTGCCCTACTGCATCGACCTGATTGGTGGCCCCTACCTGGAGACGGTCGACACCGTCTGCAAAGCCTTTCGCCCCAAGTCGGCGGTGCGCCCCACCGGCAACAACTGAACGGGCACAAAACAAAACACCTCGACCGGCAAGGTGCGCGTCGACAACCGCCTCAGGGAAACAAATGCCCGTTTACCGCTGCAATCAGTGTGGCCATGTCAGCGAATCCCCCACGGCCGGGGTCCAGGTCGCTTGCTCGACATGCCAAACAGCATGCTCCGTGTTTGACACCGCCTTCTATGTCGGCAAGCTGATCGAGCGCTACACCGCCGCGATGCGAGAGATCAAGGCACTGCAGGCCCACGACAAGCCAGAGCCGGCGGAGAGCCCCCAAGAAAGCCCAGCAAATGCAACGCTGCAGCCCAACGACACCATCCAAAGTCCGCTCAACACCGCAGCCCAGCATGCCCCCATCGAAAACTGGCTGAAATCGCAACAGGTCGAAGCCCAGTTTGACCACAGCGCCGTGGACACCAGCGGCTACTTTGACGAGGCGGCGCAACAGATCGGCCAGCGCCACGACCTGTTTGGCGAGCTGATTCAGCGGGTGGCCTATGCCTACCGAAAAGACCACACCGGGCTGAACATCAACCTGTCGGAAGTGGGGCAGAAAGACGCCCAGGAGATTCAAGGACTGTGTCGGCAGCTCTACAGCCACACCTTGTTTGCAAGGTACCGTTACCAGAAACCAGAGAAGGTGATGCACCTGACACTGCAGTCGGCACCCAAGGTGCGGCAGTTCTTCGCCGGCGCATGGCTCGAGTGGTTTGCCCTGATGGAATCGATAGCCGCCCTTCAACAGCGCAAGCTTGCCTTTTCCTGCGCGCGCGGCGTGAAGGTGGTGTTTCCCAACGAAGACCTGCATGAACTGGATGTTGTCGTTCTGCCGGCAGGGCGCCCGCCCATTTGCATCGAGTGCAAGGCGGGCGAGTTCCGACGCGACATCAACAAATACCAGCGGTTGCGCAAAAGGCTGGGGGTGGAGACCTCCCGGTTTTTGATTTGCTCGACGGACATTTCAGATGAGCAGGCCGGCAGCCTGTCGGCCATGTACGACCTCACTTTTGTAAGTCTCAACGCCTTGCCACGCCACCTGGCCAGCATCCTCTGACCCACCGGACCTCAATACCCCTGACCACCATGAAAATCAGCAAAGACACCATCGTCACCCTCACGTTTCGCGCCACCGATGCCCAAGGCAAGGTGCTCGAAGACGGCAAGGCACCGCGCGCCTACCTGCATGGGGGCTACGGCAACACCCTGCCTGGCATCGAAAAAGCGCTGGAAGGCCAGGAGGCGGGCCACACCGCCACGCTGGTGCTGCCACCCGAGGACGCGTTCGGCGAGCGCGACGAGTCGCTGGCCACCAGCATCCCCAAGCGCGATTTTCCGGCCGGCGTGAAGGTGGGCGGCCAGTTGCAGGGCACCAACGAGCAGGGTCAGCAGCAGGTGTTCACCGTGATGAAGATCAAGGGCGACACCGTGCTGCTGGACGGCAACCACCCGCTCGCGGGGCAGACGCTGCACTTCGCGGTGAAGGTGCTGGAGGTGAAAGCCGCCTCGGCCGAAGAAATTGCCCATGGCCACGCCCACGGCGCACACGGCCACCACCACTGACACCGCTTGGCATGGCGGGCGATAGTGGCGTTGCCCGGCCTTGCCGTGCCACAACACGGCCCGCGGCCACTCGTCTTGTGCTCGCTCTGAATCCAAACCGGCACGATTCCGCTGCCCGAGAGGCCCGGCCAGCAGCGGCCGGACCCCTGGCCCTGGCTTTCAGTTCGGGCGGATCTTGTTGCGCTCGATCACGTCGGCCATCGCGGCCGTGTCCTGGCGGATGCGGTTGGCCAGACCTTCGGGCGAGGTGCCGACCACCTGCCAGCCCTGGGCCAGGATTTTTTCGCGGATGTCCGGCCGGCGCACGATCTCGGTGAGCAGCACGGCCAGCTTTTTCACATGGGCTTTGGGCAGGCTGTTGGGCGCCGCCACCGCGTTCCAGATCTCCAGTTGCAGGTTGGGCACACCGGCCTCGGCCAGCGTGGGCAGCTCGGGCACCACGCTGCTGCGCCCGGCAGATGTCACGCCAATCGCGCGCAGCTTGCCTCCGCGCACCTGGGCCATGGCCAGGCCCGGTGGCAGCAAGGCCATCTGCACCTGGTCGGTGATCATGCCGGTGATCACCTGGGGATTGCCGGCGTAAGGCACATGCACCGGGGCGATGCCGGCGCGTGTCTTGATCAGCTCCATGCCGATGTGGGCCACGGTGCCCACGCCCGGCGAACCGTAGTTCCAGCGGTCACCGGCCTGGCGCGCGGCGGCGAAGAACGCGGCGCCGGTGCCGGGCGCGCTGTTGGGCGCCGTCAGCACCAGCGGCGCCACCGCGAGCAGCGACACCGGGGTGAGGTCGGTCAGCGGGTCGTAGGGCGTGGCGGGGTTGAGGATCTTGGCGATGGTGAGGTTGCCGTTGATCATCAGACCCAGGGTGTGGTTGTCGGTGGCGCGGGCCACGGCAGCGGCGGCGATGTTGCCGCCCGCGCCGGGCCGGTTTTCCACCACCACCGGTTGACCCAGGGCCTGGGTCAGTGGCTCGGTCAGGGTGCGCGCCATGAGATCGGGCGAGGAACCGGCGGGAAACCCCACCACCAGCCTGATCGGCTGGCTCGGCCAGGGTTCGGTCTGGGCCTGGGCCAGCGGCAGGCTGGCACCCAGGGTCAGCGCGGCGGCGCTCAGCAAGGCGAAACGGCGGCGGGAATGAAGCACGGAAGCAGCGGGCATGGCGTGTCCTGAAACGGACGGGCGCGGCCGGCAAGCGGTACACACCCGGGGGGAAGAGAGCCCCGAAGTTTACGGTTGCGGCGGGCCGCGGTAGAGCCAGGGCAGATCGAGCAGCGACTCACCCAGCGCCGAGATCGCGGCGTTGCGGCCCCAGCGCACCAGGCCGCTGGCGTGGAAGATGCTGCCGTTTCGTTGCGAGCGGCTTTGAACCCGCGCATTGCGCGCCCAGCGCCGCTGTGCGAAATGCTCGAACAGGTCCGCCCAGGGGATTTCCGAACCAGCAGGCCGCTGTTCAAGCAGACAGCCGAGCGTCCAGGCGTCTTCCAGCGCCATGGCCGCGCCTTGGGCGAGGTAGGGGCGCAGCGGGTGCGCGGCGTCGCCCAGCAAGGCCACACGGCCGCGCGCGTGCTCCTGCGGGCCGGTCATGGGCGGACGGTCGTTGAGCGGCCACAGCGTCCAGTGGGGCACCGCGTCGACCATCTGCAGCAGGTCGGCATGGGCCGCACCCAGCGTGCGCCGCAGATCGGCCGCATGGGCCTCATGGGTCCAGCTCTGCGGGTCGGCGCCCACCGCGCCGCCGTGGCCCTGGCCCAGCACGCCTTGCACCACCACCACCACGTTGAACCATTCGCCCTGGCGCACCGGGTAATGCACGACGTGCAGCCGCGGCCCCAGCCAGGCGGTGACCACCGGCGCGCGCAGCGCCTCGGGCAGATCGGCGCTGCGCACCATGCCGCGGTAGGCCAGGTGGCCGCTGGCCCGTACCGGCTGCACCCCCAGCAGCTGGCTGCGCACCCGGCTCCACAGGCCGTCGGCACCGATCAGCGCGCGGGCCTCGTGCACGGTTTCGTTTTCTGCCGTCACGCGCACCCCATCGGGCGTCTCGGTGTAGCCCGCCACACGGGCCCCCAGCGCCAGGCTCACGCCCTGCTGGCGGCGCACCGCCGCCAGCAGCAGGGCGTGCAGGTCGGCGCGGTGCAGCGTGGCATACGGCTGGCCGTAGTGCGCGCGCACATGCGGCCCCAACATCATGCGGCCCAGCCGGGCGCCACCCAGCGCATCGCGCACCTGCAGCGCCTCTGGAAACGCAGCGCAGGCGTGCAGCGCATCACTCAGACCCCAGCTCGCGAGCACGCGCACTGCGTTGGGCCCGAGCTGCAGGCCGGCACCGACCTCACCAAAGGCGCTGGCCTGCTCCAGCACCTGCACCTTGAGGCGCGCGCGCCCCAGTGCCAGCGCACAGCCCAGCCCACCAATCCCCCCACCCACCACGATCGCGTCTTGTGTCATGGCTGCAGATTGTGCCCGCCGCCCTTGACGCGTCTCAAGCACCCCGCGGCACCCCGCGCGGCTTCGGAAACGGGAAGGTTTTTCAGCCGACCGGGGCGGCCACGACACCAACGCGCCCGGCCGCTCAGAGCACCCGGTTGAACCAGAACAGCGACAGTCCGGCCGAGACCATGACCAGCAGCGCGGCCAGCAAGGCCAGCAGGCCCGAGATCTCGGTCTCCTTCTTCGCCACCGTGAGCCGGCTGCTCAGCGACTGGTAAACCTGCTTGAGATTCTCGGCCGTGCCGGCGTAGAAATACTCGCCGCCGGTGGTCCTCGCCACCGCCTTGAGCGTGTCTTCGTCCAGCCGCACCCGCATCGACCAGCCCTCGAAACCGATCACCTCGCCGTCCACCGTGCCCACGCCCACGGTGTAGACCCGCACGCCGCGGTCCGCTGCCATCTGGGCCGCGTCCGCGGTCTGCACACCGGTGGTGCGCTGACCATCGGTCAGCAGAATCACCGCCGCCGAACCGTAGGAGCCGGGCGCCACCGGCTGGAAGGGACGGGCCTCGGTCTGCGGCTGGTCGATGGCACGGCCCTGGGGCGCAAACGGGTCGTTGTGGCGCCCTGGGCCGAAGCCGGCCAGATCAATGCCCTGGCCCGGAAACAGCTCCGCCAAGGCGACCACGATGGCGCTGCCGATGGCGGTGGCACGTTGCAGCTGGAACTTGTCGATGGCCGCCACCAGGTCTTCGCGGTTGAGCGTGATGGGCTGAACCACCTGGGCCGAGCCGGCAAACGCCACGATGCCCACCTTCACATGGCGTGGCAGCTCGGCCAGAAACGCCTTGGCTGCGTTCTGCGACGCCACCAGCCGGTTGGGCTCAACGTCGGCCGCCCGCATGCTGGCGGACACATCCATCGCCAGGATGATGGTTTGCTCGGTGCTCGGCAAGGCGATAGACGCCATCGGCCGCGCCGCAGCCAGCAACATCGCCGCCAGCGCGAACAGCAGCAGCAGCGGTGGTACATGGCGACGCCAGCCTGGCCCGCGCCCCATCGCCTCGCGCACGATGGCCAAACTGGCCAGCCGCACCGAGGCCGAGCGTCGGCGGCGCAGCAGCCACCCATACAGCAGCACCAGCAACGGCAGCAGCAACAGCAGCCAGAGGAACTGGGGCCAGAGAAAGCTGACCGGCCAGGCAGCAACATTCCAGGTCATGCGGAAACTTCCAGATGTGTTCGGGCACGCGGGTTCGGGCCGGCGCGCAGGGCCGCGCGGCGCCGGCGCAGGTCAACAAAACGCAGGATGGCGTCGGCCAGGTCGTCGTCGGTCGAGAGCTCCAGCGTGTCCACTCCGGCGCGGCTGAGACTCTCGCGCAACTGCGCCTCGCGCTGCGCGGCGATGCGCGCAAAACGCTGGCGAAACCTGCTGTCGTGGGTGTCGACAAACAGCTGCTCGCCGGTTTCGGCGTCACGCACCGTGACCAGACCCAGATCCGGCAACTCGAGCTCCAGCGGGTCAAGCAGGCGCACCGCCACCACATCGTGGCGCCGCGCCAACTCACCCAGCGGCTGTTCCCAGCCGGGTTCGCTGATGAAGTCGGAGACCACAAACACCGTGCTGCGCTGGCGCACCACGTGGCTGGCGCTGCGCAACAGATCGGCCAGCCGTGTCACACCGCCGGGCGCAAGGGCCGGCGCCCCCGGCGCACTGGCGCGGCGGACCCGCTGCATGAGCTGGAGTACCTGGGCGCGACCGCCGCGCGCGGGCAGCACACCGTCAACCTGGGCCGCGCCCCGCGCACCGTACAGCACCGCGCCCACGCGGTTGCCGTGTCGGCTGACGAGGCGCGCGAGCACCGCCACAAAACCCAGCAACAGCCCGCTCTTGCGCTGCGCACCGGAGCCGAAATCGACCGAGGGGCTGAGGTCGAGCAAAAACCAGGCCGACATCTCGCGGTCTTCGGTGAACACGCGCACATGGGGCTGCTGCAGGCGCGCGGTCACGTTCCAGTCGATGTGGCGCACGTCGTCGTGGTGCTGGTACTCGCGCAGATCGGCCAGATCGATCCCGCTGCCGCGCATCAGCGTGTGGTAGTCGCCCTGCAACAGGCCGTCGAGCCGGCGGATCACGGTCCATTCCAGGCGCTGCAGCATCGCGTCCGCGCGCTCGGTCGGCCCGGCCGGCAAATCGGCGGCCGGCGGCGCGGGTGAATGTTGCTTGAACAGGCCGAACATGGTTCAACCCACCGTCAGGCGACTTTCTTCTCGTGTTCGAGCGGGCGCGCCGGGGGCCGGACCGCGGTCATGATGCGCGCCACCAGCGCGTCGCCATCGAGCCCTTCGGACAGGCCCTCATAGGACAGCACGATGCGGTGGCGCAGCACGTCGGGTGCGAGGTCGATCATGTCTTCTGGCAGGGCATAACTGCGCCCTCGCAGCATGGCCAGCGCCCGCGCGCCTTCGACCAGGCCGATGGTGGCGCGCGGGCTGGCGCCGAAAGTGATGAGGCGCGCCAGGTCCTGGATGCCATGTTTCTCAGGCCGGCGCGTGGCCGACACCAGGCGCACCGCGTACTGCACCAGCGCCGGATCCACATACACCGCGCGGCACTGCGCCTGCAGCGCCGCGAGCTGTTCGGTGGTGGCGACCGCCTGCACCTGCACCGCCGGCCCGGTGACACGCTCGACGATGACGAACTCCTCTTCGTCGGTTGGGTAATCGACCAGCACCTTCATCATGAAACGGTCGACCTGCGCCTCGGGCAACGGGTAGGTGCCCTCGGTTTCGATCGGGTTTTGTGTCGCCATCACCAGAAACGGGTTGGGCACCTGGTGTGTCTCGCCGGCAATCGTCACCTGGCGCTCCTGCATCACCTCGAGCAACGCACTCTGCACCTTGGCCGGCGCGCGGTTGATCTCGTCGGCCAGCAGCAGGTTGGCAAAGACCGGCCCCAGCGCGGTGCTGAAGTCGCCGGTTTTCTGGTTGTAGATGCGCGTGCCCACCAGATCGGCCGGCACCAGGTCGGGTGTGAACTGGATGCGTTTGAAGCGGCCCTGTACCACCTCGGCCAGGGTCTTGACGGTGAGCGTCTTCGCCAGTCCGGGCACCCCCTCAACCAGCAGGTGGCCATGGGCCAGCAGAGCCACCATCACGCGCTCCAGAAAGCGGTCCTGGCCCACCACCACGCGCTTGACCTCGTAGAGGATCTGCTCCATCAGCTCGGCGGTGTTGTTGCTGCGAGGCTCGCTCATGAATGACTCCCAGGAAAAAACGTGATCAGAAGGGGGGAAGGCCTGCGGCAGCCGCCGCGCTCTCGATCGGTACCGCAAAGCCGATGCCAGCAAAGGTGCGGTGGCTGGTGGGGTTGAGGATGCCGGTCACGATACCGACCACCTCGCCGTCCATCGTGACCAGCGGCCCGCCCGAGTTGCCCGGGTTGGCGGCGGCGTCGAACTGGATCAGGTTGCCGATTTCCTGCTCACCTTCGGGCGAGCGGAACGAGCGGCCCAGCCCCGAGATCACGCCGGCCGAGGTCGACGGGCCGATGCCAAACGGGAAGCCGACCGCCACCACCTGGTCGCCTGGCGCCAGGTCGGTGGTGCTGCGCAGTGTGGCGGCGATCAGGTCGTCGGGAATGGTGTGGGCCTGCAGCACCGCCAGGTCGTTCTCGGGCTGCACGCCGGTGACCGACGCGGCCGATTCAGAGCCGTCGGCGAACACCAGTTTGATGGTCTGCGCGGCCTGCACCACATGCAGGTTGGTGAGGATGACGCCCTTGTCCACGATCACCACACCGGTGCCCACGCCGTGTTCGAGCTCTTCGCCCTTTTTGTTCTTCACGAACGACATCACCCGCACCACCGCGGGGCGGATTTTTTCCGCCGCACGCGCCGCGGCCGATGGCAGATTCTGCGTGGTGAGTGTGCGCAACACCGCGGCGTCGATGTCTTTCTGCCGCAGCGCGGGGGGGGCCAACGGCCGCAGCAGCACGCTGGACAACAGCAAGGCGCTCAGCGCGGCCAGCGCGGCCCACACCAGCCACGGCTGGGTGGTGGCCCGCGCCAGCGCGGTGCGCCAGCGCCTGCGGGCCGCGATCGCCGGCCCACTCACTGCAAATGCGGCGTCGGGGGACGGCGGTGCGCGGCGATTCGATCGGCTGTACAGAGCAGGCTTTCGCATGTCGGCTCCTGTCGCGGTTGGCACGGCCGGGGCCGGTGCAAACGGGTGGCTCACAGCGCCAGGATGGGCGCTGTGGGAAGCATCATGCCGCGTTGCCGCGGCCGCCTCAAGCGGTCAGCAACTGCCTGAGCACATAGGGAAGGATGCCACCGGCGCGGTAGTAGGCCACTTCCACCGGGGTGTCGATGCGCAGCACCAGCTTGACCTCGCGGCGCTGGCCGCCCGGTGTGCGGATCACCAGCGTGGCTTCGCTTTGGGGCAACAGCTCGGGGTGGGGCAACACATCGATGGTCTCGTCGCCTTTCAGCCCCAGGCTTTCCCACGAATCGCCCGCTTTGAACTGCAACGGCAACACACCCATGCCGACCAGGTTGCTGCGGTGGATGCGCTCGAAGCTGCGTGCCACCACCGCGCGTATGCCCAGCAACTGGGTGCCTTTGGCCGCCCAGTCGCGGCTGGAGCCGGTGCCGTATTCCTCGCCGGCCAATACAACGGTGGGCACACCCGCCGCGGCGTAACGCATGGCAGCGTCGTAGATCGGCAGCTTGTCGCCCCGCCCTTCGAACAGCGTGAAGCCGCCCTCCGCGCGCGAACCGTCGGGACCGGCGGGCAGCATCAGGTTTTTGATGCGCACGTTGCCAAAGGTGCCACGCATCATCACCTCGTGGTGGCCGCGGCGCGCGCCATAGCTGTTGAAGTCGGCCTTGGTCACACCGCGCGCACGCAGCCATTGCCCGGCCGGCGAGCTCTCCTTGATGGCACCGGCGGGCGAGATGTGGTCGGTGGTGATGGAGTCGCCAAACAAGGCCATGATGCGCGCGCCGCGCACCGCTGCGTCTTCAAGCGCCGGTGTCCCGGGCGAAAAATCCGCAAAAAACGGCGGCTCGGCGATGTACGAGCTCTCGGGCCAGTTGTAGACGTCGCCGCCCACGCCATGGATGCGCTCCCACAGCTTGCCAGGCTCGCTCTTGACCCGCTCGTAGTTTTCGCGGTAGGCCTTGCCATTCATCGCCGCCTTCATGAAGCGGTGGATCTCCTCGCTGCTGGGCCAGATGTCGCCCAGGTACACATCGCGCCCGCCTTTGCCCTGCCCCACCGGCTCGGTCATCAGGTCTTTGGTCATGTTGCCCGCGATCGCGTAGGCCACCACCAGCGGTGGGCTGGCCAGGAAGTTGGCCTTGATGTTGGGGTGGATGCGGGCCTCGAAGTTGCGGTTGCCCGAGAGCACCGCAGCACACACCAGGTTGTTGGCATTGATGGTGTCGTTGAGCTCGGGTGTGAGGTCGCCCGAGTTGCCGATGCAGGTGGTGCAGCCGTAGCCCGCCAGCGCAAAACCGAGCTTCTCCAGGTAGGGCATGAGCCCGGCCTGGGTGAGGTACTCGGTGACGATGCGCGAGCCCGGTGCGAGCGAGGTCTTGATGTGCGGCTTCACCTTCAAACCCGCTTCCACCGCCTTCTTGGCGAGCAGACCGGCGGCCAGCAGCACGCTGGGGTTGCTGGTGTTGGTGCAACTGGTGATGGCCGCAATCAGCACGTCGCCGTTGCCCACCGTCAGCGTCGGCTTGGCCGGTCCACCCTTGGCGGGCATCGCGCAGACCGGCTCCTGGGGTGACACCGCCGCCAGCGCCGGGCGGTTGCTCACCATCTCGGTCAGCGCACGCGCCGAGCCCGACGGCGGCTCCTGTGGCGGCCTCGTTGCCTCGTGGACCACACCACATTGCACCGCGTAACGCTGCGACAGACGCTCGGCCGGCTGGTTGAAACCATTTTCGGCGTTGGGCTTGCTGAACAGCGAGCGGAACTGATTGGCCACCTGGCCCAGATCGATCCGGTCCTGCGGCCGCTTCGGCCCGGCCAGGCTCGGCGTGACGGTGCCGAGGTCGAGCGTCACCACCTGCGAGTAGGCGATCTCGCCGGCACGGATCGAGGCGCCCGGCGCGCCCGGGATGCCAAAAATACCCTGGGCCCGGAAATAGGACTCGAAAGCGTCGATCTCCGCCTTGCTGCGTCCGGTGCCGCGGAAGTAGTCAAGCGTCTTGTCGTCGACCGGGAAAAAGCCCATGGTGGCGCCGTACTCGGGCGCCATGTTGCCGATGGTGGCACGGTCGGGCAGCGTGAGCGAGGCCGCGCCGGCACCAAAAAATTCCACGAACTTGCCCACCACCTTGTGTTGGCGCAGCAGCTCGGTCACGGTGAGCACCAGGTCGGTCGCGGTGACGCCCTCACGCAACTGGCCGCTCATCTCGAAGCCCACCACATCGGGCGTGAGGAAGTACACCGGCTGACCGAGCATGGCGGCCTCGGCCTCAATGCCGCCCACGCCCCAGCCCACCACACCAATGCCGTTGATCATGGTGGTGTGGCTGTCGGTGCCCACCAGCGTGTCCGGGTAATACAGCCCGCCTTTCATGTGCACCCCGCGCGCCAGGTATTCCAGGTTCACCTGGTGCACGATGCCAAAGCCCGGCGGCACGACCCGGAAGGTGTCGAACGCCTGCATGCCCCACTTCATGAACTCGTAGCGCTCGCGGTTGCGCTGGAATTCCAGCTTCATGTTCAGGTCCAGCGCGTTCTTGGTGCCGTAGTAATCAACCATCACCGAGTGGTCCACCACCAGGTCCACCGGCACCAGCGGCTCGATCTTCTTCGGATCCTGCCCCAGGCGCTGGGCCACGCTGCGCATCGCCGCCAGATCGGCGAGCAGCGGCACACCGGTGAAGTCCTGCAGCACCACGCGCGCCACGGTGAACGGGATCTCTTCGCTGCGGTTGGCGTTCGGCTGCCAGTTGGCCAGCTGCGCCACATGCCCGGCCGTCACCCGTTCGCCATCGCAATGCCGCAGCACGCTCTCCAGCACGATGCGCAGCGACACCGGCAGGTGCTTGACGTTGGGATACTGGCGCGCCAGCGCGGGCAAGGAATACAGGCGCCCGGTCTTGCCCGAGCGCATCTTGAACGGCTTGACGGTGGATGCAAACGGATGCGCAAACGATGTGGTGTTGACCATGGAGCCCTCCTGACAGTTGAACCGGAACCCGACCATTGTGGGCAGACACAATGCCTGCGTGCCGAGAACGGTCTCTGGATCGCTTTGCGCCAGTCCACACGCGCCCCACGCAAGTACCATACCCCGATGTCCCCGGATGACGCCACCGAAGCCCCTTTTTTGCCACCTGCCACCGGGCAAGCGGCCAACACGCCGCCCATCGCCCAGGCCCTGCTCGCGCAGCTCGAACACATCGCCCAGGTCTGGCCGCCGGCGCCGGTGGTGCGGCTGCACCTGCCGCTGCAAAGCCCCACCGCCCAGGCCCACGACGCCGAGTTCTGCGCCATCGAACTGGCCGACGGCGGTTTTGGTCTCTCGTATGTGCAGCTGGGCGACACCTTGCACGCCTTGTTGCGTGGCCACGCGGTCAACGCCGGCCAGGCGCCGCTGAACGGCGCCAACCCCATGGCTCTGGCCCGCCAGCTCATCGGTGGCGGTTCGGTGGAGCGCGCGCTGGCGCTGGCCGCCATCAACGCCATGACCGACGCCGTGTGGCGCCGCGTCGGCTACCAGCCGCCGCCCGCAGGCAACTCGCTGGGCGACATTACCCTTGGCGCCGATGACCACCTGGGCATGATCGGTTTCTTCCCGCCGCTGGTGCACCGCATCGCAGAAGCCGGCGGACGGCTCAGCGTGGTGGAGATGAACGCCGAGATGGTGGCGCGCCAGCGCGAGCGGTTTCCCGGCGTGCACATCACGCTGGAGCGCACGGCACTGGCCGAGTGCAACCTGGTGGTCGGCACCTCGACCATGCTGCTCAACGACACGCTGGACGCGATGCTCGCCGCCGCGCCCAGGGCCCGCCGTTTCGCGGTCATCGGCCCCTCGGCCGGCCTCTGGCCCGACGCCCTGTTCGAGCGCGGCGTCACCCTGCTCGGCGGCACACAGGTGGTGGATCCCGCCGCGTTTCGCGACGCCATGGCCGCGGGCGAGTCCTGGAGCAGCGCCACCCAGAAGTTCGCCATCGCCCGCGATGGTTGGCCGGGGTGGCGAGCACTCGTCGGCGGCTGAGCGCCGCCACCGGACGCACAATAAAACCACCCTCGGGCCGGCGCGCCCTTGGCCGTTTCCGCGCACGCCTCGATCTGGTCGAAGTTCATGCGGCAGTCGATGTCAGCCGTGTCCTGCCGAATGACGCCCATGGCTTGAGGGTGACCGGACCCAGGGAGGTCACACAACGCCGTCCCAACAAAACCCGGGCGCAACGCCCGGCGGTGAGCCAGAGGGCGCTGACCGCAAGGCCGAGCTGAGCGTTCACAGCGTTTCGTGTCGCCGCCAAAAAGGCTCAACCACCACCCAACAATGCCGATGCCGCGCCACCGATGGTGCTGGCAATCGAAGGTTTGGCCGCTGCGCTGGCGGGCGGGGTTGCGCTGGCGGGCGGGGTTGCGCTGGCGGGCGGGGTTGCGCTGGCGGGCGGGGTT
>CAYRIT010000001.1:42862-117398 GCA_964424415.1 uncultured Hydrogenophaga sp.
TGGCGGGCGGGGTTGCGCTGGCGGGCGGGGTTGCGCTGGCGGGCGGGGTTGCGCTCGCACCCGCCGCGCCGCGGGTGCTCGCGCCGGGTCCCGCAGTCCCGGCGGACGGTGAGGCCTTTGTCGGCTGTGATCCACCCGCGACGGCATCGCTTACGCCGGTCCTTCGCTCACGCTCCGAGGCGAGCTGGGCTTGCAAGCGGGTCGCGCGAGCCGCCGAGGGGTCGGCCACCTCGGCCGCCGGGTTCAGCGTGCTGCTGCGTATGCGGTCGGCTTGTGCCTGGGCCGCCATCTGGTTCAGGGGCAGGTAGTCGGTGTGGAAATTGAGCTCGACCGAGGAATTCAGTTCGAGATCGGTGTTGATTTCTTCGTTGTTCTGGGAACGCTCGGTCGACACGTAGCTGACCGTGTTCTCGACCTCGGCGCTGGCTCCCCAGGGCCCCACGCCAAAACTGCCTGCAGCCTTGATCCGGTTCTGCATGCCAAACTGGCTGCCCCGGTCTTCGGTTGCCGCGCTGCGTGTATCGATGTGAAAGCGCATCGACGCGTTGATCCGGCCGCTGTCGATCACGATGCGCTGCATGCCCAGCATCACCATCGTCGCCAGCTGCTGCTGCCGTTGGCGGGCGAGGTAGCGGCGGGCGAAAGGCACCAGCTGTTCGGGGTTGCTGGCCTGGACCTGCTCTTCGGGCGGCACACCGAGGGCGGCCCGGATATCGACCTCGCCGGGCATGCTGGCTCCGCTTCGCAATCGCAAGGTGACGCTGGCGACTTCGTCGGGGTCGGGGTCGTCTTCGGGGTCTGGCGCGTCGTATTCGATCGACTCCGGAAAGTGGTCGGCCACCCACTGCCGGACTTGAGCCAGACCGAACTGCGTGCGCTCGAATCCCTCGGCCGACGCAGACACCGCATTGAGCAACTGCAGGTACTGGTTCATCTGCTGCGCATTGGCGTCCACCATGGCACGAAACACGCCGTTGATGAGGTCGGTCACAAAACGCGGGAAGGAAACCGCGTTCAGCACGTTGTGCGTGATGCCCGCAATGCGGTCGGCCGCCTCGCCGAAGCCGGGTTGTGCCTGTGCCATGGCCAGTGGTGTGTCCGGACGCTTGGCCGCCACACGGGCGGCGATCTCGCGATCGGCCTGGCCCTCCTGAGCGATCAGGTCGGCCGCCAGGCTCGACACCTTCACCATGGCTTGCGCCAAGGCCTGGCGCTGCTGGGGAGGCAGCGCGCCGTAGTTGGGCGCGCGTTCCAGCACATCCCGAACGGCCACGCGGAGCCACGGAGGCGGCGGCGAACGGATCTCCCTGGCCTGGGGTGGTGGGCGCTCAGGGGCCAGCAGCAGGGCGCCATCGGCCGTCATGATCAACCCTCAAGAGACGGTATCGACATCGCGGCGCCGATCGGTATCGCGCCTGGGGTCGGCAAAGCCGCGGAGGCCGCCAGCCAGCGCTGCGCCGCGACGATCACCTTCACGTCGTCCGGTGATGCCGGGTCCAGCCGCAGCGCGCTGTCCGTTGCGTGATCAGCCAGCCACAACAAAACCGTCTGCCCGTTGCGACCGCACTCGACGTGCTGTTGCGACATCCCCGCCACAGCGCCTTGCTGAGTGCCAACGATGTCCAGCAAACGCCAGAGATCACGCACCGCAAACGCGGCCTGCAGCAGGCGGTCGCGCAGGAACAGCAAGGCCGTGTTGATGGATTCGACGATATCGCGGGCCGCCATCACGGCCATGGGGTCCACCCGCGGGGCCAGAAAGGCTGCCAGTCCCTGCGCACAGGTCGCCAACTGCACCTGTTCATGCAGACCGCCCCCATCGGCCTGGGACACGATGGCCTGGCACAAGGCCTGCATCAGGCGACCAAAATGGGGCGCTTCGATCACACGCGCGTAAATGGCGTTGCGCTCGTCAGCGTCCAGCCGCGCACGCCGCCCGCGCCAGTAGTCGTGCAACAGCTGTGCGGTGGGGCCGAGTGGTTGTGTGATGGCTCCGCTGGCAAACAGTCCGGCGATGAGCTCGGCGGCCGGGAGCAACCCGGCACGTTCCAGTTCGCTGGCAAAGTACAGCGGCGCTGCCGCATTCAGCTGGGCCCGGTCTTGCGTGCTCGGCGTCCCGTCTGGCAGATCAAAATCGATACCGGCCAAGGCAGCCGCAAGCACCTGCTCCTGGGCCTCGACCGCGCCCAATGCGGTGGCCACCGCGCCCAGCAGGCTGGCATAGGCGTGCGGCGACGCCGGCTGCGTCGGTGGCGGCGAAGGCGCGACAACCCACATGGCGGTCCGCTCTCACGCCGTGGCGGGCGCAGGTGTCGAACCACTGCCCGCCGGGCTCGAACGCACATTCGGGTCAAAAGGTGTGGCGTTGCCCTGGATGCTGGCGATCATGCCCGGCGAGGCCAGCTTCTCCATCGGGAAATAGTCCGACTTGAAGTTCACCCGGACCTCGCCGGAGAGCTTGGCCTTCATCTCCTGGCTGGAGGCGGAGTTTTCATCGACCGACGAAGACACCGTGGTCATGTGGCTCTGCACATTGGTGTTGGCGCTGGCCGCCCCTCCCCATCCGAAGTGGGCACCGGCCACGGTGGTGTTCTTGTTGTAGCTGGAGTCGCGGTCGTACAACGAGGCCTTGGCTTCCCGGCTGGCGTCGTCGCTGGCGCGGAAATTGAACACCACCTTGGCGTTGATGAGACCATCGGTGACAACGATGCGGTTGATGCCCAACATCACCATGGACGAGAGCATCTGCTGGCGACTCCGCGCCATCTGCATGCGCGCCGCCATCACGAGGCGGGACTCCTGCTCCTGGTCGGACAGGTCGGTCACCGGCTCGGCCAGCTGCAGCTCCTGGCTCACGCGCATCAGCGCCTCTTCCGCGCTGTCCTCGTTGCGAACGCCGAGTCGCGGTCCTTCTTGCTGATCGCTGGTGTTGACCGTCAGGTCACCGGCGAAACGTTGCGACATCCAGTCGCGCGCGTTGTTCATCGAAATGTTGTCCGCCGCGAACTGGTCCACCGTCTGGGCCACGGCCTTGAGCAAATCCGCATAGGCTTCCATCTGCTGGATCGACGCATCGACAATGGCCTGGAACACGTTCTGGATCAGGCCGCCGACAAATTTCGGAAAATCCACAGCCCCCACAAATTCCTTGAAATTGGTCGCGCCCTGGCGAACCGAACCGGCCTCGAAATCGCTGCCGGCAAACGTGCCGATCTTCTCCGACGCTTTGTTCTTGGCCTGATCAACCGGACTGGCCAGAGCACTGGCCGGGGCGCCAACAGAAGCGCCAGACAGCTCCTTGGCCAGCACCCCCTGCCCGGGCGTCAGTTCCTGTTTGGCCAGCCCCTGGGGGTTGCTCATGTACGAGGCCACCCGCACCATGGTGCGGGCAATCTCCTGCTGCTTCTCGGGTTCAAGCCCGCGGAAACCCGGCGACGACTCCAGCAGCTGGCGGACCTGCGGGCGCACAGCACGCAAGGTGTCGTGATCCAGCCAGGCCGGGTCGGTTGCCTGCGGCGCACGGGCGGTGGTGACGGACATGGTGGGCTCCCTGTGTGGCATCAGGCCGCGGGTGTTGTGGCGGCCGGTGCGGGCGCCCGGTTCGTGGCCAGCGTCTTCACCATGCCGGGCTGCGCATTCATCTGGATCGCAGCGATCGATTCGGGGTTGGCCAGCTTCTCCAGTGGCAGATAGTCGCTCTTGAAGTTCACCTCCATCGTGCCCGCCAGACTGGCTTTGGTGGTGAGGCTGGCGTCGGCGCTGGATCGCGTGACCGAAGTCATCTGGATCAATGGCTGGGAGACGCTCTTGTAGTCACCGGTGGTGTAAAAGCTGGCGTCGCGCCGCGTCTCGGCGATGGTGCCGTTCGGCATGCGGACAATATTGCGTTGCGGACCGCTGCGCTGGATGCTGCCGCCGGTGACGGACTCGGTGTTGACCGTCTGATCGCTGTAGTCGAACTGTTGAGCGGTTCGATTGAACTGCATGTTGTCGCGCGCCTGGAAGTCGTACATGACCTTCGCTGTGAGCTTGCCGTCGGTCACGACGATGCGGTTGATACCCAGCATCACCATGGTGGCCAGCAACTGCTGGCGGCTGGTGGCCAGCTGGGTGCGCGCGGCTGGCACCAGCAGGGCTTCAACCAGTTCGTCATCCAGCCGCTCCAGCGGGCGGTCCAACGGCAGGGACTGGTTGATCTGGGTGATTGCAGCCAGCTCGTTCACGCCTTCGCGCACCGTGACGCGCGGTTGCGGCGCCTGGGCACTTTGCGATCCATCACCACCAAAATTCCCAAAATCGCCAAAGCTGTCGCCCGAGTCGAGCGATATTTGAAAGATGTCCGGAAACTGCTCCACCAGATGGTCGCGGCCCTGGTTCTGGGTGGTGTTGTCATCTCGGAACTGGTTGAGGCTTTTCGAGACATCCGCCACGAGCTTGGCGTAGGCCTCCATCTGTTCGATGGAGCTCTGCACGATCGAATGAAAGACCCCATTGATCAACCCGGCACAGAAGTCCGGAAAGTTCACCGCCTGCAACAACGCGCCAGCGACGGCGGCGCCTTCGCGCGCACCTTGGGCCGTGAATTTGCCGTCCTCTCTGGTGTTGGACGCGGTCTGGTTCGCGCTCCCGGTAGCGGCGCCGGCCAGCGCCAGCACCTGAGGACTCTGCTGGTCCGGTCGCAGGCGAATGCCTTCGGGCTCGGCCAGGTAGCGGGCGATCTGCACCATGCCCTTGGCCAGCGATTCGCGCTTGTCCGGTGCCAGCTGGTTGAAGGATCCGCTGCGTTCGAGCAGGCCACGGACTTGCTGACGTGCGATGTCCAAGGTCTCCCGGTTGGCCGGCGATGGACTGGAAGGAGGCGCAACCGAAGGTGATCGGGAAGGAAAGATGGCAGACATGGCCAGGGGCTCCGATGGGTTGGCCGGGCACGGCCCGGCCGGTTCCTTGCACAAGGGGATCGGACACGCTCGCTACTGCAGCGCCTGCGCCTCCTCGATGGCTTCGCGCATTTCGAATTCGATCGGACGCACATACAGGCTGATGCGCGCCTGGGTGGTCGGCGTGACCCGGATACTGAGCACCGAGAAGTGACCCTGCTCGGAGGCCCCGTCCACACCGAACGCTTCGAGCCAGCGCGTGAGCGCGATAAGCTGGCGCGGGCGCTCGGAGAGTCCCAGCTTGAGCAGGTCCAGGAAGCGGGCCGGCAGATCCGGTATCGCCGCCAGCAGGATTTCAAGCTTGAGTTCAACGCCATCCGGTGCCTCGCGGATGCCGATCAGCACGCCACCGGCCGGCAACTCGAACCGACCACCCAGGGCCACGCCGACGATCCGCATCAGGCTGGGCAACTGGTGGCCGATGCCCAGCCGATTCATCAGCGGGCCGAGCGCCTGAATCACCAGCGCCCCGCGGTGCAGAAAGGTGACGCGCTGGCTACCGCTGTCGCGCTTGCAACCGATCGAGGTGAAGATAGGCATCAAGGAGGGCATCTCTCCCATCACCTGCTGCGTGAGCATGGCAAGTTGGGGTGAAAGCGCCTCGATCTGGTTGGGCAGCAGCTCGTAGTAGATCTTGGTTGCGTACAACCCGTCTTCGTCGAATGCGCTGCCGAACCAGGCACCGAAGTTCATCCAGCTCATGCCACCACTGCCCCGCCACTCTTCGCTTCGGCTGTCGAACCAGCGCAGCGCATCGCGTCCGAACACCGGCTGGATCAACCGCCGCATCTCGCGCGTGGCCTCGTCGCGGCGGGACACCGGCGAAGCTTCCGGCCCCAAGGGTTCGATGGTGAATCGCAGGGTGTTCGGCTCCGACTCGGAAAACGAGGGCTCGTAGGGCACCGCGCCTGGCGTGAGGCGGTTGTTGGCGTAAGAAACGTCGTTGTCGGGCAGGTAAAAGGTGCGCCTGATCAGGTCACCGACATAAGGCATCGGGTCGCGGGTGCCCAGCGCCTGGGACGCAGAGTGCAGGGAGCGCTCGACCAGGTTTTTCATCGGCTGGGCGCGGGGGTCCGGCTTGGGCATGGCAGATCTCCAGAAAGCGTGAACGGGCGAGGCGGTGGCTGCGCCCTCAGAAGCTCGGCAAGCTGATGCCCGCCGAATCCAGCGCGTCGCGGGCCATCTGGGGCATCTCGATCGGTTTGCTCGTGATGGTGGGCGACTCCACCGGTTGCGAAAAGTCCTCCACCCGCTGGTCGCCGATACCCCCCACCGCGATCATTTGCTCGCAGGCCTGCAGCAGATCCCAGTCGGTCGGGTCTTCCATCGGCCGGTCACTGCCGCGCAATTGCGGGTTGGTCAGCGCATTGGTCGAGATCACTTCGCCGAGGCGGTCGGTCAGGCGCCGGTGGTTGCGCGCCAGCCAGGCGATGATGATTGCGCCGCACTTGGCCTGGGTGCGGTAGCGGTGGCTGTTGCGCGGGCCACCCAGGTAATTGGCATTGACCTGGTCCATCACCTGCCACATGTCGCGCGCACCAAAGGAGGTTCGAATTTCCTGGTCGCTGAGCAGGTCGCGGTATTCGATGATCAGCGTCTTCAGCTCTTTGGAGAACTGATAGGCGATGCCATAGCAGTTGCGCGACAGGCTGGCCGCAAGGTCGCGCGCGGATTTGCGCACCTGCTCCTGAGACACCGACAGCGGAATCTGGCTGCGGAACATGCGGTCCACGGTGAGCTGCCGACCGAACGAAGACACCGAAGACACGAAGCGCCACCACAGATCGTTGAACTCGCGGTTGGGCTGGTTCATTGTGGGATCACCGCCCGGCGCACCAAAAGCACGCATGTAGAGATCGCGGCGCTCGCCCTCGGTGATGCGTTCAGAGGCCTTCTTGTAGTAGCCGTAGAGGTAGTCCCCGGTCTTGCCGTAGCTCAGCGGCAGCATGCCCGAGCGGAACAGTTCCACGATGCGCTCGACCACCTGGGGCATGCGGGCCTCTTCCAGCTGGTAGGCGAAATAGATCGCCTGAGCGGCATCCAGGTTCTCGCGCACGATTTCGGAATCGGTGGCTTCTTCGAGGTCTGGCAGCGGGATGTCGAATGACGAAGGCGGTGCACCGACGACCACACCGCTCTGCATTTCGTAGGTGTTCGCAATCCGGCTGGCCAGCCAGGGATCGTTCGCGCTGACGCCATCGAGTGCCAGCTTGCGGACCACGGCGGCGATGTTGCGTCCGCTGAGCACACAGACCATGTCCGCGGGGCCGGGCACACTTTCCTCGTTCGGCCTGCGTTCACCGGGACTGCCCCCCGGATCGACGCATCCGTAGATGCTGGGGTCGATGAGACCGGCCTTGATCTGCGACATCAGTGTGACCGGATAACGGACCATCAGCTGTTCAAAGGCCGCATCGAACAACGCACGGTGCTCGCGGTATTCGCCCTGAGCGATGCTCACCTTCTGGACAAAACCGGGGCGCGACCGACCCTCGCGAGCCAGCTCCACGCCGGCATCGGTCTGGCCGTCGAGCTGCATCAGACCGCAGACACCCACCAGCTCGCGTTCGGTGTCTCCGAGCACGCCAAACGGCTTGCCCAGAATGCGTTGAGACCCAAGCAACCCGTACTCATGCACAAAATGATTTTCGTGCTCAAGTGCTTCCCAGGACGTCTGAGCAATGGCCGAGGCCACCACCCGGTAGAAATCATCGACCGTCACGTCACTGGCCAGCTTCGCCAGGACGCTTTCAAGCTCGGTCTTCTGCTGGTCGCCCAGCCCGCCGCTGGTGGCCTCCGTGGACCTGATGGTCGTCAGAACCCCTTGTCGAACCCGCAGTTTCTGCCGTTCTTTCAGCTCGCGTTCGCCCAGGTCAACCAAAAGAATGCGGTTCATGAGAGTTCCTTCTGAGTGGTCGGCATGAATGCCGGAAGTTGCGGATGTCACCCGGCGGGCACCGGTGGTCTTCTTGGCGGCTCGGGGGGGGGATGCCGCGGCGCGCGAACGGGAGCGGGTCGGTGGGGTTGTGCTTCGGGTTGCCATCGTGATCTCCCTCGTGAAATGGTTGCGTGGTTTGAACAGATCAGGCTGCCGCCAATTCGCTGGCAGCGTCGTTGAAATCGCCGTCTTCTTCGCTCTGGCGACGGTCGATTTCGGCGTCGAGCAGACGCAAGGCAGCCAGCGCATCGAGCACCCCGGCCCCACAGCCGACCACGCCCGCAGCCGCGAAAGGCCGTGCACTGGCCATCAGGAGGCGGCGCGCATCATCGCTGTCCAGCGGCCAGGCACGCCGCTGTGCGCGCGAGACCAGCAAGGCGCAGACCGCGGCCACGTGGGGGGCTGCGAAGCTCGTTCCGCTGGCCATCTGGTAGCCGGTGAGCCCACAGGTGCGGATGTCGCGCCCGGGCGCACACAGCGCCACGTGTTCGCCCCGGGTGGTGAACGCGGTGGGCGTCTGGCTGGCGCCGATGGCACCGACCGCGATCACGCCATCGTGTGCGGCGGGGTAGTATTTTTCGGTCAGCCCCGAGTTGCCGCTGGCGGCCACGAGGATCACGCCGCGCGCCAGCGCGTAGCGGACGGTCTCCTCGTGGGGCCGGGGGGCGTCGGCGTCCAGCATCGACTCGGGGGTGCCAAAACTCATGTTGATGACCTTCACGCCGAGATCGATGAGGCGCTTCATGCCGGCGTCGATGTTGTCGAGTGCGCCGACCCCGATGCGCTTGTCACCCGGGCCGAGCGCGGCGCCCAGCACGCGCACCGGCGTGAGGCCGCACTGGCCGGCCGCGCCGCGCGGCATGCCGCGGCCGAGCGCCGAGAGGATGCCGGCGCAACCACTGCCGTGACCCACTTCGTCTTGTGGCCGTTCACCGGCCCGGCGGTAGTCGCCCACCAGGGTGATGCCACCAACCAGCGCCGGGTCCAGGTCCACGCTGTCAAAGCCGGTGCGCAGGCGGGCAAGCTCCACATGGCCCAGCGAAACACCGGTATCGGCCAGGCCCACCACCACGGCGGGGTCACCCACTTCGTAACCCAGGGCTTCGTCGATGCGGGTGCTGCGGCGCACCCAGGCCCCGTCTGGCGGCGTGCCGCCGGGGTGCGCCTGGGCGGGCACCGCGAATGGGGCGTGACAGAGGTGGTTGGCGGTAACGCGCTCGACCATCGGCAGCTCGGCCAGCGCCTGAAGCAAAGTGGGCAGTCCTTGCGGATCGCGCACCTCGATACGCAACACCCGCGCCACGCCACTGATCTGCTCCACATCGTCAAAGCGGTAAGCCCCGGCCACAGCCCGAACCTGGCGCGATGTCCGGGCGCTGTGCAAACGCACGGCACGCAGGGCGCCGCCGTGGTGCTCGACGAGCCGATCGATGATGCCGCCATCGACGTGATCTGCCATGGAGACGCCATGGTGGCTGCAGGCACGCCAGCCCGGGATGTGTTCGGGCATTTCACCCAGCTTCAAGGTGAGCAGCAAGCGGCCGTTGAGCGCCGCCGATGGGGTTTGACGTGTGTGGTTCATGGTTTCCCCCACTGCCCCAGCTGGCCTTCGCTGAGCTGCACCCTGGCCACCTGGCCATCACCAAAATCGACCTCGGCCTCGCAACCGAGCTGAGATGCCAGGGGCGCCAGCACCATCTGCCCCCGCTCTGCACCGACCACCGACACGCTTTGGCCTGCTGCACGCACCAGGGGCAGTCGGTCGGGACGCAGGCCGGGCGCGCTCAGATGCACCCGTCCATCGCCAGGGGCATTCTGGGCAGGACGCTCCACCCGCGTCACGCGGGGCGCCGCGGCGCGCATCAGCGCTTGCTGCAAGCGGTTGACCGGCATGCGCGAGAGCCGCGCAATCACATCCGCCCCCGCCTCTTCCTTGAGCTCGTTGAGCTGCTGCACCGTGCGCACACCGATGCGCTCCAGCTTGCGCTGATCGTCTTCCGACATCTGGTCGCCCAGCGCCTCGCGCAATGAGAACTTCGGATCGTCGGCCCGGTAGTCGACGGCGTTCTCCTCGATCATCGGTTTGGTGATGGTCGTCAACTGCAGCTTGATGCTGCTGGCCTCGGTCTCGCCAGGACCGGCGGGCCGCAGATAGATGTCGTCATCCAGGATCTGCACAAAAGCCCGCAGATCCAGCGACACCTCCTTCACCGCGAAGGTAAGCGGCAACTGCCCCAGCCGGGCCTTGATCGCCATGCCGGCCTGCGCTTTGTCGAGCTGCTCGGTCAGGGCCTGGATGAACAGGTCGAACGGCACACCCGCGTTCTGCACCAGCGGCGGCAGTTGGGCGTTCATGGTGTTTCTCCGTCAACGGTCGAGGACACCACGGTGCCCCGTCCCCATCCCAGCACCAGGCGCGACGGCGTGGCTGTCCAGGCATCTCCTTCACCACTGCGGGTGAAATCGGCCAGCAGCACGCAGCCACCGTCGCGGAACACCGGCCGCAACTCGATGGGCAAGCTCATGTCGACCTGCGACAGACTCATGCCCGCGCGTGCCTCCACCGCAGACAGGCCTTCGTGCAGCTCGATCAGGACCTGCGAGAGTTCGCGCTCGATCATGGTGTGCCTCCCTGATCGGGTGGCGGTGCCGCCGCTTCACGGGCCGGTGCGGCAGCCGCCGTTCGCATGGCCGGCGAGTGCTGTTGCACCAGGGCCAGCTTGGCGGCGTCCGCCAGCCGGTCCAGCGGCAGGGTTTCGCTCACGAAGTTCAGCTTCACTTCGCCAAACATGTCGGCCCGCACGTTCGATTCGTTCTGCGCGTTGACGGCCAGCGTGGACACCATCGTTGTGCTCTGGCCGCTCTGGCTGAGGCTGCCGCGCTCACCCCAGGTGGCCACGGCCTGCGGATCGCTGCTGGTGGCGTATTGCACACCAGCGGCATCGCGCGCGGCGGCGCGGAACATCACCTTGGCGCTGATGCTGCCGTCGCGCACCGCCACGCGGTTCAGGCCCAGCATCACCATCGTGGCCAGCAATTGCTGGCGCTCTGCGCCCACCTTGTTGCGCACCTGAGGCAACACCTGCTGCTCCAGCAGTTCGGTGCTGAGTTCCTCGCCTTCCCGCCCGTAATCGGCCAACCAGGCCGGACTCAAAGACTCGGCCCGGGGCACCAGTTGGGGTTCTCCACCCGCGGCATCGGGCAGCTGCACCGCCACATCGCCCGGGTAGCGCGAAGCCAGCCAGTCGCGCGCCTGGTTGAAGGTGACGTTCTCTTCCGTGAACTGGTCCACCGTCTTGGCCACCGCCGAGACCAGACTGGAATAGCTCTCCATCTGGCGGATCGATGCGTCCACGATCGCGTCGAACGTGCCGTGCACCAGCTGGGAGACAAAACCGGGGAAGTCGATCTCATTGACCATGGCGCCGGCACGGCGCGCGATGGTCTCGGTGGCAGGTGGTTTGCTGGCGGTGGCGGGTGGGGTTGCCGAGGTCGGACTCGGCGTCACGGCATCGGCCTGCGCAAGCGATATCGCCGTCCCCTTCCGGGGCGGAAAAATCCTGCCGCTGTTGCGCCCGAGGTCCGACATGATCTTGGCTCCGCTCAGGTCTGTTCCCAGCGGCCATCGTCGCTGTAGGTACCGTCACCGAACAGCCGGATATCGCGGATCGCGATCTTGTCGCCCTTGACGTAGTGCGTGAACCGGTATTCGAAGCGAATGCGCAGGGCCGCAAAGGTCGGGTTGCTGCGCGGGTAGACGATGTTGTCGTCCATGATCTTGGCCTTGACGACCAGGCCCATGCCAATCGCATCGTTGGTGGCGATGTTGCTGATGAGCACGTTACCCACCGAACGACCGTTGTACTGCCAGTTGATCTCGAATCCGGCGCTGATCCGATCGGTGATCAAAAAGCCGACTTCCACAGCAGGCCAGTCGTCCAGCCGGATCGGGCGCGCGTCGTTCGCCGGTGGCATGGGCGATGGGGCGGCATCGTTGGGGTGTTTGAAACCGCGCAGCTGGTCGAGCTCCCAGGTGATGTCGCCTTCGTTGCTGGCCAGGCGCTCCATGACCGCGCCGACAACGGTCGATGCGATCGCCACCGCAGCGCCGCCGTCCTGCGCGCGCGCCATGCTCAGATCCCGCACCACGGGAGCCGGCGGTGGCAGCAGGCGGATCTGGTACGGGTCGTCCACCTCGGTGCCGTCGCTCGCCACCGCCGCCAGCGACTGGGCGGTGGCCCGCTCAGCTGGCAGGTAGAGGATGCGCCAGTTGCCGTAATCGGCCTCGGCCATGTTGCCGAAGTCGGTGGCGAAATCGGCGAAAGGCAACCAGTCTTCGTAACCGTTGTTCTCGGGATGGAAATCGATCGGATCGTTGTCGAACGCCACCCGGGTGTCCCAGGGATTCAGGATCTTGACCTCGGCGGACTCGGGCGCATCCAACTTGCCCCGGATACCCGCCACCACCACCGCGTGCGGCGCGCCCACGATCACCACCCACAACGGGCCGCTGCTGTTGAGCCATTGCGCCCACTGGCGTGGCGAGTGGTAGATGCTGGCGTTCGACGGCTGTTCGATCATCTGGAAGCCGTAGCGATCGCGAACCGCCTGGAGAAGATCCCAGCCATAGGAGCTGGCCAGGCTGCCCCCCACCTCGTTCACGATGGACTCGGGTGTGCTCGATGCGCCCCGCTGGTGTGCCAGCACCATCGCCATCGCCGCCGCCCAGCACGCGTCCTTGTTGGGCTGCGGGATCAGGTGCACCGGGAGATCGGACGGGCCATCAGCGGCCAGCGCGCGGCTGACACCCTGGGCCCGCACCGAAGACAAGCCGAGCGCGATGCCGAGGAAGGCATCGTGTGCAATCAGGTGGCCAACATACTGCAGGCTGTGTTGCCCCAGGCTCACCAGCTCATCGGGCGAACTGGCGTCCGGGCGGGAGGCGACCAAGGGAATGCCAGCCGCCTCGAAAGCAGCGAACACCAGCTCGGAGCAGAAGAAGGAGCTGGCACTGTCGGCGTCTGCGCCTGTCAGTTCGCGGATCTTGTCCAGCATGCGGCCGCTGAAGGGATAGGCCATGCGGTAGCCGATCCGGGCCACGCCCGCATAGTCGTAGGGCTTGCCGACCTGCGCTCTTGCGTAGGCCACGATGGCCGCCCCCAGACTCGCGTCCACACGCGGATCGCGGTAGGCCACCGACAGGATTGCCCCCTCCAGCGCCGTACCCAGCGCAACTTCTCGCACGCCGCTGCCCACCGCTTCGACCACGTTGCCGCCGCCCACGTACACCATGGCATGGCTGATGGAAGACAGGCTGCCGGCGCGGATCGCGTAACACACCGCATGGCGTGCGGTGGAGACGATGATGTCCCCCTCGACCAGGGCGGACACATCGATGGAGCGACCGCCCGCGCCAGGATCGAGCGGGATCTCCAACGCGCGCGCCGGCGCACGCAAGGCGAGGCTGGTGGTGCGCCCTTCGATCCAGTCGATCTTGTTGCGCATCAGCCGACAGCCGCGGTTCAGATCGTCGGTGTCCGAACCGGTGTGTACACCCACCACATAAGCGCGCATGCTGCCGCTGCGATTGCTGAGGTAGTAAACCGGCGATCCGCTGGCGCGCTTGAGGGTGAGGATCGGGTAGCTGAAGGTGCTGTCGTCCGGTGCCAGCGCGGCGATGTAGCCCGCGTGCAGATGTTGCCTGAAACCGTCGATCGCGCGGGTCAGCTCTGGCACCTTCTCCGAGCGCGACGAGTAGCCACAGACCACCACGCCCTCGGGACGCGACTGGTTCAAGTCTTCGAGCTCATCGAACCACAGACCGTTCGGCGCACCGATCGGCACGTTGTCGATCACCGCCAGATCGGTCCCTTTGTTGCTGCCGGCGTAACTGGCCGGTATCCGCCAGGACGCTGAGGTAACGGTGGTGCGGCCGAAGGGTTCGGTTTCCCCGCCACCGTTTCCATTCTTGCCGGGAATGATCGTGACCGAGGCCTGGTTGTGGAGGTTGTGGGCGCAGGTCAGGATGCGGTTGCGGCCGATGTAGAAGCCGGTGCCGCGGGCCGTGTTGCCCGCCGCGTCCTGCATCTCCAGCAGGCAGATCGCCGAGTGCGGAAAGACCGTGGTGTTCGGTACACCGGCGAACCATTCCTCGCGCGCCTGACTGAACGCATCGGCCTGGCAAACCAGAGCGCTGGCTGGATCCGCGGGATCGTAGAACGGGGTGATGACCTCCTGCGCGGTGGCGTGGGCGTTGGCAGACGGCCCATCACGCTGCGCCGCCGCAGCCGGCCGGGGATCCGATGCCGTCTTCGGCCGCGCAGGCGCACGGCGCCGAGCATCAGCGGCCGATGCCGAGAGGCCCTGGGCATAGCGTCCCATCGCAAAGGTCAGGGTCTGGTCCCATTCGGCGGCCACTTTCCGTATCCAGGTGAGCTTGCCGCCGGTGATGCGGCAACCCAGGTTGGTGCTCTCGTCGTGGGCCGCCACATGCACGCCCACCAGGTGCGCGCGAGCCCCGGCACCGGTGTCCTCGATCCAGTAGACCGGCGAACCGCTGGTTCCACCCAGCGTCTGGATGTTGTAGCTGAAGGTCTCGTCTGTCGGCAAATCCCGGATGTAGCCGCCCATCATGTGCTGCCGGTTCGGGTCGATGGTGTTGTTGACGAAATGTTCGATCTGGTCGTTCGCATACCAGCGCGCCGCGTAGCCGCTCACCACCACGCCTTCTGGACGGCTCTGGTTCAACTCCTCGACCAGGTCGAAGTACCTGTCTGGCCCGACCGCGTTGGCCTCGGGCACAAAAATCAGCGCCATGTCATGGTCGCTGCCATCGACCCCATAGGAATCGTGCGGGCGGAACTGGGTGGTGCGGAAGCGTCCGAAGGGTTCGGCTCCCGCGCCGATGCCGCCGCCGTTCTTGCCTGGCACCACAATGAGTTCACTCTGGTTAGCCACGATGTGGCCCGCCGTCAGGATCAGGCGCGGGCCGATGAAGAAACCGGAGCCGTGCAACGCGCCCTCTTCGCTGCCGTCCGGACGGCGGATCTGACAGATCGCCGCATGTGGCATGGCGTGGGTGTCGGCCACACCGAGGTACCACATCGCGCTGTCCACGAAGAAGCCCAGCTGCGCGCGCAACGCATCAACCAGGGTGCCGGGTCGGTAGTCCGAAGCGATCAGCAGCGAGCGGACATCGGCGCGCTGGCGCCGGGGACTTTGGCTCAACGCCGCGCTGTGTACCGCTGGTGTGGCCTCAGGATTCGGGTTGCCGTTGCCCGGGCTGGCATGTGCTGCAGATGCCGCCGGCTCGGTTGCGGCGGGCGCCGGCCTCCAAAGGTCTTCGGAGAAGCCGTCGCTGTAACCCGCAACATCCCCCGGGGTCGCAGGAGCAGCCGACCCGTTCGGCGATTGCGCTGCGTTGCCTGGCTGCTCTTCGGCCGGCAGGGGTTGCGCCGGATCGGCCAGGGCATCGCCACCCCAACCCAGCTCCGTGCCCTTGCCGCCGTAGTTGGCTGCGCCATTGGTGGAGCCGCGCACCGTGCGGCGCAAGCCGCGCTCGGTCAAACCCGTCAGGCTCACGTACATGGAACCCTGGTCGGGCATGCGCAGCGAAATCGGCGTGCTGCGATCGCCGTCGCGGAAAGTTGCCAGGCCAAAATACAGACGCGGCTGACCCACGAAGCGGGCCATCACCTCGGGTGGCACCAGATAGACCGCTTCGCCACGCTGCGATGGCGCAGAGCGCAACAAGCGGCTGGTGAAAAAGTTCCGCGACGTGCGCCGCAAACGCTGCGCGGGTTTGAGCAGCTCCGGGTCGGTCGCGATCCCGATCTCGAAGAGCGGTAGCTCGGAGCGCACGGTGAAGCCCAAAACACTGAAGCGATCGTCGACAGACTCGCGGTTTGCGCGGATGACGGCCATGGTGGAATCTCCTAGCGGTGTTTGCGCAGTCGACGCGGTGTGGCATCGCTGTCGTTCGGGGTGATCCGGACCTCGGCAGCGGCGCCAACACCGTTGTCGTCCATGACCGTCGAAATGCGTTCCCAGAATCGCTGCTGCGCATCAATGCCGATCTCGGCCAGATGCGGCTTCATGAACTCCAGCATGGCTTCGAGATGGCGGAAATAGGTGCGTTGACCACTTTCCACATGCTCGACCGAGCCGCGCCATTCGGGCGTCCGATCGGGGTCATCGCCGTGCTCGCACCAGATACGAACGATGAAAACGGCAGTGAGGTCCCCGAGCAAAGCCATGTTGGTGTCCGGTGATTTGCGATGCAATGAGCGGACTGTGTGCGCCACCCATCACCGCGCCATCACACGAACATCACGGCGACGTCACAACATCCGTGGCGGGGGTGATGCCCAATGGCGGGGAGCTGAAGGGCAACGTCGGGGTCGTACCCGGGCACAGGCGCGCCGGATGCGGCTCGCCCTGATCAACGAAGCGCCGACGGTCTTGAAATGGGGGCGTACACGGCGCACCGCGCCGGGAAGTCAGGCGCCAGGGCGGCGCAGACTCATGGCCAGCTGGGCATCGGCCAGCGCCAGATGCTGGCGTGCGATGACCACCAGGCTGCGGACATCACCCGCCCGAATTGGTAGCAGGTCCGGAGGCTCGCTGGCGCCAGGGACACCGTCGACCACCATGGAGTCCGTTGCGGGCGAGGTCTCACGTCCCTTGACCGCGTTGTCCGCGATGCCTCGGTACAGCTCCATCGTCTCCCGCATGGGTCCGATGGACAGTTCGCGCCAAAGCAGCTGGCGACAGGTCTCGAACTGCTTCAAGGCCTGTGCGCGCTGACCGTTGAGCACAAACAGCCGCATCAATTCGCGATGTACGTCTTCGCGCAAGGCGTCGAAATCCAGAATGCTCTGCGCATGCCGGATCCCTTCTCCATACAGACCGCGGATGGTCGCGATCTTCATCAGCTGCCACAGTGCATTGAGGCAGAGCCGCCGGTGTTTCTCTCGCTCGCGCAAGGCCCACTCATCGGTGAAATCCACCAGGATGTCGGACTTGTACAACCCGATGCCGATCTGCAAGCCGGCGATGTCCCCATCGCTCAGCTGCTCGATCGGCTTGCCCAGACCCGGCGTGATGTGTCGCTCGAACTCTTCCGTGTCGAGCCAGATGTCGGCCGCACCATTGAGGCCAATCCCACCGCGGCGGTCGCTGGCAATCAGGTCACCGTTTCGGAAAGGCTTGCATTCGATGAGTCGACGCAAACGCCACAGAGCCGTGTTGAAGGAGCCGGCCGATGACGTCGCCGTATCGCGTTCTGGCCACAGGATGCCGAGCAGTTCGCTGCGGCTGAAATAGCGTCCGCGCCCCAGCGCCAGATACGCCAGCAGGCTGCCACAACGACCGGATACCGGCGTGACTCGCTCGCCGTGGGTGTCGTGAGCAACACTGAGGGAGCCGAACAACCAGATTCGCAACATCCCACGCCTCCTTCCCTGTTTTCGTAAGCCCCCGCAACATCCACCGCAAGATTTCAGAACGGGGCTTCGAATATCCGACGATTGATCTCGATGTACAAGGCCAGGCTGCGCGCTTATCCTTCCAAAAGGGTTTGCGCACATATCTCCACACAATTCAATACGAATAGAATCATTTATTCGTCATTTCTGTGAATTTTTCCACAACAATTTCGACTTGAAGCCCGCGTTAATACGTTTTCACAACGAGAACAATACGTCCAGAAACCGCAGTTCGGTCCACACAAGGTGATGGCCTGCGCCCGCTGTCCCGGGCCTCAAGCCTTCTGCGTGGATGCCGACCGCGAACACAGCGATTTCAACTAAACCTTTCCGGATCTGTCGATCTGCTGGCGCATCGTGAAACGGCTCGGCAATTGAATGAGGCCAGCCTCAGCGCCGGAGGCTGGCTCTCTTGGTTTTTCTGTCCACGCGCTTCGACATCAACCCCATCGCGGCCCCGAGGACAGACCACGGCGCTTCGCCGTCGTCGACGACAACGACAACGACAACGACAACGACGCCCGATCGTTTTCATCGAACGACGTTGCGCAGGTTCGTCTTTGAACGCGGGTGCGCGGGTATTCGAGAGCCGTGTCGACGCTGTTGGATCCTGTTGGCCCGATCCCCACAGACATCGGACCTGCATCGATCTGGACACCCACATGTCCATGGTGAGCGGCTTCCAGCTGGCAACAGAGATCCCTTCCCAGCGGGAAAAAAACGCCACCTTGTCGATCGAAACGCGCTGGCTTCCCCGCTCAACCGCAACAGGTCACGGACAACCAGTTCATCAGCGGTTTCATGACGGAGCCCGCCACGGAACAACCCGCACGCGAGCCGATGGGCAGGCCGCTGTGATGCGACAAACGGGTTCGAGGTCTGGTGCGGGGAACACAAACACATGTGGCCCCTGAGGGCCACGTGTGTTGTTCGCTCAGCGCAACGGCGATCAGACCGACACGCCTTTGGCCGTCTCTGCGTATTCCTCGATCTGGTCGAAGTTCATGTAGCGGTAGGTGTCGGCCGCGTCCTTGCTGAGGATGCCCATGGCCTGGTGGTATTCGGCCACGGTGGGGATCTTGCCCAGCTTGGACGCGATCGCCGCCAGCTCGGCCGAGGCCAGGAACACGTTGGTGTTCTTGCCCAGGCGGTTGGGGAAGTTGCGGGTCGAGGTGGACACCACGGTGGCACCTTCACGCACCTGCGCCTGGTTGCCCATGCACAGCGAGCAGCCCGGCATCTCGGTGCGGGCACCGGCGGCGCCGAAGTTGGCGTAGTGGCCTTCCTTGATGAGCTCGCTCTCGTCCATCTTGGTCGGCGGCGCCACCCAGAGCTTGACCGGGATGTCCCGGGTACCGCCAAGCAGCTTGGCGGCGGCGCGGAAGTGGCCAATGTTGGTCATGCACGAGCCGATGAAGGCTTCGTCGATCTTGGTGCCCGCGACTTCAGACAGGGTCTTGGCGTCGTCCGGGTCGTTCGGGCAGCACAGGATGGGCTCTTTGATGTCGGCCAGGTCGATCTCGATCACGGCGGCGTACTCGGCGTTCTTGTCGGCGGCCAGCAGCTCGGGCTTGGCGAGCCAGGCCTCCACTTTTTCGATGCGGCGCTGCAGCGTGCGCTTGTCCTCGTATCCGTTGGCGATCATGTTCTTCATCAGCACCACGTTGCTGGTCAGGTACTCTTTGACCGGCTCGGGGTTGAGCTTGATGGTGCAGCCGGCGGCCGAGCGCTCGGCCGACGCGTCGGAGAGCTCGAACGCCTGCTCGATTTTCAGGTCTGGCAGGCCTTCAATTTCCAGAATGCGGCCCGAGAACACGTTCTTCTTGCCGGCCTTGGCCACCGTCAGCAGACCGGCCTTGATGGCGTACAGCGGGATCGCGTGCACCAGGTCGCGCAGAGTGACGCCCGGCTGCATTTCGCCTTTGAAGCGCACCAGCACCGACTCGGGCATGTCCAGCGGCATCACACCGGTGGCCGCGCCAAACGCCACCAGGCCGGAGCCGGCGGGGAAGCTGATGCCGATGGGGAAACGGGTGTGCGAGTCACCGCCGGTGCCGACCGTGTCGGGCAGCAGCAGGCGGTTGAGCCAGCTGTGGATGATGCCGTCGCCTGGGCGCAGGGCCACACCACCGCGGTTGCTGATGAAGGCGGGCAGCTCGCGGTGGGTCTTCACGTCGACCGGTTTCGGGTAGGCGGCGGTGTGGCAGAAGGACTGCATCACCAGATCGGCCGAGAAGCCCAGGCAGGCCAGGTCTTTCAGCTCGTCGCGCGTCATCGGGCCGGTGGTGTCTTGCGAGCCGACGGTGGTCATCTTGGGTTCGCAATAGGTACCGGGGCGCACGCCCTGGCCTTCGGGCAGGCCCACCGCGCGGCCCACCATTTTTTGCGCCAGGGTGAAGCCGGCTTTGGTTTCGATCGGCGGCGTGGGCAGGCGAAACAGCGTGGACACCGGCAGACCGAGGAACTCGCGCGCCTTGGTGGTCAGGCCACGACCGATGATGAGGTTGATGCGGCCGCCGGCGCGCACTTCGTCAAACAGCACATCGCTCTTGAGCTGGAATTCGACCAGCGTGGCGCCGTTCTTCATGATCTTGCCCTCGTAGGGCAGGATGTCGACCACGTCGCCCATTTCCAGCTGGGACACATCGACCTCGATCGGTAGCGAGCCCGAGTCTTCCTGCGTGTTGAAGAAGATGGGCGCAATCTTGCCGCCAAGCGTCACACCGCCGAAGCGCTTGTTCGGCACAAACGGGATGTCCTGGCCGGTGGCCCAGATCACGCTGTTGGTGGCCGACTTGCGGCTGGAGCCGGTGCCCACCACGTCGCCCACATAGGCCACCAGATGGCCCTTCTTTTTCAGATCGTCGATGAACTGCATCGGACCGCGCTTGCCGTCTTCCTCGGGCTTGAAGGCCGCGTCGGGGCGGGTGTTCTTCAGCATGGCCAGGTAATGCAGCGGAATGTCGGGGCGGCTCCAGGCGTCGGGCGCGGGCGACAGGTCGTCGGTGTTGGTCTCGCCGGGTACCTTGAACACGGTGACCGTGATCTTCTTGTCCACCTCGGGGCGGCTGGTGAACCACTCGGCGTCGGCCCAGCTCTGCATCACTTCCTTGGCCTTGGCGTTGCCCGCCTTGGCTTTCTCGGCCACGTCGTTGAAGAAGTCGAACATGAGCAACGTCTTCTTCAGGCCTTCGGCGGCCACGCCCGCCACCTCGGCGTCGTCGAGCAGCTCGATCAGCGGGTGCACGTTGTAGCCACCCACCATGGTGCCGAGCAGTTCGGTGGCCTTGGCCTTGGAAATCAGGCCCACTTTTTCATCCCCATGTGCCACGGCGGCCAGGAAACTGGCCTTGACCTTGGCCGCGTCGTCCACACCAGGGGGCACGCGGTGGGTCAGCAGGTCCAGCAGGAAAGCGTCCTCACTGGCGGGCGGGTTCTTGATCAGTTCAATCACTGCGGCGACCTGCTTGGCGTCCAGCGGCAGCGGCGGAATGCCCAGGGCGGCGCGCTCGGCGGCGTGGGCGCGGTAGGCGGTCAGGAAGTCGGACATGGTTTTCTCCAGAAGAATGGGAGGGAACGTTAAAAACAAAACTCAGCGCGATGGCACCGGTTCGGCAAACCAATGGGCCACCGCATCGGGCAGCGTGCGGCCCGTCTGGTGGGCGCGCACCAGCAGCTGCCAGTAAAAGCGGTAGCTGGCGCGGTCGTGCAGGCGGCCGTCGAAGGACACCGGCGCCCACTCGGCCGTCGCGGCGCGTTCGATGATCTCGGCAGCGGTGTGGATCGCGTCCTCGCTGGGCGCAAACGCGGCCACGATGGGCCGGATCTGATCGGGGTGGATGCTCCACATGCGGGTGTAACCCAGCGCATCGGCGGCCTGGTGCGCGGCGTGCGACAGCGCCGCAGCGTCCTTGAATTCGGTGACCACGTTGTGTGAGGGCACCTTGCCGTGGGCGTGACAGGCCGAGGCGATCTCCAGCTTGGCGCGCAACACCAGCGGGTGCGCAAACTGTCCCGCCACACCCATGCCTTCGGCGGGTATCGCGCCGCCGTGGGCCGAGACAAAATCCATCAGGCCGAAACTGAGCGACTGCACACGCGGATGCGCTGCGATGTCGAAGGCGCGGTGCACCGCTGCGGGCGATTCGATCAAGGCATGCAAAGGCAGGTGGGCGGCACCAGCCGCCTCCACCGCCACAACCGCGCGCTGCACATCGGCCAGCGACTCGACCTTGGGCAGCATGAGGTGGCACAGCCGGTGCCCGGCGGCCCCCACGATGCTGGCCACGTCGACCTCGAACGCGGGGTGATCCACCGGGTGCACCCGCACCGCCACGCGGGCGGCCGGCGGCGCGGCCAGCGCCAGCGCGCCCACCAGCGCGGCGTGATCCGCTTCGCCACCCACCGGCGCGCCGTCTTCGCAGTCCAGCGTGACGTCGAACACACAGGTACCGAACTCGGCGGTCATCTCGGCCTGCAGCTGCAGGCTCTTGCGCATGCGCGCCTCCACCCCGCTGTAGTGGTCACAGACCGGCAACACGAACGCGCCGGCCTGGGCACCAAGCAGGATGTCGCGGGGATGGGGCTTCACCGGCAAGGTGGTCATTCAGGAGCTGCGCAGCGCGCCGACGTGCGCCCACCCGACACACACCACGGAGCTGGCTTTGCCAGACCGCAGGTGTGGCCCCCTTGGGGGGGTGACGCCGAAGGCGACGCGGGGGGATTTCACGGTGGGCGGCGCCGGGAGGTGTCAGAGCAGATGCTTGACGCCGTCTTTCTCGCCCTCGAGCTCGGCCAGGGTCTTGTCGATGCAGGCGCGCGAGAAAGCGTCGATTTCCAGGCCTTCGACCAGCTTGTATTCGCCGTTTTCGCAGGTCACGGGGAAGCCGAACATGGTGTCCTTCGGAATGCCGTACTGGCCGTCCGACGGGATGCCCATGGTGACCCACTTGCCGTTGGTGCCCAGGGCCCAGTCGCGCATGTGGTCGATGGCGGCGTTGGCGGCCGAGGCAGCCGACGAAAGGCCACGCGCTTCGATGATGGCAGCGCCGCGCTTGCCCACCGTGGGCAGGAACACGTTGGCGTTCCATTCCTGGTCGTTGATCATCTTGGCCACGCTTTCGCCGTTGATGGTGGCGAAGCGGTAGTCGGCGTACATCGTGGGCGAGTGGTTGCCCCAGACAGTCAATTTCTCGATGTCGGCCACGGCCTTGCCGGTCTTGGCAGCGATCTGGCTGGCGGCGCGGTTGTGGTCCAGGCGCAGCATGGCCGTGAAGTTCTTGCGCGGCAGGTCGGGCGCACTTTTCATGGCAATGTAGGCATTGGTGTTGGCCGGGTTGCCGACCACCAGCACCTTGACGTTGCGGCTGGCCACGGCGTTGAGCGCTGCGCCTTGTGCCGTGAAGATGGCGCCATTGACGGCCAGCAGTTCGGCACGCTCCATGCCCGGGCCACGCGGACGCGAACCGACCAGCAGCGCGTAGTCGGCGTCCTTGAACGCAGTCATCGGGTCGTCGTGGGCGGTCATCCCCACCAGCAGCGGGAACGCGCAATCGTCCAGTTCCATCATCACGCCCTTGAGCGCCTTTTGAGGCCCCTCAACCGGCACTTCCAGCAGTTGCAGGATCACGGGCTGGTCTTTGCCCAGCATTTCGCCCGAGGCGATGCGGAACAGCAGGGCGTAACCAATCTGACCAGCGGCACCGGTGACAGCAACGCGAACGGGCTTCTTGCTCATGGGAAAACTCCAGAAATGGACGGTGGAAAGGAACGAAAAATCGGACGACAGGCCCAGGGAAACGCCCCTGGAACCCAGGCCACCGGGCGGCCCGAAAGGCCACAAAACCGGCGGCAGGGTCGGCCCCCAAGTGTACCCTCGCAAACCCTGATACGTCAATTTGTCTTATGTCTTATATAAGATATGATTGATGCTCTCATGCGCCTTCCGGCGCCCTGTCTGCCATGCCCAACACATCCACCCCATTCTCCGATCCGCCCGCGTCGGATCCCCGCGCCGCAGCTGCCGACAGCGAAGCCCCTGGCGCGTCAATTGCGCCGGCCTTCAGCCCGCTGTACCAGCAGATCAAGACGCTGATCCTGCGCAGCCTGCAGGCCGGTGAATGGAAACCGGGTGACGCCATCCCGAGTGAGTTCGAGCTGGCCGCGCGCTACCGCGTGAGCCAGGGCACGGTGCGCAAAGCGATCGACGAGCTGGCCACCGACAACCTGCTGGTGCGCCGCCAGGGCAAGGGCACGTTTGTCGCCACACACGCCGAGGCGCACACCCAGTACCGTTTTCTGCGCCTGCTGCCCGACAGCGGCGACCTCGACAGCCAGGGCCCGGCCGAGCGTCGAATCATCGAGTGCCGGCGCCAGCGCGCCAGCGCCGAGGTGGCGCGCCAGCTGGGCGGCCGCACCGGCGACCCGGTGCTGCAGGTCAAGCGGGTGCTGTCGTTTGCTAGCGCCCCGGCGATCCTCGAAGACCTCTGGCTGCCGGGTGGACCGTTCAAGGGCCTCACGCTGGAGACGCTCTCCGACGACACAGGCCCGATGTACGCCCTGTTCGAAACCCAGTTCGGTGTGCGCATGGTGCGTGCGGTGGAAAAGATCAAGGCCGTCGGCGCCGACGCCGACACCGCCAAACTGCTGGCGGTCAACCTGGGCCACCCGCTGCTGAGCGTTGAACGCGTGGCCTACACCTACAACGATGTGCCAATGGAGTTGCGACGCGGCCTCTACCGCACCGACGATCGGCACTACCGCAACGAACTGAGCTGACGCCGTACGCTGAGCCGGGTGTCCCTGCGTCAGCCTCCGGTATGGTGCATTGCAATAGAATTTGCAGGCTTCGCCCTCGAGTTACCACCGCGTTACATCATCCTTCCACCCAGCCTCCACACCGGAAGAAAGCACCCCCACCATGACCGAATTGAGTCGCAAGCGGCCCGAGTTCCGCAACATCAACGCATTCAAGGATCTCACCACCTACCGCATGACGGCGGCGGCCTGGGTCTCCATCCTGCACCGCGCCAGTGGTGCCCTGATGTTCCTGCTGCTGCCGCTGATCGTCTGGCTGTTCGACACCTCCGTGTCGTCGGAAATTTCCTTCACCCGATTCTCTTCGGCCTTCTCGGCCGGCGTCGGCTTTGTGCCAGGCTGGCTGTTCAAGCTGGTGGTGCTGGCCATCATCTGGGCCTACCTGCATCACCTGTTGGCGGGCGTGCGCCACGTTTATATGGACGCCACCCACAAGGTCACAAAGGAGTTCGGCAAATCAACGGCCATCGTGACGCTGACCCTGAGCATCGGGCTGACCCTCGTGCTGGGCGCCAAGCTGTTTGGCCTGTACTGAACCACACTTCAAAGGACAACCCAACATGTCTGTCAATTACGGAACCAAGCGCGTCGTCCCAGGCGCCCACTACGGCACACGCGACTGGCTGGCGCAGCGCATCACAGCCATTTTGATGACGCTGTTCACCCTGATCGTGATCGCACAGGTGATCTTCACCGCCGGGCCGATTGGCTACGAAACCTGGGCCGGCATCTTTGCCAGCCAGTGGATGAAGGGCCTGACCTTTGTTGTGTTCGTGGCGCTGATCTATCACGCCTGGGTCGGCATGCGCAACATCTGGATGGACTACGCCAAGCCTTCTGGCCTGCGCCTCATCCTGCACGCATTCACCATCGTCTGGCTCGTGGCCTGCCTGGGCTGGGCTGTTCAAGTTCTCTGGAGGCTCTGAAGCCATGACCGCAACCGCAAATCTCCCCAAACGAAAATTCGACGTCGTGATCGTTGGTGCCGGTGGCTCCGGCATGCGCGCCTCGCTGCAACTGGCACGCGCCGGCCTCAGCGTGGCCGTGCTCTCCAAGGTGTTTCCGACCCGCTCGCACACCGTGGCAGCGCAGGGGGGCGTGAGCGCCTCGCTGGGCAACATGAGCGAGGACAACTGGCACTACCACTTCTACGACACCATCAAAGGCTCTGACTGGCTGGGTGACCAGGATGCCATCGAGTTCATGTGTCGCGAAGCGCCGAAAGTGGTGTACGAGCTGGAACACTTCGGCATGCCGTTCGACCGCAACCCCGACGGCACCATCTACCAGCGCCCCTTCGGCGGCCACACCGCCAACTACGGCGAGAAGCCCGTGCAGCGCGCCTGCGCCGCCGCCGACCGCACCGGCCACGCCATGCTGCACACCCTGTACCAGCAAAACGTGGCCGCACGCACCACCTTCTTCGTCGAGTGGATGGCGCTCGATCTGATCCGCGACGCCGAAGGCGACGTGATCGGCGTAACCGCCCTGGAAATGGAAACCGGTGAGACCTACATCCTGGAAGCCAAACGCACCCTGCTGGCCACCGGTGGCGCCGGCCGCATTTTTGCGGCCTCCACCAACGCCTTCATCAACACCGGCGACGGCCTGGGCATGGCGGCACGCGCCGGCATCCCGCTTGAAGACATGGAGTTCTGGCAGTTCCACCCCACCGGTGTGGCCGGTGCCGGTGTGCTGCTGACCGAAGGCTGCCGCGGCGAAGGCGCAATTTTGCTCAACAGCGAAGGCGAGCGCTTCATGGAGCGCTACGCGCCGACCTTGAAAGACCTGGCGCCACGCGACTTCGTCTCGCGCTCCATGGACCAGGAAATCAAGGAAGGGCGTGGCTGCGGTCCCAACAAGGACTACGTGCTGCTCAAGCTCGACCACCTGGGCGCCGACACCATCCACAAACGCCTGCCGTCGGTCTACGAGATCGGCATCAACTTCGCCAACGTCGACATCACGCGCGAGCCGATTCCGGTCGTGCCCACCATCCACTACCAGATGGGCGGCATCCCGACCAACATCCATGGTCAGGTCGTGACCCCAGACGGTCAGGGCGCGCAGAAAGTGGTCAATGGCCTGTATGCGGTGGGCGAATGTGCCTGCGTCAGCGTGCACGGCGCCAACCGCCTGGGCACCAACTCGCTGCTCGACCTGCTGGTGTTCGGCCGCGCGGCCGGCAACCACATCGTCGAAGCCAACAGCAAGGCGGTGCCCCACAAGCCGTTGCCGGCGGACGCTGCCGACAAAACCCTGGCACGCCTGGCGCGCCTGGACAGCTCCACCTCCGGTGAATATGCGCAGGACGTGGCCAACGACCTGCGCGCCGCGATGCAACAGCACGCAGGCGTTTTCCGCACCCAGGCCATCATGGACGAGGGCGTCACCAAGATCAACGCCATGCGCGCCCGCGTGGGCGCCATCCACCTGGGCGACAAATCCAAGGTATTCAACACCGCGCGTATCGAGGCGCTGGAAGTCGAGAACCTGATCGAAGCGGCCCAGGCCACCATGACCTCGGCCGCTGCGCGCCACGAGTGCCGTGGCGCCCACATGGTCAACGACTACGAGCGCCCCGCCGACGACGCCCAGTCTCCGCTGGGCCGCAACGACGTCGAATGGATGAAACACACGCTGTGGCACAGCGCCGACAACAGCCTGACCTACAAACCGGTCAACCTCAAGCCGCTGACGGTGGAATCGGTTCCGCCCAAAGTCAGAACCTTCTAACCGCGCGCCCTTGGGCGGCTCCCCGCAAGGGGTGCTGCCAGCGGCCTGGCCCAGCCAGTTTCGCAGCGCCCTTGAGCAAAAGCCCAGCCGGTCACCTACCCAGACATTGCAGGAACACACCATGGCACTTCGCACCTTCAAGATTTACCGCTACGACCCAGAAAAGGACGCCAAGCCCTACATGCAGACCATCGAGGTCGAACTCGACGGCCACGAGCGCATGCTGCTCGACGCGCTGGGCAAGTTGAAGAAAGTCGACCCGACGATCTCGTTCCGCCGCTCCTGCCGCGAAGGCGTGTGCGGATCGGACTCGATGAACATCAACGGCAAGAATGGCCTGGCCTGCCTGACCAACATGAACACGCTGCCCGGCGTGATCACCTTGAAGCCCCTGCCCGGTCTGCCAGTGGTGCGCGACCTGATCGTGGACATGACGCTGTTCTTCAAGCAGTACAACAGCATCAAGCCTTATCTGATCACGGAGACCCAGGCGCCCGAGCGCGAGCGACTGCAGAGCCCCGAAGAGCGCGACGAACTCAACGGCCTGTACGAGTGCATCCTGTGCGCCAGCTGCTCCACCGCCTGCCCCAGCTTCTGGTGGAATCCCGACAAATTCGTCGGTCCGGCCGGCCTGTTGCAGGCCTATCGCTTCATCGCCGACAGCCGCGATGAGGCCACGGCCGAGCGCCTGGACAACCTGGAAGATCCGTACCGTCTGTTCCGCTGCCACTCGATCATGAACTGCGTGGACGTCTGCCCCAAAGGTCTGAACCCCACCAAGGCCATCGGCAAGATCAAGGAAATGCTGGTGTTGCGCTCGATCTGAGCGTGTCCCCCGTCTGCGCCATGAACGCCCCCGACAGCCTCGACGAACCCATTGACGCGCGCGCCCTGAGCAAGCTGCGCTGGCGTTGCCGCCGCGGACTGTTGGAAAACGATTTGTTCATCGAGCGCTTCTTCGACCGCCACGCGCCCCACCTCACTGTCAGGCAGGCCGAAGCTCTCGGGGTTTTAATGGATTTGTCCGACAACGATCTGCTTGATCTGTTGCTGGGCCGTAAATCCCCCGAGGGCGAACTGGCCCGCGACGACGTCAATCACGTGCTGGGCCTGTTGCGCACAGCACGGCCCACCGCTTGAGAGCGTTTGTTTAAGGAAACCGCATGAAACTCGTCGACAACAAAGCCACCCTGTCCTTCACCAACGGCAGCCCCAGCGTGGACCTGCCCGTGTACGCCGGCACGATCGGGCCCGACGTGATCGACATCCGCAAGCTGTATGCGCAGACCGGCATGTTCACCTACGACCCGGGCTTCCTGTCCACCGCGTCCTGCCAGTCGGCCATCACCTACATCGACGGCGACAAGGGTGAGCTGCTGTACCGCGGCTACCCGATCGAACAGCTGGCCACCAACTGCGATTACCTGGACACCTGCTATCTGTTGCTCAATGGCGAGTTGCCCAATGAGGTTGAGCGCAAGAGCTTTCACAAGCTGGTCACCAACCACACCATGGTGGCCGAGCAGATGCAGTTCTTCCTGCGCGGCTTCCGCCGCGACGCACACCCCATGGCCATCCTGACCGGCCTCGTGGGCGCCCTCTCGGCCTTCTACCACGACAGCACCGACATCAACAATCCGCGCCACCGCGAGATTGCCGCGATCCGCATGATCGCCAAGCTGCCCACGCTGGTGGCCATGTCGTACAAGTACTGCATGGGCCAGCCGTACATGTACCCGCAGAACCACCTGAGCTACGCCGGCAACTTCCTGCGCATGATGTTTGGTACGCCCTGCGAGGAATATGTGGTCAACCCGGTGCTGGAGCGCGCCCTGGACCGCATCTTCATCCTGCACGCAGACCACGAGCAGAACGCGTCCACCTCCACCGTGCGCCTGTGCGGCTCGTCGGGCACCAACCCGTTCGCCGCCATCGCCGCCGGCGTGGCCTGCCTGTGGGGCCCGGCCCATGGCGGTGCCAACGAGGCCTGCCTGAACATGCTGGAAGACATCCAGGCCCAGGGCGGTATCTCCAAGGTGGGCGAATTCATGGAGAAGGTCAAGGACAAGAACTCCGGCGTCAAGCTGATGGGTTTTGGTCACCGCGTCTACAAGAATTACGACCCGCGGGCCAAGCTCATGCAGGAAACCTGCAACGAGGTGCTGGCGGAGCTCGGTCTGGAAAACGATCCGCTGTTCAAGCTGGCCAAGGAAGTCGAGAAAATTGCCCTGGAAGACGACTACTTCGTTTCGCGCAAGCTCTACCCGAACGTCGATTTCTACTCCGGCATCGTGCAGCGCGCTATAGGCATCCCGGTCAATCTGTTCACCGGCGTGTTCGCCCTGGCCCGCACCGTGGGCTGGATCGCCCAGCTCAACGAAATGATCAGCGACCCCGAGTACAAGATTGGCCGTCCACGCCAGCTCTACACCGGCGCCCCCCGCCGCGACATCAAAACCGCTGCCCGCTGAGCCTTTGCGCCATCGCCCGGATCTGCCGGGCGGTACACGGATGGAATCGCCTGCCCCGCAACACGCGGCGCGGGCGATTTTTTTCTCGGGTGCCCGGGAGCGCGCAATAGCCGCACAGGCCAGCGCGGCCCAGCCCTTGCCATAAAATCGGGCCTTCGCCCACCGAACAGCCGAGGCACACGCCAACATGGGACGCACCCTTTACGACAAGATCTGGGACGAACACGTCGTCCACACCGAAGAAGACGGCACGGCCGTGCTTTACATCGATCGCCACCTGGTGCACGAAGTCACCAGCCCGCAAGCCTTCGAGGGCCTGCGCCAGGCGGGCCGCAAGGTCTGGCGTGTGAGCTCCATCGTCGCCACCGCCGACCACAACACACCCACCACCGGCTGGGAGCTGGGTTACGACGGCATCAGTGATCCGGTCAGCAAGGAACAGATCACCACGCTCGACAAAAACATCGCCGAATTCGGCGCGGCGGCTTTCTTCCCGTTCATGTCCAAGCGCCAAGGCATCGTGCACGTGATCGGCCCGGAAAACGGCGCCACCCTGCCCGGCATGACCGTGGTTTGCGGCGATTCACACACCTCCACCCACGGCGCGTTCGGCGCCCTGGCCCACGGCATCGGCACCAGCGAGGTCGAGCACGTGATGGCCACACAAACGCTGCTGGCCAAAAAGGCCAGGAACATGCTGATCAGGGTTGAAGGTCAGCTGGCCAAAGGTGTGACCGCCAAAGACATCGTGCTGGCCATCATCGGCAAGATCGGCACGGCAGGCGGCACCGGCTACACCATCGAATTCGGCGGCAGTGCCATCCGTTCGCTCAGCGTGGAAGGTCGCATGACGGTGTGCAACATGGCCATCGAAGGCGGCGCGCGTGCCGGCCTGGTGGGGGTGGACGACAAGACCATCGATTACGTCAGGGGGCGTCCGCTGTCGCCCACGGGCGTCGCCTGGGACCAGGCGGTCCAACACTGGAAAACGCTGCACTCCGACGCCGACGCCAGGTTCGACGCGGTGGTGGAGCTCGATGCGTCCCAGATCGTGCCGCAGGTCACCTGGGGCACCTCGCCCGAGATGGTGCTCGGGGTGAACGGCACGGTGCCCGATCCGGAGAAAGAAAAAGATCCGAACAAACGCGGTGCCATCGAGCGTGCGCTGACCTACATGGGTTTGCAGCCTGGCAAGCCGCTGAACGACATTTTTGTCGACAAGGTTTTCATCGGCTCCTGCACCAACAGCCGGATCGAAGACATGCGTGAGGCTGCGGCCCTGGTCAAGAAGCTGGGCCAGAAGGTGGCCAGGAACGTCAAGCTCGCCATGGTCGTGCCCGGCTCCGGGCTGGTGAAAGAACAGGCCGAACGCGAAGGCCTGCATGAAATTTTCAAGGCCGCTGGCTTCGAATGGCGCGAACCGGGCTGTTCCATGTGCCTGGCGATGAACGCCGACCGGCTGGAACCGGGCGAGCGTTGCGCCTCCACCAGCAACCGCAACTTCGAGGGCCGCCAGGGCGCTGGTGGCCGCACCCACCTGGTTTCTCCCGCCATGGCGGCCGCTGCGGCTATCCATGGTCACTTCGTCGACGTCCGTCAATTTGTCTGAAAGGAACACGCCATGAAATCCATCGCCACCCTCCTCGCCGCCGCCTTCGTGCTGGCCCTGAGCGCCTGCAACACCGTGCAAGGCGTGGGCCAGGACATCCAGAAAGGTGGCCAGGTGCTCGAAGACGCGGCCAAGAAGAAATAATGACACCCTTCACCTTGCACAAGGGGTTGGTGGCGCCGATCGACCGCGAAAACGTCGACACGGACGCGATCATCCCCAAGCAATTCCTGAAGTCGATCCGCAAGACCGGTTTCGGCCCCAACCTGTTCGACGAGTGGCGCTACCTTGACAAGGGCGAGCCCGGTCAGGACCCGGCGAGCCGCAGGCCCAACCCGGACTTCGTGCTCAACCAGCCGCGCTACGCGGGCGCGTCCGTCCTGCTGGCGCGCAAGAATTTTGGTTGTGGCTCCAGCCGCGAGCACGCGCCCTGGGCCATCGATCAGTACGGCTTTCGTGCACTGATCGCGCCCAGTTACGCCGACATTTTCTTCAACAACTGCTTCAAGAACGGCCTGCTGCCCATCATCCTGCCCGAGGCGCAGGTGGACCAGCTGTTCAACGAGGTGGCCGCCTTTCCCGGCTACGAACTGACGGTCGATCTGGAACGCCAGGTGGTGATCAAGCCCCAGGGCGATGAACTGCCGTTCGACGTGCAGGCGTTTCGCAAGTACTGCCTGCTCAACGGCCTGGACGACATCGGCCTGACGCTGCGCCACAAAGACAAGATCGCCGCCTTCGAGGCCGAGCGGCTGGCCACCAAACCCTGGCTGGCGAACACCATGCCGGCATGAAGCACCGGCAACCAGGTGACTCGCCCGGCCGGTCCGCGCCATGGGTTCACACACAAGAAACACAACATGAAAATTGCAGTTCTCCCCGGTGACGGCATCGGCACCGAAATTGTTGCCGAGGCCGTCAAGGTGCTCGACACGCTCGGCCTGCCGCTGGAGATGGAATCCGCCCTGGTCGGCGGCGCCGCCTTCGATGCCCACGGCCACCCGCTGCCCGAGTCCACACTCAAGCTCGCGCAGTCGGCCGACGCCATCCTGTTCGGCGCGGTCGGCGACTGGAAATACGACAAACTCGATCGCCCACTGCGCCCCGAGCAGGCCATTCTGGGTCTGCGCAAACACCTGGGTCTGTTTGCCAACTTTCGTCCCGCCATCTGCTACGAGCAGTTGGTCGGCGCCTCCAGCCTCAAACCCGAACTGATCGCGGGCCTGGACATCCTCATCATCCGCGAGCTCACCGGCGACATCTACTTCGGCCAGCCCCGCGGCCGCCGCACCGCGGTTGATGGCCACTTCCCCGGCGCCGAGGAAGCCTTCGACACGATGCGTTATTCGAAGCCGGAAATCGAGCGCATTGCCCACGTCGCCTTCCAGGCCGCGCGCAAGCGCAGCAAAAAGGTCACCAGCGTCGACAAAGCCAACGTGCTGGAGACCTTCCAGTTCTGGAAAGACGTGGTCACCGAAGTGCACGCCGGATACCCGGACGTGGAACTGCAGCACATGTACGTGGACAACGCCGCCATGCAACTGGTCAAGGCGCCCAAGGCTTTTGACGTGGTCGTCACCGGCAACATGTTCGGCGACATCCTGAGCGACGAAGCCTCCATGCTCACCGGCTCCATTGGCATGCTGCCCTCGGCCAGCCTCAACGCACAAGGCCAGGGGCTGTACGAACCCAGCCACGGCAGCGCCCCCGACATCGCCGGCAAAGGCGTGGCCAACCCCCTGGCCACCATCCTGAGCGCGGCCATGATGCTGCGCTTCAGCCTGAACCAGGAAGCCGCGGCGCAACGCATCGAGGCCGCCGTGCAAAACGTGCTGGCCCAGGGACTGCGCACGCCGGACATCTGGAGCGCCGGCACGACCAAGGTCGGCACCGCGCAAATGGGCGACGCGGTCGTCAAGGCGCTGGGATGATGGTCTGAGCGGGTTCTCACCATCGCAAAAAAGGCAGCCCGAACTGGCTGCCTTTTTTCATGAGGGCGACCAACGACAGGGCGTCCATTTCCAGCTCTGTCTTCAGAACGAGAATTTGTGATGAAGCTGCTGGAACCAATCTGCATAGGCGGTGTGACCTTCAAAAACCGCATCATGTTTCCGCCGCTCACCACAGGGTATGAAGCGAAGGATGGCAGCATCAGCTCGCAGAGCCGCGCGTTTTACACGCGGCTTGCCAAGGGTGGAGTGGGTTACATCGTCTTGGGTGATGTGGCGCCCGTCCGCAGCTTTACCCCCACCCCCAAGCTGTTTGACGACAGCCAGATCGACAGCTTCCGGCTGCTCGCAGACAGCGTGCATGCGTACGGCGCCAAGCTCGGCGTGCAGATCTTTCACCCCGAATACGACGCTGACACCCTCAACACCCTGTTTGCCCAAGGCGAAATGGCGCAAGTGCGCGCACGGTTGCACCACGACATGGCATTTTTCGTGGACGAGGTGAGCGAAGACGCCTTGATGCGGATCATCGAGAAGATGTGCGCCTGTGCCGTGCGCGGGCAAAAGGCGGGAGCCGACGTGATTCAGGTCCACGGCGACCGGCTTGTGGGCGCGCTGTGCAGCACCCAAATGAACCACCGCACCGACCAGTTTGGCGGCAGCTTGGAGAACCGCACGCGCTTTGCCTTGTTGCTGGTGCGTGCGCTGAAAAAGGCCGTGCCCACCATGGTGATCGACTACAAGTGTTCGGTCGTCACCCCTGAGCGCGGCAAAGGCGGCATTGACGAGTCCGACGCGCCGCAATTCGCCCGATGGCTGCAAGACGCGGGGGTGGACATGCTGCACGTGGCCCAGGCCAACCACACCGGCAACATGGCCGACACGATCCCGCCCATGGGCGTGCAGCCCTACGGCTTCTTTGTGGACATCGCGGGCGCGGTCAAAGCGGCGGTTTCCATTCCGGTCAGCGCGGTGGGCCGCATCATCGACCCCGCCATGGCCGAGGGCGTGTTGCAAAGCGGCAAGGCCGACATGATCGGCGTGGGCCGCGCCCTGTTGGCCGACCCCGACTGGGCGAACAAGGCCGCCGCAGGCCAGGCCAGCGACATTCGCCGCTGCATCTCCTGCAACCGGGGCTGCACCGACAACATCCAGAACCGCGCCTTCATCGCCTGCGTGCTCAACGCCGAAAACGGCTTCGAAGACATCCGCGTGATCACGCCCGCCAGCACGAAAAAAAACGTCGTGGTCATCGGCGGCGGCCCCGCAGGGCTGGAAGCCGCGCGCGTGGCCGCCATCAAGGGCCACCACGTGACTCTGTTTGAGAAGGAAATGGCGCTGGGCGGGCAATTGAACATCGCCGATGTGCCGCCCCGCAAACAAGAAATTCACCGCGCCGTGCAGAACCTCGAACACGCGATCACCACCGAAAACGTGGTACTTCGCCTGGGTGAAATGGCCACCACCGACAACGTGCTGGCGCTGGCGCCCGATGCCGTGATCGTGGCGGTCGGTGCGTCGAGCTTCACACCCCCGATTCCAGGCGTGGATGGCCCGAACGTGTGTGATGCGTGGAAAGTGCTTGCGGGCGAACAGGAGGTGCGAGGCCGCGTGGCCGTGATCGGCGGCGGCCTGGTCGGTTGCGAAACGGCCGAGTACCTCGCGACGCAAGGCCACAACGTGGCTTTGGTGGAAATGCTAGACACCATCGCAGACGGCATCAGCAACACCGTTTTACCCACACTGCTCGAAAATTACAGAACGTACGGCGTCGAGCAGTACACCGGGCACACGGTCACGTGCATTGCCCCGGGGGAGCTGAGATGCGAGGACAAGGACGGCAACACCGTACACATTCCGTGCGACGGTGTCGTGATGGCTGGCGGCGCCCGCCCCGTCACGTTCGACTCGACAGCGCTGATCGAAAAGGGCATCGCGGTTGTCAAGGTGGGCGACTGTTCCGAGGTGGCCGATATCTCGCACGCGATCAGAACCGGATACGACGCAGCCAATGCCATCGGAAATTGGTCCGATTCAAAATTGCAGTGCAATTCCCTGGGGTTCGGAGGGTGAGGGCGGCATGTTGAATTCTGCTGATCAGCAACTTGCGGCCGGCCGTGTGAGGCAAAGGCTGCCCGCAGGACGCATTTGCGCCTGTCACCGTCGCCATGTCAGCGGCTACCCAGCCCCGTCCCGCTACAATCTCTCCCCATGTTTGCCGCCGACCTGTTCACCGTGAACATACCCACACCTGCCCCCAAGGCCGAGTGTGCGGCGCGCGCAACCTCCCTCAAAACCACGACCACCATCAAGGGCTGATACAGCTCCGGTTCCGTCGCGCGCCCTCCCCCGGCCAGACGAGCCGGGGCAAAACAGCCGGGTCTGGCCTGTTTTCTTCTTGATCTGAAAGGGCATTTGAAATGAGCAACAAATTGGTTGGATTGGTCGGCTGGCGCGGCATGGTCGGTTCGGTGTTGATGGACCGCATGGTTGAAGAGAAAGACTTCGATCTGATCGAGCCGCTGTTTTTCTCCACCTCCAACGCTGGCGGCAAGGCCCCGGCCATGGCGAAGAACGAGACCACGCTGCAAGACGCTTACGACATCGCCGCCCTTCAGCGTTGCGACGTCATCGTCACCGCCCAGGGCGGCGACTACACTGGCGCCGTTTTCCCCCAGTTGCGCGCAGCGGGCTGGAAGGGTCACTGGATCGACGCCGCCTCGACCCTGCGCATGGAAAGAGACGCGGTCATCGTGCTCGATCCGGTCAACATGCCGGTGATCCAGGACGCCCTGACCAAGGGCGGCCGGAACTGGGTCGGTGGCAACTGCACCGTGAGCTGCATGCTCATGGGCGTGGGCGCGCTCTACAAAGCGGGACTGGTCGAATGGATGAGCACACAGACCTATCAGGCTGCCAGTGGGGGCGGCGCACAGCACATGCGCGAATTGCTCACCCAATACGGCACGCTCAACGCCGAGGTGAAGAGCCTGCTGGACGACCCCAAGAGCGCCATTCTGGAGATCGATCGCAAGGTGATCGCCAAACAGCGCGCGCTGACCAGCAGCGAGACCGCCAATTTTGGCGTGCCGCTGGGCGGTTCGCTGATCCCCTGGATCGACAAGGATCTCGGCGACGGGCAGTCCAAGGAAGAGTGGAAAGGCATGGCCGAGACCAACAAGATCATGGGGCTGGGTGACGGTTTTGGCTCGGCGCCGATTCCGGTCGACGGTTTCTGCGTGCGCGTGGGCGCGATGCGCTGCCACAGCCAGGCACTGACTTTCAAACTCAAGAACGATGTGCCGCTGGCCGATATCGAGGCCATGATTGCCGCCGACAACCCCTGGGCCAAGGTCGTGCCAAACACGCGCGAAGCCACCATGAAAGACCTGACCCCCGTGGCGGTCACCGGCACCATGACGATTCCGGTCGGGCGCATCCGCAAACTGGCGATGGGGCCGTCTTACGTCGGCGCCTTCACCGTTGGCGACCAGCTGCTTTGGGGCGCGGCAGAGCCGCTGCGCCGCATGCTGCGCATCGTGTTGGCGGCCTGAGTGTCTCGAGATGCAACAGCCAGCTTTGCCAAACGGCCGCTGGCCCGTTGCGATGCCACAACGCAGCGTCACCCCGGCAGGCGACCAACGGGCGCCTTGGAACATCAAGCGGGTTCTCAGCTTGTCACTCTAATCCGTTGATGCTAAGGTCATTTGTCGGTTTTTCACATCGAGGTCCACGTGCCATCCAACTCCCGCCACACCCCTGTCCAACCGGCCACCAATCCCATTGAAAAGACCCGCTCGGGCGGTATCAACCGGTTACATGCGGTTGCTGCGGCGGTGCTGCTGTGCACCGGCCTGGCCCACACCGGAAGTGCGATGGCCCTGGCCCTTGGTCGCATCGTGGTGCAGTCCTCCTTGGGCGAGCCCTTGCGCGCCGAAATCGAGGTGCCTGAGATCAACGCCGAAGAGGCCAGCAGCCTGCGGGTGGGTCTGGCTTCACCGGCTGCGTTTCGCGCTGCCGGCATGGAGTTCAACCAGGCGCTCGGGAGCGCGCAGCTCACCCTGGAGCGTCGCCCCGACGGCCGAGCCTACCTGCGCCTGACCAGCCCGCGGCCGATCAACGAGCCCTTTGTGGACCTGATGATCGAGGCCAACTGGGCGTCGGGCCGCATCGTGCGCGATTACACCCTGCTCATCGATCCGCCCAAGACGCGCGCGGCTGCGCCTGTCGCACCCGTGCCCGCCGCCGCTGTGCCGCAGCCGGTGCGCCCACCGGCCGCAGCGAGCGCCCAGACCTTGCCCCCGGCGGCAGCGACCACCCCCCGGGCAGCAGCGCCAACCACGACATCCGAGCGCCCGTCCCAGGTACGCGTGCGCCCTGGCGACACCGCGGGCCGCATCGCCGAGGCCAACCGGCCGGCCCATGTCTCTCTCGACCAGATGCTGGTCGCGATGCTGCGCGCCAACCCCAACGCCTTTATCGGCGACAACGTGAACCGCATCAAGGCAGGCGCTGTCATCGACCTGCCCACCGAGTCCGCAGCTGGTGCCGTGTCCAGCGGCGAAGCGCGCCAGATCATCACAGCCCAAAGCCGCGATTTCGACGAGTTCCGTCGGCGCCTGGCTGATCGTGTTCCCACCACTGCGGTGGACGCTGGAGGGCGGGAAGCCGCCGGCCAGGTCCAGGCCGAGGTCCAGGAACAGAAACCGGCAACCCCGGCGCAAGACAAGCTGACCCTGTCCAAGGGCGCGGCCCCGGGCGCCACCAGCGCCGAAGACAAAATTGCTCAGGAGCGCCAGGCGAAGGACGCCTCCACCCGGGTGGCCGAACTCTCGCGCAACGTCGAGGAGCTGGCCAAGTTGGGCGACGCCACGGCAACCGCCGCCCCTGGCGCACCCGCTCCCACAGCCCCGAGCGCCGAAGCCCCCGGCGCGGCGGTGACCGCACCGGTTGCTGTGCCTGCACCGGTGGAAGCCCCAGCCGCCAGCGAACCCGTGGCGGCCAGCCCGAGCACCGAGCCAGCTGAGCCTGCTCCCGCCGCACCGGCCCCAGCGCCAGCACCGGCGCCCGCACCCATCGCGGACGAGCCCTCGCTGCTGGATCAGCTGCAAGAGAACCCGCTGGTGTTGCCTGCTGCGGGTGGCCTGCTCGCGTTGCTCGCCGGATTTGGCTTCTACCGCATGCGCCAGCGCAAGAAGGGATCGTCCGTCGACAGTTCGTTCCTGGAGAGCCGGCTGCAACCCGACTCGTTCTTCGGCTCCAGTGGCGGGCAGCGTATCGACACCGCCGAGGCTTCGGCTTCGGGCTCGTCCATGGTGTATTCGCCGAGCCAGCTGGACGCGGCAGGGGATGTGGACCCGGTGGCCGAGGCCGACGTGTACCTCGCCTACGGCCGCGATCTTCAAGCCGAGGAGATCCTCAAAGAAGCCATGCGCAGCACACCCACACGCGTGGCCATTCACAACAAGCTGCTGGAGATTTACGCCAAACGGCGCGACGCCAAGGCTTTCGAGGTCGTGGCCATCGAGGCCTACGGCCTCACCCAAGGTCAGGGCTCCGAATGGGATCAAGCCTGCAAACTGGGCAGTGAACTCGACCCGAACAATCCCTTGTATCAGCCAGGTGGTGCACCAGCCGAAAAGGTGGTGGCGCTGAGCACCGCTGGCGGCGGGCTGACTCAGCCCTTTGCCAGCAGCACGCTCACAGCGGGTGGCGCTGCCGCGGAAGCCGACGGCGGCCTGGATCTGGACCTTGATTTTTCCACCGACGACGCTCCCGCTCTGGCATCCCCGTCCCACGTGGCCGCCGGTGGCGCCATGTCGGCGCTCGACGATCTGGGCAGCACCGACGCGCTGACACAAACGCCATTGGCCGATCTGATGGCACCCGAGTCGCGTCCGATGGATTTTGATCTCGACTTCCCGTCCGAGCCGGCCGCGTTGCTGGAAGACCCGATCAGCGGATCTCCCTCTGGTCAACCCGCGTCCGATCAGCCGATGTTCGATCTCGGCGACTCGCTGCCCGGGCTCAACTTCGACGAGCCCCTGGATCTCTCTGCGTCCCCGGCAGTGGCTGGCACGCGTGTCGACCCGAGCCCGTCTGCGCCAGTCCCCGGACCTGCGGCGTTGATGTCGTTCGATCTCAGCGACGTCAACCTCGAACTCGACACACCAGCATCCGCCACCTCGAACGGCGACGGCCTGACCGAAGAGAACCCGCTGGACACCAAACTCTCGCTGGCCGAGGAGTTTCGCGCCATCGGTGACCTGGAAGGCGCCCGCTCGCTGGCCGAAGAGGTGTTGGCAGAGGCCTCGGGCACGCTCAAAACCAAGGCCGGTACCTTCCTCGCCGACCTGGGCTGAAGCGAGCGCTTGCGACCTGCTTTGTTGCTGCCTTGATCGCCCTCCCTGTCGAGCGTTCGGCGCCCAACGAGCCCGGATGGCAGCGCATGGCGCTGGGCGTGAGTTTCAACGGCCACGCTTTCGAAGGCTGGCAAAGCCAGCTCAGCGGCCGCACCGTGCAAGACCGCCTGGAAGCGGCGCTGACATCGTTCACCGCGCTGGACAAGGTCACCACCCTCTGCGCTGGACGGACCGATTCCGGTGTCCATGGGCTGATGCAGGTGGTGCACTTCGATACCCCGCTGCACCGCACAGACATCGCCTGGGTGCGCGGCACCAACCGGTTCTTGCCCGACACCATCGCGGTGCAATGGGCGCGGCCGGTGCCATCCACCTTCCATGCACGCGCCAGCGCACGCTCGCGCCGCTACGCCTACGTTCTGCTGGCCTCGCCGGTGCGGCCCAGCGTGGACGCGGGGCAGGTGGGCTGGGTGTTCCGCCCGCTCGATCTGGAAGCAATGCGCGCCGCAGCCAGCATGCTCGTCGGCGAACACGATTTCACCTCGTTTCGTGCTTCCTCCTGCCAGGCCCACAGCCCGGTCAAACAGATGCTGGATGTGAGCATCAGCCAGCGCGGCGCCTACTGGCGTTTCGACTTCGAGGCGACCGCTTTCCTGCATCACATGATCCGCAACATCATGGGATGCCTGATCGCGATCGGCACCGGCAGCCAGGCGGTGAGTTGGATGGCGGAGGTGCTCGCCGCACGCAGCCGCGACGCCGCCGCCCCCACCTTCTCACCCGACGGTCTGTATTTTCTGGGGCCGGTCTACGACCCGGTCTGGGAACTGCCCAGCCGCACCCCCGCCTTCGACTGGTTACCGTGACCGCGCCAGGCTCACGGGGTGGTCCCGGCACAGCGGGTTCCATCGGGCCCTTGGGAAATGGCAGCGCTGACCATCTCTGAACATGAACCAGCACCACACGCGCATCAAGATCTGTGGACTGACCCGCGAGACCGACGTGGACGCTGCGGTGCGCGCCGGCGCGGACGCGATCGGCTTCGTGCTTTACCCGCACAGTCCGCGCTTCGTTGCGCCCGAACGCGCCGGCGCACTGGCGCGCCGCCTGCCCTGCTTCGTCACCCCGGTGCTGCTGTTTGTCAATGCCAGCCCCGAATTCATTGCCCAGGGCATCGCCGAGGTGCCACAGGCCTTGTTGCAGTTTCATGGCGACGAAACCCCGGCCGATTGCCAGGCCGCCGCCCGGCCCTACCTGCGTGCCGCGCGCATTGCCCCCGGCCCGGCAGGCGCCCGCTTCGATCTCCTAAAATACGCGGAGCAATTCATCTCCGCCCAAGCCATCCTGCTCGACGCCCATGTCGACGGATATGGCGGCAGCGGTCAATCGTTTGACTGGACAGCTTTCCCTTGGTCACACCCGCAACTAAACGCCAGCTCTCGCCTCGTTTTGTCTGGTGGACTCGACGCTGCAAACGTGCGCGATGGCATCAGTCTGGTGCGGCCCTGGGCCGTTGATGTGAGTTCCGGCGTCGAAGCCCGCGCACCCGATGGTGGTGTACACAAGGGCATCAAAGACGCCGACAAGATGAGCGCCTTTGTGGCAGCGGTCCGCGACGCCGACGCGCAACTTTCCCGCCCGACCTGAGCGGCCTCGCCAGGGGTCGGGCCACCCTACCAAGAGCCCCATGCAAGACCTCTACCAACAACCCGACGCCCGTGGCCATTTCGGCATCTACGGTGGCAGCTTTGTGAGCGAGACGCTCACACACGCCATCAGCGAGCTTAAGGCCGCGTACGCAAAATACCAGCACGACCCCGAATTTCTCGCCGAATTCAGGAGCGAACTCGCGCACTTCGTGGGCCGCCCCAGCCCGATCTACCACGCCGCACGCATGAGCCGCGAGCAAGGCGGCGCACAGATCTTCCTCAAACGCGAAGACCTGAACCACACCGGTGCGCACAAAGTGAACAACACCATCGGCCAGGCCATGCTTGCCAGGCGCATGGGCAAGCCGCGCATCATCGCCGAGACCGGTGCCGGCCAGCACGGCGTCGCCACCGCCACCATTTGCGCGCGCTACGGCCTGGAGTGTGTGGTTTACATGGGCAGCGAAGATGTGAAGCGCCAGAGCCCCAACGTCTACCGCATGAAGCTGCTGGGTGCCACCGTGGTGCCGGTGGAGAGCGGCAGCAAGACGCTGAAAGACGCACTCAACGAAGCCATGCGCGACTGGGTCGCCAACGTGGACAACACCTTCTACATCATCGGCACCGTGGCCGGCCCGCACCCCTATCCGATGATGGTGCGCGACTTCCAGAGCGTGATTGGTGAGGAATGCCTGAAGCAGATGCCCGAGATGCTGAAAGAAGCCGGCTGCCAGGGTGATCAACCCGACGCCGTCGTCGCCTGCGTGGGCGGTGGCTCCAACGCCATGGGTATCTTCTACCCCTACATCAACCACAGCAGCACGCGCCTCATCGGCGTGGAAGCCGCGGGCGAAGGCCTGGACAGCGGCAAACATTCGGCCTCGCTGCAAATGGGCAGCCCCGGCGTGCTGCACGGCAACCGCACCTACGTGCTGCAGGACGACAACGGCCAGGTCACCGAGACCCACAGTGTGAGTGCGGGTCTGGACTACCCCGGCGTCGGCCCCGAACACGCATTCCTGAAAGACATCGGTCGCGCCGAATACGTGGGCATCACCGACACAGAGGCGCTCGATGCCTTCCACTACCTCTGCCGCACCGAAGGCATCATCCCCGCGCTCGAATCCAGCCATGCGGTGGCCTATGCGATGAAACTGGCCAAGACCATGAAGCCGACCCAATCAATCCTGGTCAACCTCTCGGGGCGGGGCGACAAAGACATCGGCACGGTGGCCGACCTGTCCAAGGCCGATTTCTATTGTCGGCCCAGCTGCAAAGGCCAGTCGGTCAAAGGCGGCTCGGACGCCGTGGTCGTGAAAGTGGCGGCCAGCGCCGGGGGCAGCGCAGCCCGTGCAACGGCAAGCGTGGGGGAGAACAAACCATGAGCCGTATCGATACCGCGCTGAGCGCGCTGAAAGCACAGAACCGCAAGGCCCTGATTCCGTTCGTCACCGCCGGCTTCCCATTTGCCCACATCACGCCCGATCTCATGCACGGCATGGTCGAGGGCGGCGCAGACGTGATCGAACTGGGCGTGCCGTTTTCGGACCCCTCCGCCGATGGCCCGGTGATCCAGAAGGCAGGCGACCGCGCACTCGCGCTGGGCATCGGCCTGACCCAGGTGCTGGCCATGGTCAAGACCTTCCGCGAGCGCAACGCCACCACACCGGTGGTGCTGATGGGGTATGCAAATCCGATCGAACGTTACGACCAGAAGCATGGCGAAGGCAGTTTTGTGCGCGATGCCGCTGGGGCGGGTGTCGACGGTGTGCTGGTGGTCGACTACCCGCCCGAGGAGTGCGAGGCGTTTGCTGCTGCGCTGCGCGCACGCGACATGGACCTGATCTTCCTGCTCGCGCCCACCTCGACCGCCGAGCGCATGGCGCAGGTGGCCCGTGTGGCCAGCGGCTATGTCTACTACGTGTCGCTCAAGGGCGTGACCGGCGCCGGCACGCTGGACGTGGCCCAGGTTGAGGCGATGTTGCCGCGCATTCGCGAGCATGTGAACATTCCGGTCGGCGTGGGTTTTGGCATCCGCGACGCCGAGACCGCGCGTGCGGTGGGCCGTGCGGCCGACGCGGTGGTGATTGGCAGCCGGCTGATCCAGCTGATCGAAAACGAGCCCTACGAAAAGGTGATCGCGGTGGCGACCAATTTCCTGCGCGGCATTCGCAAAGCGCTGGACAGCTGAGACCGGACCCGCCGGCCCCCTGCGGCTGCGTGTTTTAATTTCCCCCTGCACAGGGCGCACCTCGCGCCCGCTCTCTATGGAGACGCCATGTCCTGGCTAGAAAAACTGCTCCCCCCCAAGATCACTCCCACCAACCCCACCGAGCGCCGCAGCGTGCCCGAAGGCCTGTGGATCAAATGCCCCAGCTGTGAGGCCGTGCTCTACAAGAACGATCTGGAAAAAAACCAGAACGTCTGCCCGCACTGCAGCCACCACCACCGCATCGGCGCACGCGCACGCCTCAACGCGTTCCTCGATGCCGAGGGCCGTTACGAGCTGGCGCAGGAGGTGTTGCCGGTCGACGCGCTGAAGTTCAAGGACAGCCGCAAGTACCCCGAGCGTCTCAAGGAAGCGCTGGAGGCCACGGGCGAGACCGATGCGCTTGTGGTCATGGGCGGCGCGGTGCAGGGCATCAACCTCGTGGCGTCCTGCTTCGAGTTCGATTTCATGGGCGGCTCGATGGGCTCGGTGGTCGGCGAGCGTTTTGTGCGCGGCGTCGAAGAAGCCATTTCGCAGAAGGTGCCCTTCATCTGCTTCACAGCCACCGGTGGCGCGCGCATGCAGGAGGGTCTGCTTTCGCTGATGCAGATGGCCAAAACCAACGCCGCGCTCACGCGCCTGGCCAAGAAAAACCTGCCCTACATCAGCGTGCTGACCGACCCCACCATGGGTGGCGTGAGCGCCGGCTTTGCTTTTGTGGGCGACGTGGTGATCGCCGAACCCAAGGCATTGATCGGTTTTGCCGGTCCGCGCGTGATCGAAAACACGGTGCGGGTGACGCTACCCGAAGGCTTTCAGCGCGCCGAGTTCCTGCAGGCCAAGGGCGCACTGGACTTCATCTGCGACCGCCGGGAGCTGCGCAGCACCATCGCCAATTGCCTGGCCCTGTTGCAACGTCAGAGTGCCGACGCGGTGGTTGCCGATTGAGCAGCGACACCGCCGCCGAGGCACTGCGGCTCAACCAGCTGCCCCTGTTCCCACTACAAGCCGTTCTTTTCCCGGGCGGCTGGATGCCTTTGCGCATCTTCGAGGTGCGTTACCTCGACATGATCAACCGCTGCCACAAGGCCGGTGCGCCGTTTGGTGTGATCTGCCTCTCCGAAGGCAGCGAGGTGCGCCGCATCGATCCCAAGGCAGAGCCCGATGGCGACACATTTGCGCGAGAAGTGTTTTTCCCGGTAGGCACCCTGGCGCGCATTGAGCGGCTGGAGAAACCCCGACCCGGATTGCTGATGATTCACTGCCGCGGACTGCAGCGCTTCCGGATTGACACCAGCCACCAGCTGCCACACGGTCTGTGGGTGGCCGATGTCACGCTGCAGGAGGCTGAAGCGATGGTGCCAGTGCCAGACGATCTACTGAGCACCCGCAACGCGTTGCAGCGCCTGCTCACCAACCTGCAGGAGCGCGAGCCCGGTGATCTGCCCGACCTGCCGCTGCAGCCTCCTTACCACTGGGACGACAGCGGCTGGGTGGCCAACCGCTGGATCGAGCTGTTGCCCGCGCCCTCGGCGCTCAAACAGCGGCTGATGATGCTGGACAACCCGCTGGTGCGGCTGGAGCTGGTGTCGGACCTGCTGGACAAGATGGGCGTGGAGAGGTAGCCCCCACGCTCTGCCGCCGCTGCCCCCAAGGAGGTATCTCCCTCGGGGCGGCACGGTGTTTTCTGCGCTCCACTGCCGGGCCTGCACGAGTGGAATCAGGGCAGCAGCGACAGGGCGTGCATGTAACGCTCGCTCACCATGAGCTCGTCCCACGGCATCGCGCTGCTGTCTGGCACCAGCGCCCGCCGGCGCGCGTCGCTGGTGGGGTTGGGCTGCCAGCGGTTTTCGATCACCGCACGGGAGAGGCCATCAATGGCGGCATCGATCGGCTCGCCACCGTCAACCACCGACTGGTTGCACAACACGGCCAGGTCGGCACCGGCGCCCAGCGCCGCCAGCGCGGCTTCGGTGAAGCTCAGGCGCTGGCCGTCGAGGAAGCGTGCCGCTTCCATGCTCAGGTCGTCGCTGAAGATGGCGCCGGTGAAGCCCAGGCGGAGGCGCAGGATGTCTTGCAACCAGCGGGCCGAGAAACCGGCTGGCCGGCTGTCGACGCGGGGGTAGATCACGTGCGCGGGCATCACAGCGTCCAGGCTGCTGGAGAGCCAGCCGTAGGGCGCGGCGTCCTCGGCCAGGATGGCGGTGAGGCTGCGGCGGTCCACCGGAATGGCCAGGTGCGAGTCGGCCTTGACGAAGCCGTGGCCGGGGAAGTGCTTGCCACAATTTCCCATGCCGCTTTGCTTGAGCCCCAGCATCAGCGCCTGCGCCAGCACGGTGACCACCCGCGGGTCGCGGGCCAGGGCGCGGTCACCGATCACCGAGCTGCCGCCGTGGTCCAGATCGAGCACCGGGGTGAAGCTCAAGTCCACACCGCAGGCTCGCAGCTCGGCCCCGAGCACATAGCCCGCCGCGGTGGCGGCATTGGATGCGCGCAGCGCCGACGCACCAGCGGGATCGTTCTTTTTCCCCGGCGACATCCACAAGCCACCCAGCGCGGCCATCGGCGGCACATGGGTGAAACCGTCGGTGCGGAATCGCTGCACGCGCCCGCCTTCGTGGTCGACCGCAATCAAAAGGTCGGCGCGCACCGCCTTGATCTGCCCACACAGGCGGGTGAGTTGCTCCCGGTCCTGCCAGTTACGGCCAAACAGGATGGCGCCGCCCACCAGGGGGTGCGCGAGGCGCTGCTGGTCGGCTGCTGTGAGCGACAGCCCGGCAACGTCGATGATCAAAGGGGCGTGTTGGTGCATGGGCAATCGCTGTGAGGATGAAGGATCAGGTCCGTTCGACCACCACGAAGCTGGCCGCGTAGTCGGTCTCGTCGGTCACTGTCACGTGCGCGCGCAAGCCCTGGGCCTCGAACCAGGTCTTGAGCTCGCCGTGCAGCACGATGTGGGGCATGCCGCTGGGCTGGTTGAGGATTTCGCAGCGCCGCCAGCTCATGGGCATGCGCATGCCCAGGCCGATGGCTTTGGAAAACGCTTCCTTGGCCGAAAAGCGCGTGGCCAGGTATCGCACACCGCGCTGCGGCCAGCGCGCACCGCGCCGTTGCCACACCGCCAGCTCGGCGTCACCCAGCACCTTGTGCACAAACCGCTCCCCCTGACGCGCCAGCGTGGCTTCGATGCGGCGGATGTCGCAGACATCGGTTCCGATGCCGAAGATCATGGGGCCTCGCCCTCCGGCATGGGCATCGGTGCTCGACGCGGCCAGACGGACATCCGGCTGCTACACATGGACTTCGTCGATGCAACGGTTGAAATCGATCACCGTGGCGGCGTACCCCAATTCCAGCGCGTCGGCGATCAGCGCGTGACCGATCGACACCTCGCTCACACCGGGCACGGTGCGCAGAAACGCGGTGAGGTTGTCGCGGTTCAGATCGTGACCGGCGTTGACACCCAGCCCGGCGCCATGCGCCGCCTGGGCCGCCGCCGCGAATCGGGCCAATTGATCGGCGCGACCCGGGGTGCTCCACGCGGCGGCATACGGCTCGGTGTAGAGTTCCACGCGGTCCGCGCCCACCGCCTTGGCCGCAGGCATGGCAGCGGCATCGGCGTCCATGAACAGGCTCACCCGCGCGCCCAGCGCCCGGGCCTGGGCCACCACCGGCTGCAGCCGCGCGGCGTCGTCGGGAAAACGCCAGCCGTGGTCGCTGGTGAACTGGCCTTCGCTGTCGGGCACAAAGGTGAGCTGGTGCAGCGGCAGGCCACGGGCCTGCACTTCGGTGGCAATGCCCATGAGGTTGTGAAACGGATTGCCTTCGATGTTGAACTCGCGATCGGGCCAGGCCAGCATCAGCGCGCCCAGATCGAACACGTCGTGCAGACGGATGTGGCGCTCGTCGGGTCGCGGGTGCACCGTGATGCCACGCGCACCAGCCTGCAGACACAGTGTGGCCGCGCGCAACACCGAAGGAATGCCCAGGTGGCGCGTGTTGCGCACCAAGGCCACCTTGTTGAGATTGACCGAGAGTGCGGTGCGCACGGGGGGCAAAAAGTGGGCGGCGGACATGATCACAGAGGAGGAGTAGGCGTGGTCTCGGCCTCGGGCACGCGGCGCATGGCCTGAAGGTCGAGCATCAGCTGGCGGGTCTGGAACACCTTGACGCCGCAATGGTAGTGCAGCACCGCACGCAACTGGGCGCGCAGGGCCAGCAGCGCAGGCGCGCAGGCACGCAACGTGGCAACAAACGCATCGTCCGATTGCATGGCCGCACCCAGGTCCAACCACTGCGCGCCACTCAGGCTGTGCGCATCGTCGCCATGGGCCAGCCGTAGGCCGCTTTCGGGTGCGAGCACATACCGCGCCTGCGGATCCAGCGGCGCGAGCGAGCTGCCTTCGCGTTCCAGGTCAGAGAGAAAGCCCACGTTGCGCAGCAGCAGCAACTCGAAGGCCCGCAACACCACCGCCTGCACGTCGGCGCGCTCGGCCAGCAGTTGCACCGCCAACGCATAGTGGTCGAACAGGCGCGGATGCGGATCGTCACGCGCCAGCAGGCGCATCAGCAATTCGTTGAGGTAACTGCCCGAGAGCAGCGCTTCGCCGGTGGGCATCACATGCCCACCCTGCCACTGCGCCGACCTGAGCGTGCGCACCTCGGCGTCGCCACCCCAGCTCAGCAGCAAGGGTTGCAGCGGCAACAGCACCGGACGGAATTGCGAGGTCGGTCGTTTGACACCTTTGGCCACGATCGCGATGCGTCCTTCGCGGCGGGTGAAGGCTTCCAGAATCAGACTGGACTCGCTCCAGTCGTAGCGATGCAGAACAAAAGCAGGCTCTTCAGCGCTGCGACGCGTGACCATGGGAAGCGGAATCAGTGACCCGCGCAGCGGCGCAGCGTGGGGGCTCCATCATTCATAGCCGAAGGAACGCACTCGCACGTCGTCGTCGGCCCAGCCCGAGCGCACCTTCACCCACAGCTCCAGAAACACCTTGCAGTTCCAGAGTTTTTCCAGCTCCTGACGGGCTTCGGTGCCGATGCGCTTGAGCTTCTCGCCCTTGTCGCCGATCACCATGCCCTTGTGGCCATCACGCTCGACGACGATGGTGGCGGCAATGCGTCTGAGCGTTCCTTCCAGCTCAAACCTGTCGATCACCACGGTGGAGGTGTAGGGCAGCTCGTCACCGGTCAGGCGAAACAGTTTTTCACGCACCATCTCGGCGGCCATGAAACGCTCGCTGCGGTCGGTGAGCTCCTCCGGATCGTGCATCCAGGGTTGCTGCGGCAGGTAAGGTTCACAGATCGCAAACAGGCGCTGGATGTCGCGCTGGTTCTTGGCCGACATGGGCACGAACTCGGTGAACGGGTGGCGCTCCTGCATGCTGCGCAGCCAGGGCGCAAGCTCGCCGCGCCGGTGCACCAGGTCGAACTTGTTCGCCACCAGGATCACCGGGATGTTGTTTGGCAGCAGATCGAGCACCTTGGCGTCGGCCAGGTTGAAACGGCCAGCCTCCACCACGAACAGCACCAGATCCACGTCGGCCACCGCGCCGAGCACGGTCTTGTTGAGCGAGCGGTTGAGCGCGTTGCCGTGCAGGGTCTGGAATCCCGGGGTGTCGACGAACACAAACTGACTCGCCCCGGCGGTGCGGTAGCCGGTGATGCGGTGGCGCGTGGTTTGCGCCTTGCGCGAGGTGATGCTGATTTTCTGCCCCACCAGGGCATTGAGCAGGGTGGACTTGCCCACGTTGGGCTTGCCGACGATGGCCACCAGACCACAACGCTGTTGCGCCGGGTCGACCGGCACGGGCTCGGCCGCCGCCTGTGAAGCGCCGCTGGCGTTCATCGCGTCTTGGTCGGAGGATCCAGGCAGCTGGCCCAGCGCGCGCGCCAGCATCGCGTCGAGTTCGGGATTGGCGGACGCCGGGGTGGGCTCGGGAGGGATTTTGGATCGGGACATGGGGCGGGCAATGGAAAAAACGTTTGGCTGTCGGATATTGGGCGCCAGCGGACTTCAGGAGCGGCCTGACTTGGCGCTGGTGAGTTGCTGCAGCATGGCCGCTGCTGCCGCCTGCTCGCCCGCCCGCCGCGACGCGCCGATACCGCGCTCGCTGTGACCGGTTTCAATCACCGTGCACTCCACATCGAAGGTCTGCTTGTGGGCCTCGCCCAGCGTGGCCACCACACGGTAGCTCGGCAGCTTCATCTTGCGCGCCTGCAGCCACTCCTGCAACTCGGTCTTGGGATCTTTGCCCATGGCGCTCATCTGCGCGCTCAGCTCCACGTCCCCATAGAGCCGATGCACCAGCGCAGCCGCGGACTCGAAACCAGCGTCGAGATACACCGCACCGATCAGCGCTTCCAGCGCATCGGCCAGGATGGACGGGCGCTTCTGGCCACCGGAGCGTTTTTCACCCTCGCCGAGTCGCAAGGGTCGTGCGAGATCGAGCCGCGTTGCAATCTCGAACAGCGTCTCCTGCTTCACCAGATTGGCGCGCACCCGCGAAAGGTCACCCTCGGGCAGCTGGTTGAGCTTTTCGAACAGCAGGCCCGAGATCGCCAGCCCCAGCACCGAGTCACCCAGAAATTCCAGGCGCTCGTTGTGGTCGGCAGAAAAGCTGCGGTGGGTCAGCGCCCGCTCCAGCAGGCGCGGGTTGGCAAACACGTGGGCCAGGCGCTGTTGCAGCGCCAGCAACTCGGGATTCAAACCGGGCGGCGCGCCGGAGCGCGCTTGGGCGCAACACTCACTTGGAGCGGCCCTGGTACCTCATCACCAGATAGGCAGGGCCGGCGAGGTGGATGTCGCGCTCATAAGCGTAGGACACCACCACCTTGTTGCCTTCTTTGCCCACCTCGAGATCCTTGCCGGAGATGGTGCGGATGTCGTCGATGGTCGCCGCCTTGTCAAAAATGCTGCGCACCTCGGCCACCGTCTCGCCCGATGACGCCTTGTCGACCGCCTTCTGCACCGCCATGTATTCGATGTAGGTGGGCACCACCTGCGCAAACACCACGCCAGCCAAAGCCAGCAAAATACCCACGATCAGCAGACCCAGGAAGGTCATGCCGCGCTGCTGTTTTCTGTTTGTCATCTGTTTGTTTCTCCTACCGTAACACCTGCCGATTCGGGCAGGCTCCCACCGATCACTCGAACGAACCAATGCGACCCAGGTCGCCAAAATTCATCCAGACAAAAAACGCCTTGCCCACGATATTGGCATCGGGCACAAAGCCCCAGTAACGTGAGTCCAAGGAATTGTCGCGATTGTCACCCATCATGAAGTAGTGCCCCTGTGGCACTTTGCACACCACGCCTTCGACGGTGTAGTTGCACTGGTCCTTGAACGGGAAAGCGCTGGCGCCGGGCACAAACCCCGGGCGGTCATCGTCGTTGAGTGTGTTGTAGCGCCGCGCACCCAGAGTTTCGGAGAACTGCTTGGCGTAGCGCATGGTGTCGCCGTCAAAAAAATCAGGCTGTGGCTGGGTCGGCACAGGCTGGCCATTGACGGTGAGGCGCTTGTTCAGATACGCCACTTCGTCACCCGGCACACCGATCACACGCTTGATGTAGTCCAGGCTGGGTTGCGGCGGATAGCGAAACACCATCACGTCGCCGCGCTGTGGCTCGTGGTTGGACCACAGCTTGGAGTTGAACACCGGCATGCGCAGGCCGTAGTGAAATTTGTTGACCAGGATCAGATCGCCCACCCGCAGCGTCGGAATCATGGAACCCGAGGGGATCTTGAACGGCTCGAACATGAACGACCGCAGCACGAACACCGCCAGGATCACCGGGAACAGACCCGCCGTCCAGTCCAGCCACCAAGGCTGCGCCAGCAGCTTGCGGCGGGCCGGCTCAATGTCGCCCTCCACTTCGCTGAACCCCTGCTTGAGCAACGCTTCCTTGCGACTCTGGTGCTCTTGCATCAGACGCTCGGCGGCCTGCTTGCGCCGTGGGAGGAACACCAGCTTCTCGGCCACCCAGTAAATGCCGGTCACCAGCACCGCCAGCATCAGCAACAACGCGAAATTGCCTTCGACCACCCCGGAGTACCAGGCGACGGCGTATCCCGCAAAGGCCGCCAGGATCACCGCGGTGATCGAACTCATTGCGGCGCCCATCAGTCTTGCACCTGCAAGATGGCCAGGAACGCCTCTTGTGGCACCTCCACCGAACCGATCTGTTTCATGCGTTTCTTGCCCGCTTTCTGTTTTTCCAGGAGTTTGCGTTTGCGGGATATGTCGCCGCCGTAACATTTTGCCAGCACGTTCTTGCGCAGCGCCTTGATGGTTTCGCGCGCGATCACGTTGCCCCCGATCGCAGCCTGGATCGCCACATCAAACATCTGGCGGCTGATGATCTCGCGCATCTTGGCCGCCACCGCGCGGCCGCGGTACTGCGCCTGCGTGCGGTGCACGATGATGGACAGCGCGTCGACCTTCTCGCCGTTGAGCATGATGTCGACCTTCACCACGTCGGAGGCCCGGTACTCCTTGAACTCGTAGTCCATCGACGCATAACCGCGACTGACCGACTTGAGCTTGTCGAAGAAGTCCAGCACGATCTCGCCCAGCGGCATGTCGTAGGTGAGCATCACCTGTTTGCCGTGGTAGGCCATGTTGAGCTGCATGCCGCGCTTCTGATTGGCCAGTGTCATCACGGCACCCACATAGTCCTGCGGCATGTAGAGATGCACGGTCACGATGGGTTCGCGGATTTCCTCGATCCTGCCCACATCGGGCATCTTCGACGGGTTCTCCACCATCATCACCTCGCCACCCGGCTTGACCACCTGGTAGACCACGCTGGGCGCGGTGGTGATCAGGTCCTGGTCGAATTCGCGCTCCAGCCGCTCCTGCACGATCTCCATGTGCAGCAAGCCGAGGAAGCCGCAGCGAAAACCGAAACCCAGCGCCTGCGACACCTCGGGCTCGTATTGCAGCGCGGCGTCGTTGAGCTTGAGTTTTTCCAGTGCATCGCGCAACGCGTCGTACTGGTTGGCCTCGGTCGGGTACAGACCGGCAAACACCTGTGGCTGCACCTCCTTGAAACCCGGCAGCGCCTCGGTGGCCGGCCCCAGGTTGTTGGGCAACTTTTTTTCCAGCGTGATGGTGTCGCCCACCTTGGCCGCCTGCAGCTCCTTGATGCCGGCGATGATGAAACCGACCTCGCCAGCCTCCAGCGACTCGCGCGGTTCGGTCCCCGGCGTGAACACGCCCAGACTGTCGGCGTTGTAGACCGTGTTGGTGGCCATCATGCGGAAGCGCTCACCTTTGAGCAAACGGCCGTCGACCACCCGCACCAGCATCACAACACCCACGTAGGCGTCGTACCAGCTGTCGACGATCATGGCGCGCAGCGGTGCGTCGACCTTGCCCTTGGGTGGAGGAATGCGCGCCACCACCGCTTCGAGGATGTCGTCCACCCCCATGCCACTTTTGGCCGAGCAGGGAATCGCGTTGCTGGCGTCGATGCCGATCACGTCCTCGATCTCGGCCTTGGCGTTCTCGGGATCGGCGTTGGGCAGGTCCATCTTGTTGAGCACCGGCACCACCTCGACACCGAGGTCAAGCGCGGTGTAGCAGTTGGCCACCGTCTGCGCTTCCACACCCTGGCTGGCGTCGACCACCAGCAGCGCGCCTTCGCAAGCGGAGAGCGATCGACTCACCTCGTACGAAAAGTCCACGTGGCCGGGCGTGTCGATCAGATTCAGGTTGTAAATCTGACCGTCACGTGCTTTGTATTTGAGTGCCGCGGTCTGTGCCTTGATGGTGATACCACGCTCCTTTTCGATGTCCATCGAGTCGAGCACCTGCTCGCTCATCTCCCGATCGGACAACCCGCCGCACAGCGAGATGATGCGATCGGCGAGCGTGGACTTGCCGTGATCGATGTGCGCGATGATCGAAAAATTGCGGATGTGATTCATCAGAAAACGGGCTCGACAGAAACAGGAAACAACACCGCCGTGTCGTGGCAGGGGCGCATAAAAAAGGGCGCGTCAGGTGGTGACGCGCCCAGAACCAACAAGCAATGGCAACTGCATTCGTTGGGGTTTCATTGTAGGCAAAAAGCCCCGAACGCACACCCCCGACCGCAGCTGCGGGCTTTGTCGCAGCGCGGCAACAAACAATTTATTCACAGCTTATGCACAACTTCTTCTTGGCCGTTCTGCAAGACCTGTGGACGACCAGTGCACAGGGTTGCATCCGTTTCGCATGGTGGATCACAAGCCACTTTCCATGCACTAAAAAGCTGGCAGACAGATAGATTTTATCGAATTCGGTCAACAGCGCGAAAAACATGTGAGCAATAACTCACTTTTATCTGCGACAGACGGTAATACCGCAGGGCGACCTGTGTGTCGCAAAACCACCAACTGAAAAAACTCCAATATCCTTGGGAAAACCGGGGGCTCTGGCGAAGGACGGGTGTCAGCGCGCGGGACGGATCACTGCGTACTGAGCCCACTCTCCGCGGCGGAACAGCACGTTGATTGGCTTGCTCTTGTCCAGTTTGCCCAGCGCCGTCTCGAACTCCTTCAGGCCCGGTGTTTCGGTGTTGGCGATCTGCACGATCACGTCGTCTTCGCGCAGACCGGCTCGTGCCCCAGCGCCCTCGGCCACCACCACCCGCACACCGCCCTTCAGATTGAGGTCCTTTTTCTGTGCCGCGGTGAGCTCGGCCAGCGTCAGGCCCAGGGACTGAGCCGCGCTGCTGGTCGGTCCTTTGGGCGCCTGTGGTGCCGCCTCTGCGCGTTGTTCGGCCCGATCGGGCTCAAGCTCGGCGATCACGATGGACAGATTGCGCTCACTGCCACGGCGGAACACCGTCATGCTGCTCTTGGTGCCGGGCTTGGTGTTGCCCACCAGACGCGGCAGATCGACCGACTTGTCGATCACCTTGCCATCGAATTTCACGATGATGTCACCCGGCTCCACACCCGCCTTGGACGCTGGCGAACTGGGCTCGACACCGCGCACCAGAGCGCCGCGAGGCACACCCAGGCCGATGGACTCGGCCACGTCTTTGCTGACCTGATCGATCTGCACCCCGATGCGGCCCCGGGTGACGCGCCCACTGGTCTTGAGCTGATCGGACACGCGGATCGCCTCGTCAATCGGGATCGCAAACGAGATGCCCTGGAAGCCGCCCGAGCGCGAATAGATCTGGCTGTTGATACCCACCACCTCGCCGCGCATGTTGATCAGCGGCCCACCGGAGTTGCCCGGATTGATCGCCACATCGGTCTGGATGAAAGGGAGGAAGTCGCCGGTGTCGCGCTTTTTTGCGCTCACGATGCCAGCGGTCACTGTGTTTTCCAGACCAAACGGCGAACCGATGGCCATCACCCACTCACCCACACGCAGCCGCTCCACATCGCCGATCTTCACCGGGCTCAGGCCACTGGCCTCGATCTTCACCACCGCCACATCGGTGCGTTTGTCGGCGCCCACGATCTTGGCTTTGAATTCGCGCCGATCGGGCAAGGTCACGATGAGCTCGTCGGCGCCGTCAACCACATGGGCGTTGGTCATGATCAGGCCATCGGCACTCAGGACAAAACCCGAGCCGACACCGCGCGGCTGCGCCTCTTCCGGGGGGCCGCGGTCGGGCCGTGGGCCACGGGGCAATGCTCCCGGAGGAATCGGGATGCCAAAGCGACGGAAAAACTCCAGCATCTGCTCGTCAGGACCCGAGCCGGCCTCGGCCTTGGCGCGCTCCAGCGTTCGGATATTGACCACCGAAGGGCCAACAAGATCCACCAGATCGGTGAAATCCGGCAGGCCGCGCACGCTGGGCGCCACCACCGCAGGTGTCTGGGCGGCGGCCTTCGCGGGCACGAACATGAGCACTGTGCCGCCCGCGAGCAAAAACGCGGAGGCCAGCACCGCAGCACCGGGCACATCAAACCAAGAGCGACGCATCGTGGTGATCCTTCTGAAAACAACAAAACAACAAAAGATCCGGTCCGCTGGCCGCCAAGGTGCATCAGCGGCCAGATGCCATCTGCCCGGCAGGTTCAGCGCGTGCGCTCCAGCGCCTGGACAAATCGGCGCAAGGTGCTCGGCGGCACCTCGCCCAGCGCGGTGACCCAATAGCCATCCAGCCGGTGGGCGAACGAGTGGGTCGCACCCATGGCCGCGCTTTTTTCCTGCTCATGGCGCTTGGGATCGTAGGCTTCCACAAACAACGACACCGAGGCCAGGCCATCCGAAAATACCCACTGAAGGGACGCCGCCTCTGCGGCGTCCGGCGTGGCGCGGGTGTGGCAGCTCATGGAAACGAACCCGGGCACCACCTCTTTCAGCCGCCAGCCTTCGGCCTCGGCGCTGGTCTTTTTCATCGTCGGCTTGTGGACCTCGTAGCCACGGGTGTCACCCATCTGCCGCCTGAGCGACTCCATGCGCACCGGCGCGTTGAGCTGCAGTTCGGAGAAACCCACCTGCTCCAACACCGCCCCTTGCTCACCGAGAGTCTGCACTTTCATCACCAGACCGGTCTTTTGCTCGGCCCAGATGCGGTAGCCGAAGCGCAGCGCATCGCGCGGCACGATCTCCAGCCGATCGGCCAGATGGCCGGCGACGCGATCCACCCCCAACTCCCGCACACCGTAGTGATCGGGAATGGCGTTGCTGGGCGTTCGCAACAACTCGGGAAACAGGCCGAGGGACTCGCGCTTTTCCACCCAGGCGGTCTTGGAATCGGGTGCAAAGGTGATCACGTCGTTGTTGTGGCGCAAGGTGGTGCGCGGGGTGCCGGTGAGTGTCTCCACACGCTCCATCTGCTGCGAACCGTCACACACATGCCAGATCCGAGAGGCAGACATGCTGGCACCGGCCGACACCACCAGCGTGCCCTGGTAGGCCCGTTGGCGCGAGGCTTCGTGCATGCGCGTGAGCCACTCGGTCAGGCTGCGCGACTGCGCCTTGGCCGCGGCGGCGTTTTCTGCCAGGGCCGGCACAGCCAGGCTTGCGGCCACCGCCAGCAGCAAGGTCCTGCCCAGCAACTGCAGGGATTTCAGCACAGGAGAGTCCGACAACCCCTGGGGGCTGGAAGCCAATGAAAGGGGCGACTGGCGCCGCAGGACAGCCATGATTTTCAACGCGCGTCGGGGTCGTAGGTGGCGCTGCGCAAAAAGCCGGCGGGCATCTGCAGCGCCGACACGCCACCGTGTTGCCGGTGTTCTGCCATCAGGGCCTCCAACTCAGGATCTCGAATCAACACACCTTGCGGGGTGTTGACCACAACACGTGCTGCGACCGGCTCTGCGGCGGCCACCGTCTGCGTCGGAACGGTAACGGTCTGCGCTGGCTGGGACAGGGCCAGTTGCGGTCCCGCAGAAGCCTGCCCTGGCGTCCCAGCCACGCTTCCAAGCACCGTCCAGCTCACCGCCATCACTGCGGTCAGGGAAGCCAGTCCAGCCACCAGCTTCCAGCGAAACACCGCGTCGTTGGCAGCAGGCGCGCGAACATGAACCACCTCCGCGGCGCGACGATCGAGATCGGGCGCGGCGACTGGCGCCCGTACCGGCGTCTCGCTGCGCAGTCGGGTCTGCACACCCGCCAGGAAGACCGAAGCCGACCTGTCGGTCACGCCGTACATCTGCCCCCGCAACGATTCACCGATGAACTGGTAGGTTTGGCAGCGGTCGGCAGCGGCGCCGATCTCGGGACCGGTCGACAGCCAGGCGCCCAGTTCAGCCTCGGCCAGCTCGCCGTCCAGGAGAGCAGACAGCAGCATATCGGCGCACGGCTCCTCGGCACCATGGGAAGAGGCGTGCTCTTGTGGGTGTTGCGTCAAGGGAATGGGTTTTGTGTTCATGTCCTGACTCCTGGCTCTCTGTGTGACCGACCTCGTGGTTTGTCTGCTATCGACTTCGGCAGCGCGCTCACCAGCGCTTGCCCGTCTGACGATCCAGCATCGGCTTGATGCGATTGGATATGGCCTCACGGGCGCGAAAAATACGGGACCGCACCGTGCCGATCGGACATTCCAGCGCCTGTGCCACTTCTTCGTAGCTCAAACCTTCGATTTCCCGCAGCGTGATCGCCATGCGCAGCTCCTCGGGGAGATCGTCCATCGCGGCGATCACAGCCTGGGCGATCTCTTTGCTGGCCAGCAAGGCTTCGGGCGTTGCTTCATCTGCCACTCCGGGATTTAGTTCGCGTTCAGAAGAGGAAGTTTCATCATCGTCGCCCGATTTCATCTGAGATTGGAAGATCAGCGGATCGCGCTTGAGTTCCAGCAGCTGCTTTTTGGCCGTGTTGACCGCGATCCGGTACAGCCAGGTGTAGAACTGCGCGTCCCCCCGGAACTGCCCCAGCGCGCGGTAGGCCCGGATGAAGGTTTCCTGGGCAATGTCGGGCACCAGATCGACGTCGCGCACCATGCGCCCGATCAACCGCTCCACCCGGCGCTGGTATTTGATGACCAGCATCTCGAACGCCTTTTGTTCGCCCGCCAGGGTGCGCTGCACCAGCATGGCGTCGCTGTCAGGCGGCGGCGGAGCGGTGTGGTCTTCGGACGTCATGGGCGCAGAAATATAGCGCACGGCACACCACGGGCCGCCGACACACAACGCGCCACCAGCGGCTTGTCCGGTGCTGCTTCGGACGCGATCACCCAGCAGCCTGCATCAGGGCGCGCCGCAGGTCGAGCCATCGAGCCGGGTCGCTGGCCGCCTCCACCCAGATCCAGCGCGGCGCCTGGGACCGAGAAGACAAGCGCAGCAAGACCCGCTGCTGCAAATCCAGCGCCACGTCCACGCCCGGCACGGGCTGCGGCGCCACACCTGCACTGTCGAGCCAGAACCACGCGCCCGGCTGGGTGCTTCGCAGGCCAGCAGCTTGCGCATCCCACTGCAATTGCCCCGTCGGCGACCGGCTCCAGCCGCGCCACGCCCAGACCAGCCAGAGCATCGCGCCAGCCGACACCGCCAGCCACAGCCGCATGTCGGCCCCGGCGCCGCGCCAGCCCCACAGCGTGGCGGCCACGATCGCTGCCAGCACCGCCAGCCCCTGGCCCTGAAAAGCACAACGCCCCACCGGGTACATCACCGATGGGGCGTTGTGCATGGCCGACTGTCAGTGTGGGCACCCGGGGTGGCGCTCAGACGCGCCGGAACACCAACGACCCGTTGGTGCCACCAAAACCGAAGTTGTTCTTCAGCGCGATGTCGATCTTCATGTCACGCGCCACGTTGGCACAGTAGTCGAGATCGCACTCGGGGTCCTGGTTGAAGATGTTGATGGTGGGCGGGCTCTTCTGGTGGTGCAACGCAAGCACGGTGAACACACTTTCGATACCGCCGGCGCCCCCGAGCAGGTGCCCTGTCATGGACTTGGTGGAGTTGACCACCACCTTGCGGGCATGGTCACCCAGTGCCGCCTTGATGGCATTGGTTTCGTTCACATCCCCCAGGGGCGTGGACGTGCCGTGTGCGTTGAGGTAGTTCACCGCATCGGCATTCAGACCTGCGTTGCGCAGGGCATTCAGCATGGCACGGCGCGGACCGTCCATGCTGGGGGCGGTCATGTGACCGGCATCGGCGCTCATGCCGTAGCCCACCACCTCGGCGTAGATTTTTGCACCACGCGCGCTGGCGTGCTCATAGGATTCGAGCACCATCACGCCAGCACCTTCGCCAAGCACAAATCCGTCGCGGTCCTTGTCCCAGGGCCGCGATGCGGTGGCTGGGTCGTCGTTGCGCGTGGACAGCGCCCGCATGGAGGCAAACCCCCCCACGCCCAGCGGCGACACCGTGGCTTCGGATCCGCCGGCGATCACCACGTCGGCGTCGCCGTACTCAATTTTGCGCGCGCCCTCACCGATGCAATGCAGTCCCGTGGTGCACGCGGTCACCACCGCGAGGTTGGGCCCCTTGAAACCGTAGCGCATCGACACATGACCGGCAATCATGTTGATGATGGAGGCCGGCACAAAAAATGGCGAGATGCGGCGAGGCCCGCGGCTCGCGTACTCCGCATGGGTGGCCTCGATCAGCGGCAGTCCGCCGATGCCCGAGCCGATGATGCAGGCCACGCGGTGCGAAGCCTCTTCTTCCAAGGCATCGCCCACAGGCAAGCCCGCGTCCATCACCGCCTGGTGGGCCGCGGCAATACCAAAATGGATAAAAGTGTCCATCGCGCGCGCTTCCTTGGCGCTGATGTACGACTCCAGATCAAAATTCTTGACCTCACCGGCGATCTGGCAAGAGAACGCGGTTGGATCAAATTTGGTGATTCGGTCAATGCCCGAACGCCCGGCCAGCAGATTGCTCCAGGCCTCGTTCACGGTATTGCCCACGGGGCTCACACACCCCAGGCCGGTCACCACAACACGACGACGACTCATCAATAACCCCTAGCAGTCCCACCGCCGACAAAGCGGGGGGACTTGGCGCTGCATGTCATGCGAGACCCACCATCGGCGCAAGCGCTGGGGGCAGGGCCTCGCGGCGGCTGATGGGCGCGATCAGGCCTTCTGGTGCGCCATGGCGTAGTCGATGGCGTTTTGCACCGTGGTGATCTTCTCGGCATCTTCGTCCGGGATCTCGATACCAAACTCGTCTTCCAGAGCCATCACCAGCTCGACCGTGTCAAGCGAGTCAGCACCGAGGTCGGCCACGAAAGCTTTTTCCTTGGTCACCTGCCCCTCTTCAACGCCGAGTTGTTCGGCAATGATTTTCTTCACACGTGCTTCGATATCGCTCATAAGTCCCTCTGAGGGTGGTTGAAATACAGGCCGCCATTTTAGCCAGGCTAGGGAGCTGCCCCTAGGTGGCCCGCCGGGCGGTTTTCTCGGCGTGATTCGTTAAAAGAGGTTAGGCGATCAGGCCATGAACATGCCGCCGTTGACGTGCAGTTCCTGTCCGGTCACATACGCCGCCTGGGGGCTGGCCAGGTAGGCCACCGCGTGTGCGATGTCGGCCGGCTTGCCCAGATGACCGAGCGGGATCTGTCCCAGCAAGGCTTTCTGCTGCTCTTCGGGCAGGGCCGCCGTCATGTCGGTTTCAATGAATCCGGGGGCCACGCAGTTGACCGTGATGTTGCGGCTGCCGAGCTCGCGCGCCAGCGCACGCGTCATGCCGGCGACACCGGCCTTGGCCGCCGCGTAGTTGGCCTGCCCCGGGTTGCCCGAGGAGCCCACCACGCTGGTGATGCTGATGATGCGTCCGTAACGCTGCTTCATCATGGGGCGGATCACCGCACGGCTCATGCGAAACACCGCCTTGAGGTTGGTGTCGAGCACCGCGTCCCAGTCGTCGTCCTTCAGGCGCATGGCCAGCATGTCGCGCGTGATGCCGGCGTTGTTCACCAGCACCTGCAAGCCGCCGTGGGTTTGTGTGACCTCGTCGATCAGCGCGTCACAGGCCGCCGCATCGTTCACGTTCAGCCTGGCGCCGCGGCAAGCCGCAGCCGCACCGGACACCGCATGAAGCGCGGCCGTGATGCGGGCGGCGCCCTCGTCGCTGGTGGCGGTACCGATCACGATCAGACCTCGGGCAGCCAGCTCATGGGCAATGGCCGCGCCAATGCCGCGCGAGGCGCCGGTGACCAGGGCCACCTGGCCGGAAAATTTCACTTCAGACATGTGTGTTCTCTCCCGGGCTCAGCCCAACTGGGTCTTCACCTCGGCCAGCGTGACCGGGTCGTAAAGAGGAAGGCCGGTGAGCCCGGCGTCGATGCGCTTGGCCAGACCGGCCAATACCTTGCCCGGGCCACATTCCACCAGCGTGGACACACCGCGCGCCTGAATCGCCTGCACACACGACACCCAGCGCACCGGACCAAACGCCTGGCGGTACAAAGCGTCCCGAATGCAATCCGGGTCGGTCTCCACCGCCACGTCGATGTTGTTCACCACCGGGATCTGCGGGGAGGCGAAGGCGGTAGCGGCCAGCCTTTCTTTGAGCCTCTCGGCAGCGGGTTTCATCAGGCTGGAATGGAATGGCGCCGACACCGGCAGCAGCAAGGCGCGCTTGGCACCCTGCGCCTTGAGCAACTCACAGGCTTTGTCCACCGCGGCCTTGCTGCCGGCAATCACGGTTTGTGCCGGGTCGTTGAAATTCACTGCCTCCACCACCTCCGCACTGCCCGCGACAAAAGTCGCTTGTGCTTCGGCGCAGCCGGCGACCACGCGCTCGGCATCCATACCGAGTATGGCCGCCATGGCGCCGGTGCCAACCGGCACCGCGTTCTGCATCGCGGCCGCACGAAAGCGTACCAGGGGCGCGGCCTGCGCCAGGGTGAGCACACCAGAGGCCACCAGCGCAGAGTATTCGCCCAGCGAATGGCCCGCCATCACCGCAGGCAGGGCACCACCCTCGGCCAGCCAGACGCGCCAGGCAGCCACCCCCGCAACCAGCATCACCGGCTGTGTGTTGGTGGTGAGCGCCAGGGCCTCCTTGGGGCCTTCGTGAATCAAGCGGGCGATGTCTTCACCCAAGGCATCGGACGCTTCCTGCACAGCGCCGCGCACCGCCGCGTGGTCGCCCCAGGCGTCCAGCATGCCAACGGCCTGAGAGCCCTGGCCGGGAAAGACAAAAGCAAATGGCGTCATGGTGTGTTCTGAAGAGGGGGTTGACGAAGCACGGCGAAGGGCGGGCGCTCAGAAATCGAGCAGCACCGAACCCCAGGTGAAGCCGCCACCCACACCTTCGAGCATCACGGTCTGACCGCGCTGGATCTGCCCCGCACGCACCGCATGGTCCAGCGCCAGCGGAATCGAAGCTGCCGAGGTGTTGCCGTGCTGGTCCACCGTCACCACCACTTTCTCCATCGGCAGCTTGAGCTTCCTCGCAGTGCTTTGCATGATGCGGATGTTGGCCTGGTGCGGAACCAGCCAGTCGATGTCTGCGGCGGACCGGCCCGCTTTGGCGAGCACTGCGCGCGCGGTTTCTTCCAGCACGCCCACCGCCAGCTTGAACACCGCCTGCCCGTCCATCTTGAGCAGAGGATCTCCGAGCACCGCGCCGCCCGAGACATGCCCCGGCACACACAGGATGCCAGTGTGTTTGCCGTCGGCATGGATGTCGGTCGCCAGAATCCCGGGGGTGTCACTGGCCTCCAGCACCACCGCGCCCGCACCGTCGCCGAACAGCACACAGGTGGTGCGGTCGTTGAAATCGAGGATGCGGCTGAACACCTCGGCGCCCACCACCAGCGCCTTGCTCGCCGAACCGGTCTGGATCAGCGCGTTGGCCACCGTCAATGCATAGATGAAACCGCTGCACACCGCCTGCACGTCGAACACCGGGCACCCGGCGATGCCCAGCTTGTGCTGCAGGATCGCCGACGACGAGGGAAACACCATGTCGGGGGTGGAAGTCGCAACGATGATCAGATCGATATCGGTCGGCCCCACCTGGGCGGCAGCCATCGCCTGCCGGCAGGCCTCGGCAGCGAGGTCGCTGACGAACACACCGTCGGCCGCAAAGTGGCGGGCGCGGATGCCGGTGCGCTCCACGATCCAGTCGTCGCTGGTTTCCACACCGCGCTGGGCGAGCAGCGCCACCATGTCGTTGTTGGTCAGGCGCCTGGGCGGCAGCGAACTGCCGGTACCGGTGATGCGGGCAAAGCGTGTCATGCTGCGGGAGGGCGATGGAGGTGAGGAGCGGATCAGATGGTCGGGATGCTCTTGAATTCGCTGGCGGCGGCGGCGCCTGCGATCAAGGGGGCGGCGTGAGCGATGCGATCGCGCACGTTGTCCAGCATGCCATGGTGGGCCGCATCATAAGCGCGCGCCAGCGCCTGCTCGAACGCAAAGGCGTCAGCCGAGCCATGGCTCTTGAACACCAGCCCGCGCAGGCCCAACAAGGCCGCGCCGTTGTAACGCCTGTGATCTACCCGATTTTTAAACGAACTTAATGCACGATATGCCACGATGGCTGCCATTTTTCGGAAGATATTCCGAGAAAACTCTTCGCGAATGAAGCCACCCAGCATCGAGGCCAAGCCTTCGCTGGCCTTGAGTGCGACGTTGCCAACAAAACCGTCACACACCACGATGTCAACCGTGCCTTTGAAAACGTCGTTGCCTTCAACATTCCCAAAAAAATTCAAATCGCCAGTGTTGGCCGCATTTCGCAGCAAAACACCGGCTTTTTTAATCACTTCGCTGCCTTTGATGACTTCTTCGCCGACGTTGAGCAACCCCACGCGAGGCTCCTGCCGGCCCGTCATGGCCGCGACCAAGGCCGAACCCATGACCGCAAACTGCAGCAGGTTCTCGGCAGTGCAGTCCACGTTGGCACCCAGGTCGAGCACGGTGGTAGCGCCACCACGGGCATTGGGCAGCTGGCTGGCGATGGCCGGCCGGTCGATACCGTCCAGGGTTTTGAGCACATAGCGCGCAATGGCCATCAGCGCGCCGGTGTTGCCGGCCGACACCATGGCCTGCGCGGCGCCATCCTTGACCTGTTGCGCCGCCACGCGCATGGAAGAATCTTTCTTGCGCCGCAACGCCACCTCGACGGCGTCGTCCATTTCGACCACCTCGGTGGCCGGCACCACACGGCAGCGCACGTTGTTGACCACCTGCGGCCATTCAGCGAACGACTCGGGTCGACCCACCAACAACAGCTGGGCCTGGGGGTGACTGGACAAAAAGGCGGCGCAGGCCGGCAGCGTGACCGCCGGGCCAACGTCACCGCCCATGCAGTCAACCGCGATGGTGATCATGCTGGCATTTCCCTGTGGATCATCGATGTGGCCCGATAACGCAAAAAGCCCGCATGCAGCATGCGGGCCAGCGCTTTGACCAACTGAATGACCTCAGGCACGCCAAGGTGGCGAGACCGGAGGCCACGCAGCATTCAGGCTTCGGATTTGTTTTTCAACACCTGGCGGCCACGGTAAAAACCGTTGGGGCTGATGTGGTGACGCAGATGCGTTTCACCGGTGGTCGGCTCCACCGCGATACCGGGCACGTTCAAGGCGTTGTGCGAGCGGTGCATGCCGCGCTTGGACGGGGACTTTTTGTTTTGCTGGACAGCCATGGCGGGCTCCTGAAGAAAGGGGTGAGTTCGATGGCGCGCCTGTGGCTTGTGGAGGGCTGCCCCGAAATCAGGGTGCCGGATGCCAGCGCGAAGCCTTCGATTGTAGCGCGAAACCGGCCCCTCACCTCAACCGGTCAACTGCGCCGGCGGGCACCCTGCGGGAGCGGCGTCAAACGCAGTGGCATTTGGAAAGCTGGTGGCGGAACGCGGTTTCGCTGCACGCCACACAGACCGGGTCACTTTTTCAGTTGCGAGAGCGCCTGGAAAGGATTTTCGCGGCGGGGCTCCGCACCGTCCGCGTCGGGCAGCACGCCAGTCGACGATGGCAGGGTTTGCGGGCAGATCTCATGCATGGGCACCAGCGGCAGCGCCATCAGCAGCTCGTCTTCGAGCACAGCGATCAGGTCCGGGCGTGGCTCCAGCGCCAGCAGGTCTTCGTCGCAGTCATCGTCCTCTGCCTCAGCCTGTGCCTCGGTGGCAACAAAACGGAACCAGCGGTCCACCACCAGCGGGGTCTCCACCGGTCCCAGGCAACGCTGACAGGTCAGTGGCACTGTCGTTTGCGCCTGCAACTGCATCCAGACCGCTGGCGCCGCACCATGGGTTGGTGTGCGCAGTTCACCGCGGGCTTGCCAGGCCACCGAAGCGTTCGCGCCCACCAGACCCTCCGGGTGCAAATCGGATGCCAGGCGCTTCAGCTCACCGACAGCGCAGTCGCCCTGCAGATTGCCGCCCGCTTCGGCGAAGCGGCGCGCGTCCAGGCGAGAGGGATTCCAGGCCGGTGGTGAAGTCGCTTTCATGGCGGCAGTGTAAAAGAATGCAGAGACAATCCAGGGATGACAGCCAGCCAACCCTCTACCGCCGCGCCGCCCCTTCGCGCACTCGTCCTGGGCTCCACCTCGCCTTATCGGAACGCCCTGCTCACGCGCCTGGGCCTGCCGTTTCAGACCGTCAGCCCGGAGGTCGACGAAACCCCGCTGCCCCATGAGGCGCCGGCCGAGCTGGCCTTGCGGCTGGCGCGGCAGAAGGCGGCATCGGTCGCGCAGCGCCACCCGCAAGCGATCGTGATCGGCAGCGACCAGGTGGCCGATCTGCACGGCGAGCCGCTCGGAAAGCCGGGCAGCCACGAACGCGCCAAGGCCCAGCTGGCGCGCATGAGCGGCGAAACCGTGGTCTTCCAGACCGCGCTTTCTGTGCAATGTCTGGAGACCGGGTTCGAGCAAAGTGCGGTGGTGCCGGTGCGCGTGGTGTTCCGGCATCTGGGCGCCAACGAAATCGAGCGCTACCTGCTGGCCGAGCAACCCTACGACTGCGCGGGCAGCGCCAAAAGCGAGGGCCTGGGCATTGCGCTGCTGGAGCGAATCGACAACGACGACCCCACCGCGCTCATCGGCCTGCCCCTGATCCGCACCTGCCAGATGCTGCGCGCCGCCGGCCTGCCCATTCCGTGAGCGCGTCGCCTTCGCCCAAGGGCACGCTCTACCTGGTGCCCACCCCGCTGGACTTCGGCTGCGCCGGATCGGCGCTCGCGGCCATCGACCAGCTGCTGCCGGGCGCCACGCTGGCGGTGGCCAGCCGGCTCAGCCACTGGATCACCGAAAACGCCAAAAGCACCCGCGCCTTCCTGAAGCGGGTGGAGACGTCACACGGCCTGGCGGCCAGCCTGCAAGCACAACACATCAACGAACTGCCCAGAGCCGCCCACAAAAAAGGCGACCACGCGCCCGACGCCGCGCTCGATGCTGCCGCCCGCGCTCTGCTCGCGCCGGCACTGGCCGGACACGATATCGGCCTGGTCAGCGAGGCCGGCATGCCCGCGATCGCCGACCCGGGCAGTTCGGTGGTGCGTGCTGCTCACGCGCTGGGCTTGCCGGTCGTGCCCTTGAGCGGCCCGGTGTCGCTGATGCTGGCACTGGCCGCCAGCGGCCTGAATGGGCAGAACTTCGCATTTGTGGGCTATGCGCCGCAGGAGTCCACCCAGCGCACCCGGCGCCTGCGCGAGCTCGAAGCGCTGGCGCTCGGCACCGGGCAAACCCAGATCCTGATCGAAACCCCGTACCGCAACACCGCGCTGCTGCAGGCGCTGGTGCAGACGCTGCAGCCCAGCACGCGGCTCGCCGCCTGCTTCGGGCTGGGTCTGCCGCAGCAGCGCTGTTGCAGTCAGGCAATTCGCGAGTGGGAGCGCTTGCTGACTTCCTCGCCAAGCACGGGGCCTTCGCTGCCCCTTTCCCTGCCCTGCGTGTTCCTGATCGGGCGCTGAGGCCCCCTCGACTCACTCGGCTGCAATGCGCCGGATCTGCGCCAGCAGGCCGTCTTTGAGCTCCGGGTTCTGCAAGGCCAGGTCGATCGTGGCCTGCAGAAAGCCTTCCTTGCTGCCGCAGTCGTAGCGCAGGCCGTCGTAGCGAAACGCCTGCACCCGCTCAATGCCAATGAGCGCCGCGATGCCATCCGTCAGCTGAATTTCCCCGCCCGCGCCCCGCGGCTGGCGCCGAATGCTCTCGAACACGCCCGGTGTGAGGATGTAGCGACCCGCCACCGCCAACGTGGAGGGCGCGCTCTCCGGCGCCGGCTTCTCCACCATGGCGAACACCTCGGCCAGCCGGTCGCTGGCGCCGCGCACATCCACCACCCCGTAACGACGCGTATCGGCCCGGGGCACATCCTGCACCGCCAACACCGAGCCCGGGCTGCGTTCGAACGCCTGCACCATCTGCTGCAACACGGTCGGCCCGCCCGCGAGCTGGTCGCGCCCCATCATCAGGTCATCGGCCAGCAACACCGCAAACGGCTCGTCGCCCACCAGGCGCTCGGCACACAGCACCGCGTGGCCCAGGCCCAGCGCCCGCGGCTGGCGCACATAGACGCAATCCATGTCGTCGGGCTTGATCGCGTGCACCAGGTCCAGCAAGGCCCGCTTGTTGAGCGCCTCCAGTTCCGACTCCAGTTCAAACGCGGTGTCGAAATGGTCTTCGATCGCGCGCTTGTGGCGCCCGGTCACAAAAATCATCTCGCGGATGCCGGCCGCGTAGGCCTCCTCCACCGCGTACTGGATCAGCGGCTTGTCCACCACCGGCAGCATTTCCTTGGGAATCGCCTTGGTGGCGGGCAGAAAACGGGTGCCCAGGCCACCCACGGGGAAAACAGCTTTTTTTATCAATTTTTGCTTTCAAAACACACAAAAATCACAAAACGAGCCCCACTGAACCCGGAATATCACGAACATCCTGTATGCGGCTTGGATTCAGATGTGCACCCGGTAAAATGCTCGATCGACTTATGCTGCATCGCAGCAAACAATCACTGTCCAAGTCGGAGCTGACGCGTCACATCGCGCGTTCAAGCTTATCAGCCAGAACAACGTGTCAGCGGAGCATCCGTTGACCTGCAGAAACCTGTCACACCCATGAAACATCCCCGATCGAACGTCGCGGGTGACGCTCCATGAACGTCATCCCGTTTCCCCAAGAACAGGGCGTACCACAGCATGTGGCCATCATCATGGATGGCAATCGCCGCTGGGCGCAGCAGCGCGGCATGCCCAAGGCGGTCGGTCACGCGCGCGGCGCACAGCGTGTGCGTGGCGCCGTGCTGGCTTGCAAGGAGCTCGGCGTGCGCAACCTCACGCTCTTCGCCTTCAGCACCGAAAACTGGCAGCGTCCGCAAGACGAGGTGTCCAGCCTCATGGGCCTGTTCATCCATTACCTCGAAAAAGAGGTGGACAGCATGCTCAAGGGCGGTGTGCGGCTCATGGTCGCGGGAGACACCGGGCGTTTTGACGCCCGCCTGCAAAGTCTCATGCGCATGGCGCAGGAAAAAACCGCGCACAACCGCCGCCTCACGCTGACCATCGCGGCCAACTACGGGGGCCGCTGGGACATGCTCCAGGCTGTGCAGCGCTGGCAGGCCGCGCACCCCGACGCACCCATGGACGCGCTCAGCGAGGCCAGCCTCCAGCCCTACCTCAGTCTGTCGCACGCGCCCGACCCCGAGCTGGTCATCCGCACCGGCGGCGAGTCCCGGATCAGCAATTTCATGCTCTGGCAAACCGCTTACGCCGAGCTTTACTTCACACCGACCCTCTGGCCCGATTTCACCAAACAGGTCCTGCAAGACGCCCTGGCCTGGTACGCCCAGCGAGAGCGCCGATTCGGTGGCACCGCGCAACGCACGGCCTCTTGAGCGTCCTTTTTTCCCCATCCCATGTTGAATCCCCCTTGTTTTCGCCATTTCGCATTGCCGTTGTTCATGGCACTGTCCGCTGCAGCGCACGCGCAGGGGTATCCGGAACAACTGACAAGACCTCCCATTGGTCAAACCAGTGTGGTACCAGCAGCCGCCCCCAGTGCCAGCGGCGGCCCGGCGCTGCCTTCGCCTCTTGCGACGCAAACCCGTTCAACCGAATCGAACAGCCTGAACAAGGCAACACAGGCCGGTGAGGAAGCCTCTTCGGGCGTTCAGCTCAATGGGAACGAGAGTGCCGCGGCACTGCAGATCGTGCGGCAACCCGCCGAGCCCAATCAGTTTCAGCGCTTTGTGCAGGAAGCCACCGGGCGCCGTCTGGGCTTCTACGGCAGCGAACTGTTCAATGCCCCCCAGGCGTACTCACCCGACCCCGCGCTGCCACCACCCGCCGACTATGCGATCGGCCCAGGCGACGAGGTACAGGTGCAGATCTGGGGCGCGGTGGACTACAGCGGCAGCCACACGCTGGACCGCAACGGGCAGATCACCTTGCCCAAGGTTGGAGTGGTGGGGTTGGCAGGGGTACCGGTGCGCAACCTGGAGTCGGTGCTGCGTGCGCAAATTGGCAAGGTGTTCACCAACTTCGAGGTCAACGCCAATCTGGGGCGCCTGCGCAGCATCCAGGTGTATGTGGTGGGGCAGGCACAGCAGCCCGGCGCCCTCAAGGTGTCCAGCCTCAGCACGCTGGTCAGCGCCCTGTTTGCCAGCGGTGGCCCCACCGCCAACGGCTCGATGCGCAACATCCAGCTCAAACGTGCGGGCCGCACCGTCACCACGCTGGACCTGTACGACTTCATTGCCAAGGGCGACAAAGGCCGCGACCTGCCGCTGCAGGCGGGCGACGTGATCGTGATCCCGCCCGCCGGTGCGCGTGTGGCGGTCACCGGCGCGATTGACCAGGCGGCCATCTACGAGCTCAAGCCCGGCGCCGATACCGTGGGCGCCATCCTTGGCCTGAGCGGCGGCGTGCCTTCGCTGGCCGACACCCGCAAGGCCTTGCTCGAACGCATCGACCCGGAGAGCAAGCCCGTGCGCCAGATGCAAGACATCACGCTGGACGCGGCGGGGCTGCAGCAGCCTTTGCGCGATGGTGACGTGCTCACCTTGCTCGACATCAGCCCGGCTTTTGCCAACGCTGTCACCTTGCAAGGCGCGGTGGCCGCCCCGTTGCGCTACAGCTGGTTCGAGGGCATGCGTGTGCTCGACCTCATTCCGGAACAGGAGGCCCTGATCACCGCCGACTACTACCGGCGCAAAAACCTGCTGGTGCAAAACATTGAGACGGACACGGCGCAGGACACGAGCAACGGCATCACCGGTCGTGTGCGCAGCCGGTCTGACCAGATCAACTGGGAGTACGCGGTCATCGAGCGGCTGGATCGCACCCGGCTCAGCACCGAGCTCATCCCGTTCAACCTGGGCAAAGCGGTGCTGCAAAAAGACGCCCCCAACAACCTGCCGTTGCAGCCAGGCGATGTGGTCACCATCCTGAGCCAGAGCGACCTGCGCCTGCCGCAAACCCGCCAGACGCGCCTGGTGCGCGTCGAGGGCGAGGTCGGGGCGCCTGGGGTGTATCAGACGCAACCCGGTGAAACGCTGCCGCAGTTGCTGCAGCGCGTCGGCGGTCTCACGCCACAGGCCTACGTGTTTGGCACCGAACTCAGCCGCGTGTCGGTGCGCGAGCGCCAGCAAGAAAATTTGAACCAGCTGGTGCGCCGGCTCGAGAACCAGTTGCAGTCGCAAGCCGGCAGCGTGGTCTCCAACCTGGGCACCGAGAACGCCGCCCAGGCACAGGTGATCCAGCAGCAGCAACAGGCCCAGCTGAAAAGCCAGATCGCTCGGCTCAAAAGCTTCAACAGCAACGGCCGCATGGCGCTGGAGCTCGATCCCAGGGTGATCGACGTCAGTGGCTTGCCAGCCCTGCCCCTGGAAGACGGCGACCGCGTTCTGGTGCCACCGCAGCCCGGGTTTGTTTCTGCGCTCGGCTCGGTCAACAACGAAAACGTGTTCATCCACAAACCGGGCAAGACCGTGGGCGAGGTCATCAAGTCGGCCGGCTTGACCGAAGACGCCGAGCCCGACCAGGCCTTTGTGCTGCGAGCCGACGGCAGCATCGTCGCCCGCCGCGACCACAGCGGCTTCTTTGGCGGCTCGTTCGAGCGGCTGGAGGTCATGCCTGGTGACACCATCGTGGTGCCCGCACAGATCGACCGCGAGAGTCGCTACAACTTCGTCACCCGCGCCTTGAAGGACTGGACCCAGATTTTCTCCAACTTCGGCCTGGGCATTGCCGCCATCAAGACCATCAAGTCGCTGTGAACGCCATGAACGAGCCGAATTCAGCCGCCGCGGCGGGCGCCGACGAAGACGAAATCAGTCTCCTGGACCTGCTGCAGACCGTGGTGGAAAACCTGCGTCTGCTGGTGTTCGCCCCGCTCGGAGCGGGCCTGCTGGCGCTGGGCATCGCCTTCCTGATCGCCCCCACCTTCACCGCCACCACGCAGTTCATGCCACCGCAACAGCAGCAAAGCTCGGCGGCGGCCTTGCTGCAAAGCCTGGGTGCGCTGGGTGGCATTGCCGGTGCGGCCACCGGCATCAAAAACCCCAACGACCAGTTCGTCTCCTTCCTCCAGAGCCGCAGCATTCAGGACACGCTGATCCAGCGCTTCAAGCTGATGGAACGCTACGAATCCGAGTTCATGGACGACGCTCGCCTGGCACTCGGAGCCAAGGCCCGGATCAGCAGCGGCAAAGACGGACTCATCACCGTGTCGGTGGACGACACGGACCCCGCCTTCGCCGCCGAGCTGGCCAACGCCCATGTGAACGCGCTGAGCGAGCTGCTCGGCCGCCTCGCCGTGACCGAAGCCCAGCAGCGCCGGGTGTTTTTCGAGAAGCAGCTGGCCAACGCCAAAGACAACCTGGCAAAAGCCGAACAGGCCTTGCAGGCCACCGGCGTCAACGTCAACGCGCTCAAGGCCGATCCGGGCGCGGCCGTTGCGGGCCTGGCGCAGCTGCAAGCCAGCATCACCGCACAAGAAGTCAAGGTGGCGTCCATGCGCGGCTACCTCGCCGAGGGCGCGCCCGACTTCAAACAGGCGCTGACCGAGCTGTCGGCGCTGCGGGCGCAACTGCGCCGGGCCGAGCAGTCGCAGACGGCCACGCCGCCGGGCGACAGCGACTACATCACCAAGTTCCGCGACTTCAAATACAACGAAACCCTGTTCGAGCTGTTTGCCAAGCAATACGAGCTGGCGCGCGTGGACGAAAGCCGGGAGGGCGCGGTGATTCAGGTGGTGGATGTGGCCCTGCCACCCGAACGCAAGAGCAAACCCAAGAAGGCGTTGATCGCGGTGCTCACCACCCTGGCCACCGGTTTTGCGCTGCTGCTGTTTGTGTTTGTGCGCCAAGCGGTGCGCAATGCATCACACGACGCCGAGTCGGCCGCCAAACTGAGCCAGCTGCGCCAGGCCTGGGCCCGCGCCCTGGGCCGCCGCGCAGCCAGCCGCCCGTGAGCGGTTTCAGCATGACACCCGACATCGCCTGCGCGTTTGCCGTCTCCTTGGGCTTCAGCCTGCTGCTGGTGCTCACCAAGCACTGGCACGGGCATTTCAGCATGGACCACACCGAGGGCGTGCAGAAATTCCACACCAAGCCCACACCCCGCATCGGCGGGGTGTCCATCGTCTCGGGCATGGTGGCGGGGTATGCGCTGGCGCCCGCCGACACTCAGGCGTTGCTCGGCCCCCTGTTGCTGGCCAGCGTGCCCGCGTTTGGCGCCGGGCTGCTGGAAGATGTGACCAAACGCGTGGGCGTCAAAGCCCGTTTGCTGGCCACCATGGCCAGTGGTGCGCTGGCCTGCTGGATCACCGGTGTCGCCCTCAACCGGGTCGGTATGCCCGCGGTGAACGACCTGCTGGCCTGGATGCCCCTGGCTGTGCTGTTCACCGCCTTTGCAGCAGCCGGCGTGGCCAACGCCATCAACATCATCGATGGCTTCAACGGCCTGTCCAGCGGCACCACACTGATCGCGCTCGCCGCGCTGGGCACCATTGCCGGCCTGGAAAGCGACGCGCCGCTGGTGATGCTGTGTGCCATCCTGGCAGCCGCAGTGGCAGGCTTCTGGCTCGTCAATTTTCCCTGGGGCAAGCTGTTCCTCGGCGACGGCGGCGCCTACTTTGTCGGCTTTGCGCTGGCCTGGGTGGCCGTGCTGCTGCTCATGCGCAACCCCGCGGTATCGGCCTGGACGGCACTCATGGCCTGTGGTTACCCGGTGATCGAGGTGCTCTACAGCGTGTGGCGGCGCTGGCGCAACAAGCTGTCGCCCGGCGCGCCCGACAGCCGTCACCTGCACAGTCTGGTGAAAACGCAGCTGGTCATGCCGAACTTCTCTCACTGGAATCCGCGGCTGCGCAATGCGGCGGTGTCGCCTGTGATGTGGCTGTATGCGGCGCTGCCAGCCTGCCTGGCGGTATGGCTGGAAGGCGCTTCACGCCTGGTTCTGGCCGGTGCCTTTTTCGGTTGTGTGCTCGTTTACCACCTGGCCTATCGGCAGCTGGCCAAGGCGCCGAGCTCGCGACCTGCCCCGGCACGCAACAGCGCACTGGGCGCGCTCGGCCAACGCTCCACCGCAACCCAAGCCCGTTTGCGCGGAGCAGCCCGCCGCAAGTCGCGCCACTGAACCCGTGAGGATCTGCCCATGACGTCTTCCCATGCTGCCATCACCCCGGTCGTCCTCTGCGGCGGCTCCGGCACGCGCCTGTGGCCGCTGAGCCGCCAGAGTTTCCCCAAACAGTTTGTGCCCCTGATCGGCGGCCAAAGCCTGCTGCAGCTCACCCTGGCGCGCCTGGCCTGGTGTGGCCAGCCGGTGCTGTGTGTGGCGGCGGAAGACCACCGATTTCTGGTGGCCGACGCCATCGGCAGCCAACACGCGGGCAGCCAGGTGCTGCTGGAGCCTGCCGGACGCAACACGGCAGCCGCCATGGCGCTCGCCGCCCTGCTCGCGCGCCAAAGCGGCGCCGACCCGCTGCTGTTGTTCTGCCCGGCAGACCACCACATTCCCGACGCGACCGCCTTTGCCCAGACCATCCGCCAGGGTGTGCCCGCGGCCGAGGCCAGCGCCATCGTCACCTACGGCGTGGTCCCGAGCTTCCCCAGCAGCGCCTACGGCTACATCCAGCAAGGTGATGAGCGCGCCGACGGCAGCCACCGCGTGGCCCGTTTCATCGAAAAACCGGCCCCTTCAGCGGCCCAGGCCTTGCTGTTGCAAGGCAAGGTGTTGTGGAACGCCGGCATCTTCCTCACCCGCGCCAGCGTGCTGCTCGAAGCCCTCGCACAACACGCGCCCGACATCCTGCAGAGCTGCGAACAGGCCATGGCCAGCCCGCGCCGCGACACCGTGGGCTCCGGCGCAGACAGCATCACCTTCGTGCGCCCGCAGCCTGAGCCCTTCCTGGCCTGCCGCGCGCAAAGCATCGACTACGCCGTGATGGAACCCCACAACAACGTGGCCGTGGTGCCGTTCCAGGGCCAGTGGAGCGACGTGGGCAGCTGGAACGCGGTGGCCGATCTCAGCCCGGCCGACGACGCCGGCAACCGCATCACCGGTCAGGGCCACGCCCTGCAGGCCCGCAACACCTTCATCCACGCGCCCGGCCGCACCGTGGTGGCCCTGGGCACACAAGACCTGCTCATCATCGACACGCCCGACGCCCTGCTGGTCGCCAACCGCGACCACGCCGAACAGGTGAAAGATGTGGTCGCCCACCTGTCGGCCCGAGACATCCCGCAAGCCGCCGCCCACCGCCGCGTGGCCCGCCCCTGGGGCTGGTACGACAGCGTGGACGCCGGCGAGCGCTTCCAGGTCAAGCGCATCGGCGTGAAACCCGGCGCCAGCCTCAGCCTGCAAAAACACCACCACCGCGCCGAACACTGGGTCGTGGTGCAAGGCACGGCCGAGGTCACGCGCGGCGCGGAGACCTACCTGCTGTCCGAAAACCAGTCCACCTACATCCCCATCGGCGAAGTGCACCGCCTGCACAACCCCGGCAAGCTTGAGCTCGAAATGATCGAGGTGCAGTCGGGCAGCTACCTGGGGGAAGACGACATTGTTCGGCTGGAGGACG
>CAYRIT010000002.1:0-111889 GCA_964424415.1 uncultured Hydrogenophaga sp.
CGCCGAGCGCGCCACTTGCATGGGCAACGCGCTGAAGCGCGAGCTCGGTGATGCCATCGCGTTCGTGCAGCCACAAGGTGGTCTGTTCATCTGGGCGCGCCTCACCGGCGCGGGCGGGAAGGTGAGCGATGGCGGCGAGCTGGCCCGACGCGCGATCCAGAACAACGTGGCCTTTGTGCCTGGCGCGCCGTTCTACGCCACCCACCCCGACCACGCCACGCTGCGCCTGTCGTTTGCGACCGTGGGTGTGGAGAAGATCGAAGAAGGCGTGGCGCGGCTGGGTGCGGCACTCTGACCGCTGCGCGCTCCCCGGGCGGATGCGTCAGTCACCCGACGTGAACTGCGCCGCGTTCTTGCCTTTGAACGGCGCGTAGAACGCCTGGATCGCCGACATGTCCGTTGCCACATCGCCGGTCGGCACAAACACCGGGCCGAGCCCACTGCGCTTGGTGGCGTAGTCCATGTAGGCCATCACGATCGGCACCTGTGCGGCGTGGGCGATGTAATAGAACCCGGTTTTCCACTGACCCGCCTGGCGGCGCGTGCCCTCCGGCGGCACGATGAGTTGCAGCGAAAAGTCGGCGGCGCGGATCGCCGCGGCCGAGGCCGCCACCAGGTTGTTGCTCTGGGAGCGGTCGACCGGTATGCCGCCCAGCCAGCGCATCAGGCCACCGAACGGCGGACGGAAGATGCTGGCCTTGCCCATCCAGTACGGCGTGAGCCGCAGCACAAAGGCCACCATCAGGGTGTAGGGCAGGTCCCAGTTGCTGGTGTGCGGCGCGGCGATCAGCACACTCTTGGGAGCGTTCGGCGGCAGGGCACCCTCGACACGCCAGCCGGTGAGCTTGAGAAAGGCGACCGAAAATCCACGCAGGATTGTGCTGAGGCCGGGCGTGGTGAAGATGGTTCGGTGCATGGGCCGGGAGTATGGTGCAGCGGGGCTTCAACTCGCTGACGCTGCGCGGCTGCGCCGACCCGTGAGCGACCGATGTCTGCCGGGGTGCGGCTACCATGCGATCCCGATCCAGAGAGAAACACCCGATGGAAGAATCCAGACGCCTTGTGCAGGACGTGGCGGTGCACATCGAGGGCAGCGGCCCCACGGTGGTCATGCTGCACGGCTGGCCCGATTCGCCGGCGCTGTGGGACAGCACGGTGGCGGCTTTGCGCGACGGCTACCGCTGTGTGCGTTTCACCTTGCCAGGTTTTGATCTGAGCCGGCCGCCGCGCCCGCTGTCGGTCGACCAGATGGCGGCGCTGATCGCGGCGGTGGTGGACGCGGTGAGTCCAGACGATCCGGTCACGCTGCTGTTGCACGACTGGGGCTGCTTCTTCGGCTATGAATACGCGGCGCGTTACCGGGACCGGGTTGCGCGGGTGGTGGGCGCCGACATCGGCGACACCAACTCGGGCGCGTATTTGAAGGCGCTCACGCTCAAGGAAAAGCTCCTGATCGCCGGCTACCAGCTCTGGCTGGCGGTGGCCTGGAAACTGGGCCGGGTGTGGCCAACGCTGGGGGATCGCATGACCCGTTTCATGGCGCGCGCCAACCACTGCCCCGCGCCACCCGAGTCGATCGGCTGGCAGATGAACTACCCCTACGCGATGCAGTGGTTCGGCGCGTTCGGTGGCCTGCGTGGTGTGGCGCGGGTGGACAAGCTGCTGGGCCCGCAGATCCCCACGCTGTTTCTGTTCGGCGCCCGAAAACCTTTCATGTTCCATTCGACACGCTGGCTAGCCGCGCTCGCCACCACGCCCGGTTGTGCTGTGCATGGCTTTCAGGCAGGGCACTGGATGATGGTGCAAAAGCCGGCCGAGTTCTCCCGTGTGGTGCGCGACTGGCTGGACCAGGGCCAGACCACATGAAGGCAGAAGACCTGGAGCGCCTGCTCACGGTGGTGATGCCGTTTGGAAAACACCAGGGCCGTTTGATTGCCGATCTGCCAGGCGACTACCTGAACTGGTTTGCGCGGGAGGGGTTTCCCCAGGGCGACATCGGTCGCCTGCTCGCCCTCATGCACGAGATCGACCACAACGGCCTGGGTGATCTGCTCACGCCTTTGCGCCGGCCGCGCTGAGCGATCAGCTTCACAAGGCGTGGAAAACCCGCGCCGCCGCGTAGGCGTCGTTGGCCGCGTAGATCAGCTGGGCTTCGGAGAGGTGCGGGTTGGCCCAGTTCGAGGTGGCGGCCTTTTTGGACTTGATGAAGCGCTGCGCAAACAGCACCGCCACCGCGCCTTTGACACCCATGTCCTTGCGGTAGCCGCGCTCGCGAAACACGCTGTTGAGCTCCAGCACACCCGCTGGTTCAACCAGCAGCTTGGACTGGATGCGTTTGGTGTCGTCACCCAGGCCAAATCCCGCCTTGGTGTGTGTGGCCTGCGCGAGCAGCCCGGCCACGGTGTCGCGACAGGCCCGGTCTTGCAGCTGAAACACCCAGGCCCGTTCCAGCGTGGCGAGCTGCACGATGTGTGGCCCGTCCGACACCTGCTCCTTGACGAAGGTGGGCTTGCTTTCGGTGTCAAAGCCCCAGACCGCGTGGTCGGCCAGCGCCGCCGCGGCTTCGCGCGCCTGCGGCGCGGAGACCACCAGCGTGATGCGATCCAGCCCCAGCCGGCCGAACTCGGGCAGCAGGGCGATCTCGTCTTTGCTCGGGGTGGACAGGGTGGTGTGCATGGCTTGGGTGGGTGGTGCGCGGCGGTGGTAGGTCGCAGAGACGATCGGCGATTGTGCGCCTCGTGTACCCTTGCGCCCGCGCCATGACCTACACCCTGAAGCTTTTTGTTCCCGACGGCAGTTCACCGGCCCAGCGCGAGGCGGCCGAGCGCCTGTTTTGCCAGACGCTGGAGGCCGGCCTGGGCGACGCGGCGCTGGTGGCGCCGGTCTACACCGCCTACCTCGGCATCGTTGGCGAGCACGGCGAGACACCCGACCCCGAGGCGCTTACGGTGGAAGAGCGCACCGTGCTGGAGCACTGGCAACAGGCCGAGGGCGCGGCGCTGGCCGCGGTGTTCGGCCCGCACCGGCATCTGGACGAGGGCGGCTACGAGATTGCGCTGCACCGATAATCGGTGCAGTGATTTCCGTCCTGCCGGGGCGACCACCCTTTGAAGGACTGCCATGCGAAAAACCTATCCCCTGCGCCCTGAGGGCAAACACCCGGACCGGGTGCTCGACGCCGTCAAACACGACATCCGCAAATACATCAAGCGCGAACGCCGCCGCGAGCTGCCCGAGGGCGCCCATTTCTGGGATTTCGACTGCCGTTTCGGACCCAGCCAGGCCGATGCGCAGATGTTGCACCCAGGCGCGCTGATCGCCGAACTCGATGCGCTGGCCAAGACCGGTGCCGAGCAGTGTTACGTGGAGCTGCTCGCCAAGCCGGCGGTGCGGCAGTCGCGCACGGCACGCGAGCCTTCGCCCGACGGCGCGGACGCGGCTGCCGCACAATCCCAGGATGGCCCCGTCCCCGACCCGTCCCAACCCGCCGACCGCGCTGCGTGAAATTGTGAGCGAGCCGCCCGTCGAGGGCGAGTTCCAGCGTTTTGAAGGCTCGCCGTTCGAGCTTTTCCTGCCGTACCCACCCGCAGGCGACCAGCCCGAGGCCATCCGCCAGCTGGTCGAGGGCATCAACGACGGCGAGGTGTTTCAGACCCTGCTGGGGGTGACCGGTTCGGGCAAGACCTTCACCATGGCCAACGTGATCGCCCGCCTGGGGCGCCCGGCCATCGTGTTTGCGCCCAACAAGACGCTGGCCGCACAGCTGTACTCCGAATTCCGCGAGTTCTTCCCGAAGAATGCGGTCGAGTATTTCGTCAGTTACTACGACTACTACCAGCCCGAGGCCTATGTGCCGCAGCGCGACCTGTTCATCGAGAAGGACAGCGCGATCAACGAGCACATCGAGCAGATGCGGCTGTCCTGCACCAAAAGCATCCTGGAGCGGCGCGATGTGATCATCGTCGCCACTGTCTCGGCCATTTACGGCATCGGCAAGCCCGAGAGTTATCACAAGATGGTGATGACGCTGCGTGTGGGCGACAAAATCGGGCAGCGCGACCTGATCGCGCAGCTGGTGCGCATGCAGTACGCGCGCAACGAAGCCGACTTTTCCCGTGGCAAGTTCCGCGTGCGCGGAGACACCATCGACGTGTTCCCGGCCGAACACAGCGAAATGGCGATCCGAATCGAGCTGTTCGACGACGAGGTCGAGACCCTGCAGCTGTTCGACCCGCTCACCGGCAAAGTGCGCCAGAAGATCCCCCGCTTCACGGTCTACCCGAGCAGCCACTATGTGACGCCGCGCGAGCAGGTGCTGAGCGCGGTGGAGGCGATCAAGCTGGAGCTGGCCGACCGGCTCAAGGAGCTGACCGGCATGGGCAAGCTGGTGGAAGCACAGCGGCTGGAGCAGCGCACGCGTTTTGATCTGGAGATGCTCAGCGAGGTGGGTCACTGCAAGGGCATCGAGAACTACTCGCGCCACCTCGCCGGCAGCGCGCCGGGCGAACCACCGTCCACGCTGACCGACTACCTGCCGAAAGACGCGCTGATGTTTCTGGACGAGAGCCACGTGCTCATGGGCCAGTTCGGCGGCATGTACAACGGCGACCGCTCGCGCAAGACCACGCTGGTGGAATACGGGTTTCGCCTGCCCAGCGCGCTGGACAACCGCCCGCTCAAGCTTGACGAGTTCGAGCAGCGCATGCGCCAGGTGGTCTTCGTCTCGGCCACGCCAGCCGACTACGAGAAGACACATTCGGGCCAGGTGGTCGAACAGGTGGTGCGCCCCACCGGCCTGGTCGACCCCGAGGTCGAGGTGCGCCCCGCCACCCACCAGGTGGACGATGTGCTGCAGGAGATCCGCATCCGGGTGGAAAAACATGAGCGTGTGCTCATCACCACCCTGACCAAGCGCATGGCCGAGCAGCTCACCGACTACCTGACGGAAAACGGTGTCAAGGTGCGCTACCTGCACAGCGACGTGGACACGGTGGAGCGGGTCGAGATCATCCGCGACCTGCGTCTGGGCGCGTTTGACGTGCTGGTCGGCATCAACCTGTTGCGCGAAGGCCTGGACATTCCCGAGGTCTCGCTGGTGGCGATCCTGGACGCCGACAAGGAAGGTTTTCTGCGCTCCGAGCGCAGTCTGATCCAGACCATCGGCCGGGCGGCGCGCAACCTCAATGGCCGCGCCATCCTGTACGCCGACCGGGTGACCGACTCGATGGCGCGCGCCATGGGGGAAACCGAGCGCCGCCGGGTCAAGCAGGTGGAGCACAACGCAGCGCAGGGCATCACACCCAAGGCATTGAACAAGCGGGTCAAGGATCTGATCGACGGGGTCTACAGCGAAAAAGCCGGCAAGGAAGCCGATCGCCTGGCCGCCGAAAGTGCGCTGCGCGCCGGCGTGGAAGACATGAGCGAAAAAGACCTGGCGCGCGAGATCAAGCGGCTGGAGAAGCTCATGCTGGAGCACGCGCGCAACCTGGAGTTCGAGAAGGCGGCGAGCGTGCGCGACCAGCTCAGCCACCTCAAGGCCCAGGTGTTTGGCGCGGCGGGCGAAGACCACGTGGCCTGAAGAACCCGGCGTCAGCGTTGGACCAGGGAGGCTCGCGCACAATGGCCGCCGCTGCCTGCGCGAGGAGGTCGCCACACCGTGGCAAGACGCAGGCGTTCAGCCACTTGGATCACACATGCCAGCCACACCAGCAGCGCCGACAGGCGCGCTGGCGGGAGACGATACCCGCCTGTATCTGATCGAGGACGACCCGCTCATCCTGCAATTTGTCCGCGAAACGCTGGCCCTGCGACCGGGCTGGCGCCTGCTGGGCGTATCGACCAGCCTGGCCCACGCCTGTGAACATGCGCTGTCCGCGCCGGCCCATGTGTTCCTGATCGATCTGGGTCTGCCCGATGGCCGGGGCGAGGCGCTGGTGGAGTTGCTGGCGCGCCACCGGCCGCAGGCCGAGCGCCTGGTCTTCACCGTGTTCGGCGAGGAGTCCCGTCTGGTGGAGGCGCTGGAGGCGGGTGCAACCGGTTATGTGCTCAAGGGCTGCAGTGCGCACGATCTGGTGACCGCCATCGAGCAGATCCGCAGTGGCGGCGCGCCCATTTCACCGCTGCTGGCGCGCCGCCTTCTGCAGCGCTTTCGCACCCAGCCCACGCCACCGCCCGACGCAGCAGTCGGCCCGACGGGTGAGGGCGGTGAGATAGGTACAAGCGTTGAGTCGATCCAGCTTTCGCCGCGCGAGAGCGCGGTGCTGCAGCTGCTGGCGCAGGGGTATGTAAACAAGGAAATTGCCCAGCGTCTGTCGATTGCCCCCGCCACCGTGGGCAGCCACATCAAGAACCTGTACCGCAAACTCGCGGTGCACAGCCGGGTGCAGGTGGTCCGCAGCGCGCAGGAGCGCGGGCTCCTGTGATGCCGGCGCGACGGTTGCTGCGCCCGCTGGCCGCGCTGCCGGTGTACGGCTGGGCCGCAGCCCTGCTGGCGCTGTTGCTTGTGCTGCTGGCATGGCCCACCCGGGCCAGCGCGCCGCCCGGGGCGGTGGTGATCCAGCAGGCGCAGGTCCGCATGCTCGGCGCACCGGTCACCGAGGACCGCGCCGTATCGCTGCCGCATATCTGGGACAACGCCCGGCGCAACTGGAGCGGGCGCGCCATCTACACCCTGGCGCTGCCCGCGAGCATCGGCACCGGCGCACTGGCGGCCGATGGGCTCGCGGTGCTGCTGCCGCGCGCGTCGGCGCGTTTCAGGTTGCTGTTCAACGGACACGAGCTGCTCAACGAATCGTGGCGACAGGGCGCCGGTTATGTGGATGCCGGCAACCGGTCCCACTTCGCTGTTTTGCCGGTCGCCCTGATGGCCACCGATCCGTCGGCCAACCAGCTGCACATCGAGTTGCAAGGCGAGGCGCTGCGCATCAGCGGCCTCGGTCCGGTGTGGGTCGGTCCGCGCGATGCGCTGCAGCATCGACAGCATTGGCTGCAGATCTGGCAGGTCAGCCTCACCTGGATGGTGGCGGCCTGCGCGTTCATGCTGGGACTGCTGGCGCTGCTGATCTGGGTCCACACCGCAGAAGCCTTGTTTGGCCTGCTCGCTGGCGGGCTGCTGGTTCTCACGGCGCGGCTGCTGCTCTCCTCGCCGTTGTTCATTCCCGGCCCTTTCTGGGCCTGGGACTACCTGCACAAGGTCAGCTTTACCTGGTATTGCGGCTTCACTTACCTTTTCATGGCCGAGCTGTTCCTGTTCGGCCAGCGTCAGGTGCACCGTGTGGTGACGGGAATGATGGCGGCCGCGCCGCTGTGGCTGCTGCTGGTGCTGGCCGTGGGGGACTACCGCCTGTATCGCTGGTGGATGGGGCTGATTGTTGCGATCTGTGTCTATGCGCTGGTGAAGGTGCTGGGGCGCGTGCGCTGGGGGATGGACACCAACCAGCGGCTGATGGTGGTGGTCGCCACCGCAACGCTGATCACCGGTGTGCGTGACTTCCTGGTGGTGCAGTTGGGCCTGCCCGGTGATGTGGATATCCGCTGGATGACACCGGGCAGCATGGTGCTGATGTTCTCCATGGGCTGGGTGCTGATGCGCCGCACCACCGAAGCCTTCGACGAAACGCGGCGGCTCAATGCCGAGCTGGAGCGCACCGTCGACGAGCGCGAGGACGAGCTCCATGCCACGCTGGAGCGGCTGCGGGTGGAGCAGACCCAGCGGGTGCTCGAGGCCGAGCGCCGCCGCCTCACCCGCGACATGCACGATGGCCTGGGCAGTCAGCTGGTGCAGGCGCTCAATCTGGTGCGCCGCGGGGATCGGCCGGTTGATCCGGCCGAGGTGGCGGCCATGCTCAGCCACGCACTCGACGAGCTGCGGCTGACGCTCGATTCGCTGGAGCCGATGGAGGGCGACCTGCCCGCGGTGCTGGGCACGCTGCGTCAGCGCATCGGGCCTGCGCTGGAGGCGGCCGGCATCGAGCTCGATTGGCAGGTGCAGCCGGTGCCGCCGGTGGCCGGGCTGGAAGCGCAGGGCGTGATGCACCTGTTCCGCTGTCTTCAGGAGGTGTTTGCCAACGTGGCCAAGCACGCCCAAGCCAGCCGCGTGACCGTGCGCACCTGGGTGCAAGACGGTCGCGTGGGCCTGAGTGTGTGCGACAACGGTGTCGGTCTGGGAGCGCCTGCCACCAGCGCGGCGTCCGGTGGGCGTGGCATGGGAAACCTCCGGCTGCGTGCCCGCGAGATGGGGGCCGAGGTGCACTTCGGCGATGGCAATCCGGGCACCTGCGTGAGATTTTTGCTGCCAGCGGAGTGCCTGGCGGATGCCGATCTGCAGGACGGGCAGCCCTGCGATCGGCTGCCCAATGTTGACTAAAACAGTAGGACATTGTGCTATACTTGACGGCAACAGTCGGGAATTGCCCGACCTGTGATCAGCAGTCCGATGTGCTGGGTGCGGGTAGGGAGAGAGACTCGTGGAACGTTTGTTCCAGGCAGCTATCGAACGACAGACAAGCCAACCAAAAGGAGCTTGAATATGCGCCTCACGACAAAAGGCCGCTTTGCGGTCACCGCCATGATCGATCTGGCCTTGCGCCAGAACAACGGTCCCGTCACCCTCGCGGCCATCAGCCAGCGGCAACAGATTTCGCTGTCCTATCTTGAGCAGCTGTTTGGCAAGCTGCGCCGCCACGAACTGGTGGAGTCCACGCGTGGGCCCGGCGGCGGCTACACGCTGGGTCGCAAGGCGTCGGAGATCACCGTGGCCGACATCATTGTGTCGGTCGATGAACCGATGGACGCGACCCAGTGCGGCGGCAAGGAAAACTGTCTGGGCGAAGGCAGCCGCTGCATGACGCACGAGCTGTGGGCCGCGCTCAACACCAAGATGGTGGATTTTCTTGATTCGGTGACCCTGCAGTCGCTGGTCAATGACCAGTTGGCCAAGGGCCTGGTGGTGGAAAATGCGCCTGCGGTCAAGCGCGCCATCTCAAGCCCTTCGGTGGTCAAACCGATTCGCGTGAACGCGCCGAACTCGGTTTTTGCCCTCGGCACCGCATTCACAAAATGACGCGGCGCAGGCGGTCGATGCAGACCGGTTGCGCAACCTCAGACGCTGGCAGAAGCTTCCCTGCCGGGAGTTTGACTCTAATTTTTTTGATAAAACGCCCATGAGCACACCCCACTTCCCCATCTACATGGATTACAGCGCCACCAATCCCTGCGACCCGCGGGTGGTGGACGCCATGGTCCCCTGGTTGCGAGAGCATTTCGGCAACCCCGCCTCGCGCAGCCACGCCTGGGGTTGGGAAGCGGAGAAGGCGGTGGAGACCGCACGCGAGCAGGTTGCTGCCCTGATCGGTGCCGACCCGCGCGAGATCGTCTGGACCAGCGGTGCCACCGAGTCCAACAACCTGGCCTTGAAAGGGGCGGCCCACTTCTACAAGACCAAAGGCAAGCACCTGATCACGGTGAAGACCGAGCACAAGGCCGTGCTTGACACCATGCGTGAGCTGGAGCGCCAGGGCTTTGAAGTGACCTATCTGGATGTGCAGACCGATGGCCTGATCAACCTCGATGCCTTCAAGGCCGCCATCCGGCCTGACACCATCCTGGCCTCCGTCATGTTTGTGAACAACGAGATCGGTGTTATCCAGGACATCGCGGCCATCGGCGCGATCTGCCGCGAAAAAGGCGTGATTTTTCATGTGGACGCCGCGCAGGCGACCGGGCGGGTGGACATCGACCTCACCAGCCTGCCGGTGGATCTGATGAGCCTGACCGGCCACAAGACCTACGGGCCCAAAGGTATTGGCGCGCTGTACGTGCGTCGCAAACCCCGGGTGCGCATCGAAGCGCAGATGCACGGCGGAGGCCATGAGCGTGGCATGCGCTCGGGCACGCTGCCGACCCACCAGTGTGTGGGCATGGGGGAGGCCTACCGCATCGCCAAACAGGAGATGCATGCAGAGAACGCCCGCATCCGCGCGCTGCACGATCGCTTGGTGGCCGGCCTGAAAGGCATCGAAGAGGTGTTCATCAACGGCCACGAGACGCAGCGTGTGCCACACAACCTCAACATCAGCTTCAACTACGTCGAGGGCGAATCGCTCATCATGGGCATCAAGGGCCTGGCGGTGTCCTCGGGTTCGGCCTGCACCTCGGCCAGCCTGGAGCCCAGTTACGTGTTGCGTGCCCTGGGCCGCAGCGACGAACTGGCCCACAGCAGCCTGCGCATGACGATTGGCCGCTGGACCACCGAGGAAGAAATCGACTACGCGATCGGCACCATCAAGGAAAACGTGGCCAAGCTGCGCGAGTTGTCGCCTCTGTGGGAGATGTTCAAAGACGGCATCGATCTGTCGACCATCCAGTGGGCGGCACATTAGAGGTTCCACCGCAACGCTTGGCATCACGCTTGAAAGGACGTGCGGGTGGCCCGGCAAAGCCGGTTTCACGGCATCCTGCAAATGGACACTTCTGCAATGAACTGTCTCGGTATTCGAATTAGGAGAAACGTATGGCTTACTCAGAAAAGGTCGTAGACCACTACGAAAATCCCCGCAACGTCGGCTCCTTCGACAAAGGCGACGAATCGGTGGGCACCGGCATGGTGGGTGCACCGGCTTGCGGCGACGTGATGAAGCTGCAGATCAAGGTGAATCCCACCAGCGGTGTCATCGAAGACGCGCGTTTCAAGACCTACGGTTGCGGTTCGGCGATTGCGTCGAGCTCGCTGGTCACCGAGTGGGTCAAGGGCAAGACGCTGGACCAGGCGGCAGCGCTCAAAAACAGCGAAATCGCCGAAGAACTGGCCCTGCCGCCGGTGAAAATCCACTGCTCCATCCTGGCCGAAGACGCCATCAAGGCTGCGGTGGACGATTACCGCAAAAAACACGCGGGCTAAAGACGCTCACCCTGCGCCGCCTTCGGCGCCACCCCCAGGGGCGGCGCTGCGGTGCCCTGAGTTAAGGCACGGTTTTGTCTCACGATGGAACCGTGACGCAACGACTGATTGACATGTCCATCTCGATTTCCGAAGCCGCTGCCCGCCACGTCAACCGCTACATCGCCAAGCGGGGCAAGGGTGTGGGCGTGCGCCTGGGGGTGAAGACCACCGGTTGCTCGGGCTTGGCCTACAAGCTTGAGTACGCCGACGAGATTGCGCCAGAGGATGTGGTGTTCGAGGACAACGGTGTCAAGGTGCTGGTGGATCCCAAGAGTCTCGCCTACATCGACGGCACCCAGCTCGACTTTGTGCGTGAAGGGCTGAACGAAGGTTTCCGCTTCAACAACCCCAACGAGCGCGACCGTTGCGGCTGCGGCGAGAGCTTCCGGGTCTGATGTTCGCCGCCCACCCGGCACACCGCCAGCGTGGCACCACCCTGGCGGTTTTCTGTTCATGGGCCCACCGGCGAACGTGTTGGGCGCCACCGATCCGCTTTGCTCTGCCATGAACCTCAGCCTGCAATCCACCGACTTCGACATCTTCGGCCTGGCGCCTCAGTTTGCCATCGACCGTGCGGCGCTTGACGCGCGCTGGAAAGACCTGCAGCGCGAAGCCCACCCCGATCGTTTTGCCACCGCCCAGGCCGCCGCACAGCGTGAGGCCATGCAGTGGTCGGTGCGCATCAACGAGGCGTATCAGCGCCTGAAAGATCCGCTCAAGCGCGCGGCGTATCTGTGCGAGCGCAACGGCGCGCCGATCCGTGCCGAGGACAACACCGCCATGCCGCCCGCGTTTCTCATGCAGCAGATGCAGTGGCGTGAAGACCTTGATGAAGCCCAGACCGTGGCCGATCTGGAGCGCATGGCCGCCGACGTCTCGGCCACGCGGCGCGAGATGCTCGATGCACTGCAGCACACCGCCGACGTGCAACGCGATTTCACCGCGCTGGCGCAGCAGGTCAGATCCCTCATGTTTGTTGAGCGCTTTGCCCGCGATGTCGAAGCCCGACTGGATCAACTGGGACAATAAGAAGATTCGAGAGCATCAACATTCATGGCACTTCTGCAGATTTCCGAACCCGGCCAATCGCTGGACCCGCACCAGCGCCGCGTGGCGGTGGGCATTGACCTGGGCACCACCCACTCGCTGGTGGCGGCGGTGCGCCACGGTGTGGCCGACTGCCTGCCTGCCACAGACGGGCGTGTGATCCTGCCCAGCGTGGTGCGCTACCTAGATCCGGCGCAGGGTGGTTCGGGTCGCCAGATCGGCTTTGAAGCACTGGCGGCCCAGGTGCAGGACCCCGCCAACACGGTGAGCTCGGTCAAGCGCCTGATGGGGCGCATCCGGGCCCAGGTGAGCGACGCAGACAAGCTGCCCTACACCCTGGTCGACGACCGCGGCATGGCCGTGATCGAAACCGTGGCCGGACGCAAGACACCGATGGAAGTCAGCGCCGAGATCCTTGCCACGCTGCGCTTTCGCGCCGAAGACAGCTTCGACGACGAGCTCTACGGCGCGGTCATCACGGTGCCCGCCTATTTCGACGATGCCCAGCGCCAGGCCACCAAGGACGCCGCACAACTGGCGGGCATCAACGTGCTGCGTCTGATCAACGAGCCCACCGCTGCAGCCATCGCCTACGGGCTGGACAATGCGGCAGAAGGCGTCTATGCGATCTACGACCTTGGCGGTGGCACCTTCGACATCTCCATCCTGCGCCTGACCCAGGGCGTCTTTGAGGTCATGGCCACCGGGGGCGACTCCGCGCTGGGCGGCGATGACTACGACCAGGCCCTGGTCGCCTGGGTGTTGCAGCAACAGGGCGTGGGCGCGGTGCTCTCGGCCAGCGAGCGCGCAGCGCTCAGCGCCGAAGCGCGCCGCTGCAAGGAATTGCTGTCTGCCGAGCCGGCCGAGGTGGCGTTTTCCGCCAGCGTCGCGGGCCGGCAGATTCGCCAGGCGGTGCGTCCTGCCGATTTCGAGGCCTGCACCGCAGCGCTCACCTTGCGCACCATGGGCGCGGTGCGCAAGGTGTTGCGCGACGCCAGCATCACCGCAGACGAGGTCAAGGGTGTGGTCATGGTCGGTGGCTCGACCCGCATGCCGGTGATCCGCCGCGCGGTGGGTGTTTTTTTCGGCCAGGCCCCGCTGACCAACCTCAACCCCGACGAGGTGGTGGCGTTGGGCGCCGCCATCCAGGCCAACGCGCTCGCGGGCAACAGCCGCGAAGGCGATCTGCTGCTGCTCGATGTGATCCCGCTGTCGCTTGGCATCGAGACCATGGGGGGTCTGGTGGAGCGCATCGTGCCGCGCAACAGCGCCATCCCCACCGCGCTCGCACAGGACTTCACCACCTACCAGGACGGCCAGACCGCGCTGGCGCTGCACGTGGTCCAGGGTGAGCGCGATCTGGTAGCCGACTGCCGCAGCCTGGCGCGCTTCGAGCTGCGCGGTATCCCGCCCATGGTCGCCGGGGCCGCGCGCATCCGTGTCACCTTCACGGTCGACGCCGACGGTCTGCTTTCCGTCAGCGCGAAAGAGCAGGGCAGTGGCGTCGAAGCGCGGGTGGACGTGAAGCCGGCCTACGGCCTGTCCGACGAGCAGATCGCCACCATGCTCCAGGAAAGTTTTGCCACCGCGCAACAGGACATGGCGGCCCGTGCGCTGGTCGAAGCCCGGGTCGATGCCGATCGCATGGTTGCCGCCACCCGCAGCGCGCTGCAGGCCGACGGCGCGTTGCTGTCGGCGCCCGAACGCGAAGCCATTGAGGCCCTGATCACCGCGCTGGCCCTCACCGCCCAGGGCGAGAGCGCCGCTCATATCGAGGCCGCGACCGAAGCCCTGGGCAAAGGCACCGAGGCCTTTGCCGCGTTGCGCATGAACCAGGGCATCCAGAAAGCCCTGTCGGGCAAGAAACTCGAAGAAGTCTGAACATGCCCATCATCAAAATCCTGCCCCATCCCGAATACTGCCCGCAAGGCGCCGAGATCAAAGCGCCCGCCGGCACCTCGATCTGCGAGGCCTTGCTCGACAACCACATCCCGATCGAGCATGCGTGCGACATGGTGTGCGCCTGCACCACCTGCCACGTGATCGTGCGCGAAGGTTTCAACAGCCTCAACGAGCTCGATGAAAATGAGGAAGACTTGCTGGACCGTGCCTGGGGCCTGGAGCCGCAGTCGCGGCTGTCGTGCCAGGCCATCCTGGCACAGCAGGATGTGACGATCGAGATACCGAAGTACTCGATCAACCACGCCAAAGAGCAACACTGACCCGCTTGATGTGCACCCGCACGGGGTGTAGCCCTCGCGGCGCGATCCGACTTGGGCCGGCCCGATTGCGGATCGTTTTCACTCCGGAGACATGAACTTGCGCCAGATCGTCCTCGACACCGAAACCACCGGCCTGTCTGCCGAAAACGGCGACCGCATCATCGAGATCGGTTGCGTGGAGTTGCTGCACCGCAAGCTCACCGGCAACAACCTGCACCTCTATGTGAACCCCGAGCGCGACAGCCACGAAGATGCGCTCAAGGTGCATGGCATCAGCAACGACTTCCTGCGCGACAAGCCCAAGTTCGGCCAGATCGCCGACGAGCTGCTCGACTACCTGCAGGGCGCCGAGCTCATCATCCACAACGCGCCGTTCGACATCAGCTTTCTGAACAAGGAGCTGGAGCGCCTGGGTCGCCCGCCCATCCACGGCGCGATCGCGTCGGTGACCGACAGCCTGGTCATGGCCAAGGACATGTTCCCCGGCAAACGCAACGGCCTGGACGCGCTGTGTGACCGCCTGGGTGTGGACAACTCCAGCCGCACCCTGCACGGCGCTTTGCTCGATGCCGAGCTGCTGGCCGACGTCTACATCAACATGACGCGTGGCCAGGACGCGCTCATCATGGAGCTGGGGGAGACGGCCAGCGAAGGCAGCGAATGGGTGCAGATCGACCTGAGCCGCATCGAGCTGCCGGTGTTGCGCGCCAACGAGCAGGAGAGCACCGCGCACGCGACGCTGTTGGCCGAAATCGACAAGGCCAGCAAGGGCCGCACCGTCTGGCGCCACCACGAGCCAGCCTGAAATTCCTGGGCCGAGATCCGAAGCCGGCAGAAAAGCGGTCTATAATTCGAGGCTTCCGACAGATCGGACCCAGATTGTCGGGCGGTTAGCTCAGTGGTAGAGCACTGCCTTCACACGGCAGGGGTCGCAGGTTCGAACCCTGCACCGCCCACCAGGAATCTCCTGTAGAAACAAGCCCTTACGAGAAATCGTCGGGGCTTTTTCTTTTTCTGTATGAAGAAATTATGAAAAGCGGGGGCGTGAACCCTGACGCTCAGGATTGAGATCAGCTTCCCGTATCGGGGTGTTGAGCACCCTGCGCACGGCCGCCGGTGCCGCTGCAGCAGCGATCGGTCGCGGCTACCCGCAAGCTCGGGTGCTTGCTGTTCCCGGCGTTGTTATGCGCCGAGTCAAGAACGGCAAGATCCGCAGCATTTCCACCATGCAGGCAGCATAGTCGCCTGGCACCCAAGCCGGCCACGGCAGCGCCCTTCGTGAAATCGACTTACGAAACTATCGCGCAGAGTTTCCGTTGACGGCTCAATGACCGCAGTACAAGGCTTAGACGCCAATGGGTGACGTCCGCCCGAACGGCGGCACAAGGCTGACTGCAGCCAGTCAGGTGTTTAGGACCCAGCCACAGCCGCCGCCGTAACCCGCCATTCATCATCGGCCAAGCGACCGACCGCTGGACCCCCAGCAGCGGCCAGTCAACAGCGATGAGGCGCTGCGTGTCGGTCGAGCGGCTGCTAAGCGCCAAGGCGACCGGCTCTTTGCAACCCAGCTACGCCCGATCTTGGCTGGCGCGACAGCGTACGCCCGCCGACAATGTGCGGATGGAAACGCTGATCTATCACGCACGCAGGGTCGGTACCGCGCTGGTGTGAGCGGCTGCGGTGATCGTCACGATGGCCAGCCCGCTCAGGCCTGCGACGGTGTCCCCTGTGCAGACGAAGGTGCACGCATTCGACGGCCACCGTGTAACGCTGGACATCTACCCCGCCATTGGTCCGCTGCGCGGCGCCGCGATCCTCTCGCACGGCTTCACGCGAAGCCGGCGTACGTTGGCGGGCCATGCGCAGGCGCTGGCCGATGCCGGTGTGCTGGTGCTGACGCCAGACCTACCCTGTACCTTCGATTTCCGCTGCAACGCCCGGGCCCTTGCCGCAATGGTGGGCTCGCTGCGCACAGGCGGGACCTTCGGCGCCCCGGTGGCCGGGGTCATGCTCGTGGGCTTCTCCGCTGGTGGGCTGTCCAGTTTGCTGGCGGCAGACACGCCTGGCGAGGTCGGCTTCGTTGGACTGGACCCGTTCGACCGCACGATGCCTGGCGAGACTGAGCGGCTGGGTCTGGCGGCCGCCGGTCGGCTTCGGACCGAGGCGCTGCTGCTGCGCGCGCCGCCATCGAGTTGCAATGCACAAGCTGTGGCCGCTTCCTGGGGTACCGCGCTGCCCGCGCTGTGGCGCGACGAACTCATCACAGGCGCTTCGCACTGCGACTTCGAGTCGCCAACCGACTGGATGTGCCGACTGGCGTGCGGCGACACCGTCCCGGCGCGCCAGGAGCGGGTGCGTCAGGAGTTGCTGAACGCCGCAGCACGCTGGATGCGCTGAGCCGGCCGCCTACAAGATCGGGGCACTGCTTTCCAGATCAAGGCAAAGGCCCGCTGCACCTGCCCGCGCGGCTGCACCAAGCCTGATCCTCAACTATTTCGATGCGGTTTCCTTGGCATACGGCCAATTCACGATACCGCCCCAGACGAAAACGTACTTGTACCCGTCGGACAGCAACTTCTCGCATGCTGTGGGAGCCTTCATGCCGCCATGGCAATAGACAACGATGTACTTGTCCTTTGAGGGTGGTGCTTTGAGGTCTGCGGTGACACCCCCCGGGATGTTGATCGCCGTCGGAATATGCCCAGCCGCGTACTCCGCCGGTGAGCGCACATCCACAATGACAAAGCGCGGGTCTTTGCGGTCGATGACTTTTTTCAGGCCTTCAGGCGTGCGGATTTCCTTCCCCAGTCCATCGGGCAAGGTGTCTGTCTGAGCCCATGTCGGTGCGCAGAGGGACAGGAGCAGCAGGACAACAAAGGACAGCCGTTTCATCGTGATACCTTCATAGCGCCCGCTTGAACAGGCGGCGATGTGCAATTTGTAGACCTTCGGATTGCTGGGGATGTTGAGGTAGGTCAATGGAAGCTTGGGGTTGAGGCCGACGTTCAGAACCACAGTCCTTTGACGTCGCCAGCCGCATCGCCTCCCCTGGATCGCCATGCGCTTGGGGCCCGGTGAGGCAAGCAGCGCACGGACCGCAGCCAGACCCTTGCAAACTATCCAGTGGGGACTGGCGTCTGCAGCAGGCCCTTGGCCGCTTCGATGCGCAGCGGCAGCGGAACGGTGGTGTCGTTCATGACGGCGGTGAGGAAAGCACGCGGGTCGTTGCATGGACCGATGGCGGCTTTGACTGACGAAATGAGCGGCGGCGTTGGCTGCTCGGGGGTGGGTGAGGCAGCAGCCCCATGAGAGGCCATGGCTGGTTGGCCCGCTTCGCCCAGCGCAGCGAACGCATGGCGTATTTCGGCTGCGCTCACCGGCCGCAGCCGCGCCAACAGTTCGGCTTGCGCGTCGGCACCGGGCTCAAAATCCAGCGCAGGGTAGTCGCCAAAGACGGCGGGCAGATCGGGGGTGACAAAGGCGGCCCAGCGTTCCGGTCCCGCCGAAAAGGGAGGGCAAGCGGGCGCCTCGGATTCAACGTTCCCGGCGACAGGCCAGACGCGCAGCCGCTCCGGGCGCACGCCGTTCAGGTAACGGCGCTGCAGTTGATCCAGCAGCTCGGCCGCTTCGGCGCGGGGTAGTGGCTCAGCGAGCGAAAACCAGAGTTCAAACGCATCGCTGCCGTTGACGGCAATGGCTGGTTCTGGCCAGCGCCATTCGGCCTGCACGCCGCGCCACAGCGGCGCAAGCGTGGCCCAGTCGGCGGGGCTGTGGAGGGCGACCACCATGGTCCGTACCAACGTCGATGATCGTGGTTGGCGTGGCTGTCGCTGGGCCCTGTGCCAGCGCCAGCAGACCGTGGGAACAGTCGCTGAAGATGGGTGTCGAGTCGGCTCATGCGGGCATGTTAGTCGGGCACGCCACGGTAATCGGCAACGGACCTTAACTGCTCACAGCGTTTGTCGCAGATCAATGCAACGAAGGTGCGAAGGCCTACATTGAATTTGGGCGACAGCCCAGCATCGCTGCGCCCGCTGGCGCGGCGCTTCAATCACCACCAACGCAGGAGCAAATTCATGAACACTTCAAGCACCATTCGCACCACCCTTCTCGCCACCGCCGTGGCCGCCCTGCTGCTGACGACCGGCTGCGCGAACACGCCGCCCATCACTGACAAGATGCAGATCAACCCCATGGGAACGGTGCTCACCTACCACCGCAAAAGCTCGGGCAGCCTGGGCAACTTCGACGGCCCGGTGGTGTGGACGCAGTCCCCGGCCACCTGGCAGGGCAAGCCGGTGCTGGCCTCGGGTGCGCCCCAGGCAGGGGTGGGCATACACGACCTGAACTCCATGGCCATGATTGCCAACCTCACGCCCGCAGGCCAGCCCATCATGTCGTTCGAGCCGCCGATCGACTACCCCTGGCCGCTGGAGGTGGGCAAGACCTGGAGCGCCCAGCACACGGTGACGCTGTACCCGTCCGGGAACAAGGTGCCGTTGAAGATCGACGGCAAGGTCGAGTCCTGGGGCGATGTGACGGTACCCGCCGGCACCTACAAAGCCTTCAAGCTGGTGTGGCGCAACAACCTGGGTGAGATGGAGACCCGCTGGATCAACCCGGCCGAGGGTTTGGCCACGATCAAGCGCCACGTGGAACGCCCTGCCACGCACCCACAAGGAGCGGGTGTGCTCGACGCTGACTTGCTCTCACGCGCATTGCCCGCTAGGTGAAGTGGTTCAGAGGAATGCAGATGGCGCCTGCTGCCGCTGGTGTTGGGCGCGCGCATGCGCCACCAGCGAGCGCAGGGCCTGCGCTAGGTACTTGCACTTCTTGCACTTGCTCCTTGCGCTGGCGAAGTCCAGGCTGTTGCGGATCAGGTGCGATATGCACGACCGCAACGTCGTCATCCGGAACGCCGCAGCCAGTGCTTCGCCTATGCGCTCCAGGCCGTCGGTGGCAGCGATCAGGATGTTGGCCACGCATCGCGTCTCCAGGTCGCTGAACATCTTGAGGCAGAACTTGACCCGTTCAGTGCTCTCTATCCACTGTCCAGGATGTCCAGCGTACCGTCGGGCCAGTACCTTCAGCGCCAGATGGTTGCCTTGTTAACCCAGAGAAATGCGTCGGCTGGGCGCGCACCTACCTCAAGAAGGCTGTCCTCATCGAGTCGCCAAAACGGGGGGTCTTCAAGATCACACCGCGCGGGTTGAGCGTCCTGGCGGAAGGTGTGAAGGCGCTGGACTCGAGGTATCTGGCTCGCTTCCCCGAGTTCCAAGAGTTCCAGCGTGCATCCCAGCCGGTGGGCGGTAACGCACAGTCCCCCCTGCTGGTAGATGGGGATGGAACGGAAGCCACGCCTGAAGAAGCTATCGAGAGCGCCTACCAGGGACTGCGTCAGCAGCTCGCCCAGGAACTGCTGGCGAAAATTCTTGGGTGCTCGCCGACTTTTTTCGAGCACCTGGTGGTGGAATTGCTCGTCAAGATGGGCTATGGCGGCAGCCGCAAAGACGCGGGCGAGCGCATCGGACAGAGCGGCGACGGCGGCATCGATGGAATCATCAAGGAAGACCGCCTCGGGCTGGACACCATCTTCATTCAGGCCAAGCGCTGGCAAGGGTCCGTGGGGCGTCCCGAAATTCAAAAATTTGTGGGTGCGCTCCAGGGTCAGCGCGCGCGCAAGGGGGTGTTCATCACCACCTCGACTTACACGGCCGATGCGACCTTGTACGCTGCTCAGATCGATACCAAGGTGGTTCTCATCGATGGCCAACAGCTGGCCAGTCTCATGATCGATTTCGACGTCGGCGTGTCGGCTGCGGCAAGTTACACAGTCAAGCGGATCGATTCTGACTACTTCGAAGAGGCCTGATGGCCACGGAAGTGAGGACTGTCGCGTGATGGCATGGTGAAAGGGGCAGGTCAATCGGGACGACGGGGAGACCCAACTCCAATGGGCCCTCGTTGGCGCAGTCAGTTAAAAGGCCACATGTGCGCAGCACATGTGGCCCTGCTGGATTGTTGCCGGTCAGAACTTGCGGCTGTATTGAACGCCAACCGAGTTCTGGCTCATGCCGATGGTTGCAATGGGTCCACCGATGTCGCCGCTCACGGTGTTCTTCTTGGCGTGCATGTAGGCGAAGCTGAGCTCCGAAGTGGGAGACATCGCGTAGGTGGCGCCCAAGGTGACGTGTGACTTGATCACGCCCGGGGCCAGGGTGTTGAAAAACACCTGGGTGGAATCGACGGGGTTGGTGCCATGGTTGTAGCCGGCGCGCAGCGTCCACAGGCTGTTCATCTGCCACTGAACACCCAGTTTGACCACGTTCACGTCCTTCCAGCCAAAACCGGGACCCCCCGCAGAGCCGAGCGGCAGCATGATCTGGCCAGAATTTCCGATGGAGGGGACGCCGCTGTAGTTGATGCGCTGGTAGTCGAGCGCCACCAGGATCGACGGCGTGGCCTGAATGGCAACGCCCAGCGCGTAGTTCGCGGGGATATCAAAATCGCCCGCATCGGCAAACAGGCCAGCGTACTTGTCCAATCGGCTCATGTTGATCTTGGGCGAGTAGGAGGCCCCGACCGTGATCGCATCGCTCAGTTTGCCCATGTAGCCCAGCCGAACGCCCAGACCGGTGCTGCTGTCGTTGCCGGGATTCATCACACCAAGTCCTTCCAGGCCATAGGCCTTGAAGCGCTGATAGACCAGCAGAGGGGACACGCCGATCGAGTGCTGATCGTTCAGCTTGTAGGCGAGCGTGGGCGCAACGATCAGCTGGATCAGATCCACACCCAGTGGCGCTGTTCCAGCGCCGCCCAGAAGTGGTGCGAGAAAATTGCTGGGGTAGCTGGTGTTCATCCCGCCATTGCCGTACACGGTCACGCCCACGCCCATCCGGTCGGACAGGCTTCGGTTGTAGCCAAACTCCGGTACCAGGAACGCCGTCTTGCCGCTCTCCACCACCGGGCCACCCATTCCGATATCCGTGCTGCGTTTGGGCATGAACACTTCGGCTCCCAGATCCCAGCGGTTGCCCGCAAAGGCTGCCGCTGCCGGGTTGTTGGCACCAGCAAAGGCGCTGTCTGTCATGGCCACCGAGGCCCCGCCCATGCCCTTGGCCTTGAGGCCGTAGCCATGGGGGAAGTAGCCGTTGGTGGCGTGCACCGAGCCGGCGGCGAGCAGGGCGCATAGCGGGGTGAGGCTTAAGAGTCTCTTCGATGCTTTCATGGATGTCTCCTGGGTTGTGATGAGGGAAAACGCGGGAACTCACGGGAACGTGACGGGGTTACCAGAAGACCAGCAAGCGGCCTTTGCTGATCTTCGATTCGTGGCGTGTGAGCGGGCGGTTGCCGTTGCGGATGCAGTCACCGCTCTTCATGTCGAAGGCCCACTGGTGCATGGGACAGACGAGGGTGTGGCCGTCGAGCGCCAGCTCCGGAATGTCGGTGCCCTGGTGCGGGCAACGGCTGTCGTAGACCTGAAAGGACTCTTTGTCGCGTGAAATGAAGAGGCCGCGTCCGTCGCAGATCGTGCGGATCACTTCGCCGTCGGGCACGTCCTGGCTGGCCACCACGTCATGCCATTCACCGTTGCTCGTGAGCGCGCCGGGCTGGAAGCCGGGCAGGTCCATGGCCAGAATGATGTCCACCGCCCAGATGATCTTGGCCAGTCCCAGGGTGGGGAATGCCATCAGCAGCGCGTCCAGCACTTCCATCGGGGTGCAGCCCTCGCGAAGCGCACGCCCCAGGTACTGGCGAAAGCCGCGTTCGGTTTGCGAGTGGACCTTGTTGACGACAGAGATGAGGTTGCGCGTCTTGGGATCGAGGTGCTGGCCCGCGTCCTTGAGAAAGGCGAAGTAGTGGCCCATGGCTTCGGGGCGGGCTTTCAGCAGGTAGTTCAGTGCGTCGCTCATGGAGGGCCTGTCTGGCTTGGGCTTTGCACCGGGTCGTTGTGCAGGGCCAGCACCGGGGTATCCGACAGGTCCAGCACCTTTTGCGCCACTCCGGCCGCCAACTGTGGCGCCAGCACCTCGAATTCGGGATTGCTGACCAGCGGAAACACGCAGTCCAGCGGTACCTGACAGCGTTGCGCCATGGCCAGCGCCAGGCTTTCAGCGCCGACATCGAACGCGGTGTGTTCGGTGGCCAGAAGCAGCCGCTGAAACAGGTCTGCCATGGTCAGTGTCCCGCCGTCAGCACGCCGGACGCGGCCAGCACCAGCACCAGGACAATCGCGGCGCAAATGCTGGCATAGGCATAGTCGCGCCGCTTTCGATAGAGCGGTATCAGGCCGAGCAACGGTGGCAGCGAGCTGCCCGCCAGCACGGCGATGCCGATCAGGTTGGAGATATCGCCTTTGCCCGCATGAGCGAGCCAGCCCCAGCCAGTGGGTGTGGCGGTGTGCTTCAGGTACTGCTCCACCGGCAGGTGCCAGGCGCCTGGCAGGTGTTCCAGTGGCACATGGGGGGGCAGGCCGCCCAGCAGGTAGCTGGCAAAGGTGATCAGCAGCAACAGCAGGCCCAGGCGCGTGCCCCAGTCAAGAAGGGTCGCGTAGCGAGCGGCCTCGGTTTCCTGGGCTTGCTGGCTGGCCTCGCACTCCCGGTTGAGCGCATTGCGCTCGGGGTTCATACCCTGGTCTTCCTTCATACCCAGATGCCCAGTCCCTTGAGCAGGGCACGAATGCCGGCGAACAGCAGCAGGGCGATCACCATCTTGCGGATCGCCGAGCCTTTGAGCACATGCAGCAGCCGCGCGCCAATGCGCGCGCCCAGCATCATGCCGACCACAGAGGGCACGGCGATCATGGGCAGCACGGCACCGCGGTTGAGGTAGACCCAGGCGGCCGAGGAATCCACCAGCGACAGCACCAGCCCCGAGGTGCCGGCAGAGATCTTGAGCGGTGCGCCCATCAGCAGGTTCAGCGTCGGCACATTGGCCCACCCGGCGCCGATGCCGAACATGCCGGCCATGATGCCGATCAGAAAAAACAGGAACAGACCCATGGGCGTGCGGTGCACCTGCCAGTGCACCTCGCGCTGGGATGCACCGTCGATGAACACGCCGTGGATGCCCAACAGGGCCGACAGCCGGTCGGGCTGGGAGACGGTGGAAAATTCGGATTTCTGGGACGCCAGCATGAGCGCCACAATGCCCAGCACGATCAGGCCCAGCGCGATCTGGATCGTGGAGGCGGGCAGCGCCAGGCCCAGCAGCGCGCCGGCAATGGAGCTCATGCAGGCCAGCAAGGCCAGCGGCAGTGCCAGGCGCAGGCTGGAGAGTCCCCCGCGCAACAGAATCGGCCCGGCGGCCAGGGCGCTGGCCAGCGCGACCAGCAGGCCTGCACCACGAACGAAGTCCAGGTGAAACGGGAAGAAGCCGCTGACGATGGGCACAAACAGGGTGCCACCGCCAATGCCGGCGGGCACGGCCACGATGCCGATCAGAAAGCAGGTCACGAACAGTGCCAGCGGCCAGAACCACCAGGGCATGGTGTTGGCTCCGACCGAGGTTTCAGCCGCATGCGCCGAGCAGGTGAACAGCAGCGCGAACAAGCTCACCAGCCCCGCTGGGTACGGCATGTCGGAGAAGCTTGGACGGGACCACAGCATGAAGGGCACTGCTCAGGAAATGGTCTGGTAGTACAGGTTCTGCGGGTGATTGGCCTGCGCGAAGAAGTACCAGCGCTCCAGCAGCAAACCCAGGTATTGCAGAACGAATGCCGCCACCAGCAGGCCGGTGGACGCGGTGTAGAGCCCGGCTGCAAGCAACAGCAGCGGCAGCACAAAGGCCAGCAGCAAAAAGGCCCACTTCACCGAGCGCAACATCGCGGCGCTGGCACCGTGAAAGAACTCCCGCGTGTTGAACGATCCACCCATGAAACCCTGCGCCTTTTGCACGATGCGCGGATGTTTGATACCGACCGCCGTCTGCAGGGTGGATTTGGGCTTGAGCCGCGCGTTGCGAACGAGCGATGCGGCGCGCGTGATCAGCGCCAGTATGGTGAGCGCCACTGCCGCGAGAGCGTAGGGTGTCACCAGCGAGGGCAGCCCGCTCACAGCCGCCAGGGCCGTGGCCAGGCTGAAGCCCGAGGCACATCCGAGCAGGAAATAGTTGACCAGCGTGAGCGGGCTGGCCCATTCCTGCAGGAAGCGAAGCGAGGCGTAGATCATGGCCGTGCAGACGAACAGCGCGACACAGGCCAGCAGTGTGAAGAAACCGATCAGCACGGTTGATCCCTGTCCCAGGTAGTGCGCGCCGGCATAGACGAACAGCCCCAGCATGAACAGCGGCAAGGCAATCACTTCGCGCGACAGCCAGGACGTGCGCCACATGGCCGCCGAGCGCCAGGCGCGTTCGGGCCGACCCAGGTGGAAAAAGGACGCCAGCAGGCCGAGGCCGGTCAGCACCAGTGCCAGCACGCTACCCAGGAAGAAAAGACGCCGCGCGTCGTCAGGCGCGAGGGCACCCAGGCCAGAAACCTCGGTCCCGTAGAGTGCGATGAAGAGGCCTTGTGCGGCCCCGATCAGGGTGGTCAGGAAGATGACCGAAAAAGCGGGTTTCATGGATCGGATCTGGTGTGTGCAGGGAAAAACGTCAGGTGGCGAAATCTTCCCGGCCCGGACTCCGGGGGGCTTGGTCCGGCTGCTTGCCATCGACTTTCAGCGGGTTGTCGACGCGCTCCAGGTCTTCGGAGCGCACGTTGTGGCCGATCTTTCTCCGCGGCAGGTAGTGGTTGGCCGGGTTGGTGCCCCACTCGGGCATGAGCTGGTAGCCGCCGCGTTCGGCGATCGCCTGCGAGACCACGGACGCAGGGTCGTGCACATCGCCGAAGAGGCGCGCATGGGAGGGGCAGGCCAGCACGCAGGCCGGTTTGCGCTCGGCCTCTGGCAGTTTTGTGTCGCTGATCCGGTCCACGCACAGCGTGCACTTGGTCATCACCTTGCGCTGCTCGTCGAGCTCGCGCGCGCCATACGGGCAGGCCCAGCTGCAGTACTTGCAGCCGATGCACTTGTCGTAGTCGACCAGCACGATGCCGTCCTCTTTGCGCTTGTAACTGGCGCCGGTCGGGCACACCGGCACGCAGGGCGGGTCTTCGCAGTGCAGGCAGGACTTGGGAAAATGCACCGTCTGTGTGTTGGGGTATTCACCCACCTCAAAGGTCTGCACCCGGTTGAAGAAGGTGCCGTTGGGATCGGCGTCGTAAGGGTTGAGATCGGCCAGCGCGCCGGCCGCGCCCGAGGTGTTCCATTGCTTGCAGCTGGTGACGCAGGCATGGCAGCCCACGCACACGTTGAGATCGATGACCAGGGCGAGCTGTGTCATTTCTGGCCTCCCCGGCCCGCGAAATAGGCTTGCCAGCGGGGCAATGTGGTGCGCATGCCGGGGGCGGCCGGTACCGGCTTGAACTGGGGCGAGGTCTGCTCCGGTTCACCTTCGGCGACCTTGCGGATGCGCACCCGCACGTCGTACCAGGCGGCCTGACCCGTGATGGGGTCGGAGTTGGACAGCGCAGCGCCCGCGCTGGACGGGGGAAGCTCTTCGGAGATCAGGTGGTTGAGCAGGAAACCCCGCTGCGATTCGTTGGCCTGCGGCGTCAGGTTCCAGGCGCCCGCCGACTTCCCGATGGCGTTCCAGGTCCAGACCGTGCCGGGTTCCACCGCCTCGGAGTAGCGGCACATGCAGCGCACCTGGCCCCACTGCGATTCCACCCACATCCAGCCACCGTCGGAGATGCCCTCGGCACTCGCCGTCTTCGGGTTGACGAACAGGTAGTTGTGGGTGTGGATCTGGCGCAGCCAGGCGTTCTGCGAGTCCCAGGAGTGGTACATGGCCATCGGGCGCTGGGTGATGGCGTTGAGCGGGTACTTCACCGTGTCGGTCGCCTGCTCTTCCAGCGGCGCGTAATAGAACGGCAGCGGATCGAAATAGGTTTCGACGCGCGCGCGCAGCCGGTCGGGCGGCTGTTTGCCGGGGCGCTTGCCCTGCGCGGCCAGGCGAAAGCCTTGCAGGAATTCCGAATAGATGTGGATGACGATGGGGTCGTTGTCGCGGCGGATGCCCATCTTCTGCGCCCAGTCCATGTAGCCGCGGTTCCAGTTGCGCATGTACTGGTGTTCGGGTGGCATCTCGTAGTGGAAGACACAATTGTTCTTTTCGTACATCTCCCACTGCCTGGGGTTGGGCTCGCCGCGCATGGGCTTGTCGCCATCCTTGCCGCGCCAGCCCGCCAGGAACCCGATGCCAGAACCGGGGGCGGTTTCGTAATTCACCACGAAGTCGGGATAGTCGCGGAACTTGCGCGAACCGTCGGCGGCGGTGAAGGCGGGCAGTTTCAACCGGCCCGCGAGTTCCACCAACACCTCCTGAAACGGCTTGCAGGCCCCCGTGGGTGGCAGCACGGGAATGCGCACCGCATCCACCGGGCCATCGAATTCGGAGATCGGCCGGTCCAGCATCGACATGCAGTCGTGGCGTTCCAGGTAGGTGGTGTCGGGCAGGACCAGGTCGGCAAACGCCGTCATCTCGGACTGGAAGGCGTCGCAGACCACCAGGAAGGGGATCTTGTATTCGCCGCAGTTCTCGCCCTCGGTGTGCTTGTCGTTGAGCATGTCGCGCACGGCCGAGGTGTTCATGGTCGAGTTCCACGCCATGTTCGCCATGAAAATCAGCAAGGTGTCGATGCGGTACGGGTCGCCGCGCCAGGCGTTGGTGATCACGTTCTGCATCAGACCGTGGGCCGACAGCGGGTGTTCCCAGGAAAAACCTTTGTCGATCCGAACCGGCTCGCCTTGCGCGTCCACGAACAGATCGTCGGGGCTCTCCGGCCAGCCCAGCGGTGCGCCGTCCAGTGGCGTATCGGGCTTGATCGCTTGCGGCCCTTTGGGTGGCCGCGCATTGGGTGGCACGGCGCGTGGGTACGGCGCCTTGTGCCGGAAGCCCCCGGGGCGGTCGATGGTGCCGAGCAGCGACATCAGGATGGACAGCGAGCGGATGGTCTGAAAACCGTTGGAGTGCGCGGCCAGACCGCGCATGGCATGAAACGCCACCGGGTTGCCGGTGACGGACGGGTGCCGCTGGCCCCAGCAGTCGGTCCAGGCAATCGGCAACTCGATCTTCTGGTCGCGCGCGGTGATGCCCATCTCGTGCGCGAGCCGGCGGATGGTCTCGGCCGGGATGCCACAAATCGACTCGGCCCATTCCGGCGTGTAGGCATTCACCCGTTCTTGCAACAACTGGAAAGCCGGCACAGCCGGCTTTCCATCGGGCATGGTGAAGCGGCCGAGCAGAGCCGGGTCGGTCCCGGGGGTGTGATCGGCCACGGGCTGGTCGCTCAGCCGGTCCCACCAGTAAAAATTGGCCGGCCGAAGCGGGTTGACCTTGTCGCCGTCGGCCTTGCGCAGCATCATGCCGAACCCGTCACTGGTGCCGTCCTGATTGACGAGCTGACCGGCGTTGGTGTAGCGCGCCAGGAAGGAGCGGTCGTACAGACCTTGCCGGATCAGCTCATGGATCAGCGCCAGCAGCAGTGCACCGTCGGTGCCGGGTTTGATCGGAATCCACTCGTCGGCAATGGCCGAGTAGCCGGTGCGAACCGGGTTGATCGAGATGAAGCGGCCACCCGCGCGCTTGAACTTGGACAAGGCCGTCTTCATCGGATTGGAGTGATGGTCTTCGGCGGTACCGATCATCACGAAGAGCTTGGCTCGCTCCAGATCGGGGCCACCGAACTCCCAGAACGAACCGCCGATGGTGTAGATCATGCCGGCGGCCATGTTGACCGAGCAGAAGCCACCGTGTGCCGCGTAGTTGGGCGTGCCGAACTGTCGCGCGAACAGGCCGGTCAGGGCCTGCATCTGATCGCGCCCGGTGAACAGGGCGAATTGTTTGGGGTCGGTCGCGCGGATCTTGCGCAGCCGCTCTTCCAGCAGCGAAAAGGCTTCTTCCCATTCGATTTCTTCGAACTGGCCTTCTCCGCGCTCGGTGCCTGGCTTGCGCAACAGCGGTTTGGTGAGGCGGGCCGGCGAATACTGCTTCATGATGCCCGACGAACCCTTGGCGCAGATCACACCCTGGTTCAGCGGATGTTCCGGGTTGCCCTCGATGTAGCGCACCACGCCGTTTCGCAGGTGCACACGGATGCCGCAGCGGCAGGCGCACATATAGCAGGTGGTGTTGCGCGTCTCGGTGACAGCGTCGGCCATCGGAGCGGCGGTCGGGTCGTGAAGTGGAGTGACTGGCATACAGGGCAGTGGGCGCAGTTTTCGACGGCGGATCGGCGAGACGGAGTCCAGCGGGCAACTCCCGCCACGACCGAGCCTGTTGCAGGACTTGAAAGGCTTGGAGGGCAGATTTACCCTATTAAATGCAGGGATACTTCGACGCGTCTATAGCCGGCACGGGTAATCTGGGACTACCCATCCGGGTAGCGTATGCATGCGGGTACAGTCGCCGTGCAGACGCCATGTCGGCGGGTGGCGACATTCGGGCAAGCCAGGATGGCTTCACCTTCGGGTGCGCACGGTTTACATGGAAGTAGGAATGGATGAACGAGCATGCAACCTTGACGGAACAAACATGAACCCGAGCATCCTTTCCTTTGTGCCGCCCGCTGGCGCAACCTCAGAGGAGGTTGGCGAACAGGTACCCGGGTGGCTGGGGGACCTGGCTGCGACTACCGACCTGGAGGCTTTGCTGGAGCGTTTTCTCGGCCCCATCATCGAACTGGCGGGGGCGCAGGCCGGGGCGGTGCGCGTGTTGACCGACGAGGGACAGCACATGCGGCTGGTGGCGCACAAAGGATTGCCGCACGATGTGCTGGTGGCCGAGCGGCTGGTGGCCAGCAATTGCGGTATGTGCGGGGTGGCCGCCACCGGCGATGTGCTCGGCTGGGTGGACGATATCCAGGCCTGTGCCCGGCACGGGACCGCGACTTACTTTGGTCCGCAGTGCAAGAGCGTGCTGGCGATCTCGCTGGCCCACGGCAAGCAGGCTTTGGGCATCTACAACCTGTTTTTCGAAGCTCCCAGGGACATCCATCCGCAAACCCAGACCATCCTGCGGCTGATCGGCCAGCTGCTGGGCATGTCTCTGCACAACGCACGCATCGAGCGTGAGCGCCTGCGCCTGACGGTGCTGCGTGAGCGGCAGGAAATGGTGAACGAGGTGCACGATGTCATTGCGCAGACCATGGCGTATGTGCGCATGCGTCTGCCCCTGCTCAGCGATGCCATGCTGGCGCACGACGACCAGAAGTCGATCAAGTATTTTTCGGATGTGAAGACGGCCGTCGGTGAGGTTCACGACAACCTGCGCGAGGTCATGACCTATTTCCGCACCCGCATGGACCCGCTGGGCCTGCTGCATGCGCTGAAGGGCATCGCCGGCAGCTACTTCGACCGCACCGGCATCGAGCTGAATATCCGCAACAAAGCGCGCACGCTGAACCTGAGCGACGAGCAGGAAGTGCAGGTGTTCCACGTGGTGCAGGAGGCACTGGCCAACATCGCCAAACACTCCATGGCACGGCGTGCGGTGATTTCCATCACCCGGTCTCCTGGCATGCTGGAGGTCGTGGTGGAAGACGATGGCCTGGGCCTCTCGGCGCCTTCGGTATCGACCATCGTGACCACCGCCAAGGGCATGGAGGCAACCACCCACATGGGCCTGGACATCATGCAGGAACGCGCGCGGCGTCTGGGTGGCACGCTCGAACTCGGCGAGAGCGTCAGCGGCGGGACCCGGGTCTGCCTGCTATTTCCGGTTCAGCCCGTCGGCATGGAGACAAGAACATGAGCGAGCGCACCCGCGTGATGCTGGTGGACGACCACGCGCTGTGCCGCAGCGGTCTCACCGAGCTTCTGGAACACCGCAGCGACATGACGGTGGTTGCCGCCTCTGGCGATCCCGCCCAGGTGGTGGCTTTGCTGCGCGAGCACGAGCCCGATCTGCTGGTACTCGATTTGCGACTGGGTGCGACCGATGGCCTGAAGGTGCTGCGGCAGATCCGTTCGGAAGGCTGCGAAACGCCGGTGGTGATCCTCACCATGAGCGACAGCGAGGACGACATGTCAGCGGCCCTGCGTGCCGGCGTGCGCGGTTACCTGCTGAAAGACATGGAACCGGAGGCGGTGATCGATGCGATCGGCCGCGCAGCCCGCGGCGAGATGGTGGTGGCGTCGGCGATGACTTCGAAACTGGCCCAGATCCTGCAGTCGGGCCCCAAAGGGTCGGTCAAGGGCGATCTGGTGGCCTCTCTGACCGATCGCGAGCGTGAAGTGCTCAACCATGTCGCGCTGGGGCAGAGCAACAAGGTCATTGCCCAGGCGCTCGACATCAGCCACAACACCGTCAAGTTGCACGTGCGGCACATCATGGACAAGCTCAACCTGCGCTCGCGGGTCGAGGCTGCGTTGTTCGCGCTCGAGTACCGCATGTCGCCGGAAGGTGGCAAGCCGATCGAACCCGGGCCGATCAGCGACAAGCCCTGAGGCCTTCGCTGTGCCAGCGGCAGCGCATACGGATTCGCCTTCAAACGCATCACAGCGTTGATTCGCCTTGCCGTGACACCGCACTGGCTGCGGCTCCCGCCTTGTTCTGTGCTCGAATGCGCAACAGCGTCAGGCGGCCAGACTGAGCGCTTCGGCCTGAAACCAAGCCAGTGAGGCGTGCAGGTTGACGACCTCACCGATGATGATCAGGCTGGGCGATTTCAGCGCGTCTCTGGCCACGCGGCCCGAGATATTCTCCAACGTACCGGTGACCACTTTCTGCGTGGCAATGCTGCCGTCTTGCACCACGGCCACAGGCAGCTCGGGCAATGCGCCGTGGCGCACCATCTGGCGGCATATGTCGGGCAGTCCGCCCAGTCCCATGTAGATGACGACCGTTTGCCTGAGACGGACCAGACTTGGCCAGTCGAGATCGGCCGTTCCATTCTTGAGGTGACCTGTGACGAACAGACAGCTTTGTGCGTAGTCCCGGTGCGTGAGGGGAATGCCGGCACAACTTGAAACGCCGGAAGCCGCCGTCACGCCGGGAACGACCTCAAAAGCGACCCCGTGCGCGGCCAAAGCCTGCAACTCTTCGCCGCCACGGCCGAAGATGAAGGGATCACCCCCTTTGAGACGCACCACCTGTTTGCCTTCTCGGGCAAGCCGGATCAGCAGAGCGTTGATCTGCTCCTGGCGCATGGTGTGCTCGTTGCGCCGCTTGCCGACGCAGATGCGCTCAGCGGTTGGCGGCACAAAATCAAGCACCGCCCTCGAGACCAGGTGGTCGTAGACGATGACATCGGCGGACTGCAACAAGCGCATGGCGCGCACGGTCAACAGCTCCGGGTCGCCAGGGCCGGCGCCCACCAGGTAGACCCGGCCGGTGGCGGCGCTGATGGAATGTGGTTTGGTCTTCATGAGCTTCATCCCCGGCTACCACAACCGCCGCCACCGCAGCCGCCGCTGGAACAGCCGCCTGAGGAGGCGGGTGCGGTGCCCCCGGCAAACTCGCGGGCATTCATGAAAATGAAATGGAAGGCACCTGGCGTGAGTTCGACGTAATCGAGCACCACGTCGTCGAGCACCTGCTGGTATTCCTCGGCGATCACCACCGCGACGCCCTGCAGATCGAGCTTCATGTCGCTGTCGGTCGGGTCGTCAAATCCCATGCCGTACTGCACCCCGCCGGCGGTGTCGCGGGTGGCGGCAACGCGCAGGGCCATCTCCTGCGCTCCGCTGGCACTGGCCGCTTGCTGGATTTGTCGTGCGGCAACGTCGGTCAATGTGAACATGGCGAATTCCTGTGAAACATGGGGTGGTCACCTCGGTCAGTGCTCGCCCTTGGTCTTGAGCAGACCCGCCAGGCGATTGCCTTGCTTCTGGGGCCCCCCATTGGGAAAGAGCTCGTGCAGTTGGTGGTTGTTGCCGCGTTCAGGCCCCCAGAGCGCCGTGAAGTGTTTGATCATGGCGCGCACCTGAGCCTGCACGCGGTGTTCTTCGAAGTAGGCGCGCAGGTAGTGAATCACTTGCCAGTGCGCCTCGGTGAGCTTGAGACCTTCGGCGGCGGCCTGCGCGCGTGCGAAATCCTCGGACCATTCGCCCAGGTTCTTGATATAGCCTTCCACGTCGGTGGCGATGGGGCGGCCGTTGACCATCACTGTTCGCATGTGTCCAGTCTCCGTTGGTGATGAGTCGCCTGGGTTCGTGCGACAAAGGCCATGAACTGCACGGCCCAGTTGCTGCCTGCTCCCGTGCGCAGGTGGGCGTAGGAGGCGAGCACATTGCGGTGCACCAGGCCATCGCGCTGGCCGTCGATGCCGTGACCGCGCTTCACCCGGTAAGCGAACTTCTGGCCCGGCTCCAGATTTTCCAGGCTGGAGTAATGAAATTCGTGCCCGCGCAGCGGGGGCGGCGCTCTCTCGTCGACCTTGTTCGCGGGCCAGGGCGCATCGGGTGTGGGCTCCAGTTCCACATAACCGCGTCCCACCGGCCGCTCGTGCATCACCACGTCGACAGGCAGCGCACCCACCATGCGGAAGGCTTCGCCTTTCCAGCGCAGTGTGCGGGCCAGGTACATGAGGCCGCCGCATTCGGCGTACACCGGCAGGCCCGCTTCGATGGCACCTGCCACGCTTTCGCGCAGGGATGTGTTGGCCTGCAACTCGGGCATGAACATCTCGGGGAAGCCACCGCCGATGAAAAGACCATCCACGGTGGGCAGCGTGGCGTCGTTCAGGGTGTCGAAAGGCACCAGGTCCGCACCAGCCATTTCCAGGGCCTGCAGATCGTCCGGGTAATAGAAGCCGAAGGCTTTGTCGCGTGCGACACCGATGCGCAGGTTTGCCGCTTTCGTCGGGCTGGCGGGCTTGCCTGACGGGACGGGCGCTTGCTGGTGAGCGGCACCCTGCCCAACTGGCGAATTGTCCATCTGCAGGATGGGGGGTTCGGTGGCGGTGGTCTTTTGCAACACCGCCGGCAGGTCCACCTGTGCCGCGATCAAGTCGGCAATGGAGCGGACCCGCCGTGCCGCATCGTCGAGCTCGTGGCTGGGCATCAGACCCAGATGGCGTTCCACGACGGCAAGCCGGGCATCGTGGGCAATCGCGCCCAGCACGGGCACGTCGGTGTAGTGCTCGATCACGGCGCGCAGCTTGGACTCGTGTCGCGCTCCGCCCAGCTGGTTGAGGATCACGCCGACGATGCGGATGCGCCGGTCGAAGGCCTGAAAACCCAGGATCAGTGGCGCGATGCCGCGCGTCATGCCGCGCGCGTCGAGCACCAGAACCACGGGCAGGTCAAGCATCTGCGCCAATGCCGCATTGCAGTTGCTGCCGTCCAGCGCCAGCCCGTCGTACAGGCCCTTGTTGCCTTCCACGAGGCTGACGTCGGCTGTGGCAGAGCGCTGCGCGAAACCGGCGCTGATCTGATCCGGCGTCATCAGATAGGGATCGAGGTTGAAACAGTCGCGCCCGCTGGCCAGGCTGAGCCACATCGGGTCGATGTAGTCAGGCCCCTTCTTGAACGCTTGCACGCTGTGGCCCCGCGCCGAGAGTGCCGCGCACAGCCCAATGCTGACCGTGGTTTTTCCGGACGATTTGTGGGCCGCAGAGATGAGAAAGGCGGACATCGGCGTGTGCCTTCAAACCGGAGCGGCGTCCGGTGGCGGGGCGCCCAGTTCGAGTGTCGAATCGTCCAGGCGTTCGGGCAGGAAGGCGAGCAACTTCAGGGCCAGCAGGACGACCAGCCCGGCGATCGCCAGTCCACCAGCACCCAGCAGCCACTCGGGCAGGGTGGGTGTGTAAGGGTTCACCACACCATCGAAGAAACTGCTGCTCACCTCACGGTCAGGGAACATCACGATCGGGAACGCCTGCCCGCCGATGATGGTGACGTACATCTGGGCAAAGCCACCCAGGATCACCCCTGCCGCAGCCACCGCGATGCGGGTCCGCCGTGCACCCACGCGTGGGTGCAGCAGCAGCACCAGGGGCAGCACACCGCCCAGCAGCACCTGACCGAGCCAGAACATCGCGGTGTGGACACCACCGTCCAGCAGGATGAAGCGCTCGAAGTCGTGGTGCTTGGTGAAGTACAGGTTGGTCAGGTGGTACACCGCCACGAAGTACAAACCTGCCGCCACGAAGATGACCTGCAGGCGTGCCAGGCGCGCCATGAGTGCGTCGCCCAGCGGACGGCCACTGCCCCGGCAGGCCAGCATGAGCACCAACACAAACACCGCCAGACCGTAGCTCAGCGACAGCGCGACAAACAGCGGGGCAAGCAGGGCCGTGTCGTAGGCCTGGCGGGCCACGAGGAAGCCGAAGATGGATCCGGTGCCCGTGGTGAGTGCCAGACGCCAGAGGAAGGCTGCCAGGCCCGCCAGCGGCGTGTAGCGGTGCATGCCCCGCTCCATCATGGTCCAGAGGTAGGCGATCACAAAGCCCATGAAGCCCGTGTACAGGAAGATGTTCAGCGCAAAGATGGACTTGAAGTTGAAATGCGTCATGGCCACGATCAGGCGGTCGGGACGGCCCAGGTCCAGCATCAGCACCGCCAGGCCACCGAGCAGCAAGGCCAGCGCCAGCAGGCCCGACAGGGGCGCCAGGGGCTTGTAGACCGTTTTGCCAAACACCGAAGCCATGGAAGCCACGTTCAGCGCGCCCGAAGCCGCCACCACCAGAAATACGGCGAACACATGGGGCAGGCCCCAGACGATCTGGTTGTTCATGCCGGTCACGATGTGACCCCGGTGCTCCATGGTCCACACGGCGCCCATGCCCAGAGCGATGAGCACGGCAAGCAATGCCAGCAGGCCGTAGTAGCCGGTGCTGGTGCCCGGTAGCGTGCGCAGATGGATCTTCATGCTCATCACCTGTCGTCAGATGCCGGTGTACCGCACGCCGGGGTTCAGGTTCAGGTCTTCACGAATCGCCCGCGACGGGTAGCTGGCGATGCGCAGGGCAATCTCGCTGTCCGGATCGTTCAGATCGCCAAACAGGATGGCTCCGTGACCGGCCTTGGCGCAGGCGCTCACGCACGCGGGCTGTTCGCCTTTGTCGACTTTGTGCACGCACAGCGTGCAGCCTTCCACCGTGCCCTTGCCGCGTGGTACATCGGGCTTCTGGCCGGTCAGCGGCTCGTGCACGAAGGAACGCGCCTTGTAGGGGCAGGCCATGACGCAGTAGCGACAGCCGATGCAGATGTGTTTGTCCACCAGCACGATACCGTCGGCGCGTTTGAACGAGGCGCCCGTGGGGCACACGTCCACACACGGTGGCTCGGCGCAGTGCTGGCACATCATGGGCAGCGATTGCGTCTTGCCACCGCCCACCGCCTTGATCTCTATTTTCCGGATCCACTGCGAATCGGTTGGCAGCGTCCCGCCGGACAATCCGTTCTCGGTGTTGCATGCGGTCACGCAGTCGGTGCAGCCGGTCGCGCATTTGCCGCTGTCAATCAGCATGCCCCACCGGACGGCCGGATTGGCGCCAGGGCTGAGGGTGCCGGCGGCGGGCGCTGCATGGGCAACTTCAAACAGCCGCACACCGGGCGCGATCAGAACGCCAGCCAGGCTCGCCGCCGCGACACCCATGAATCCGCGCCGCCCGGCATGGACAGATCGGGGTTGTTGGTCAAGTGGTGTGTCTGGCTTCATGGCTTGCTGTTCTGCTGCACCACCAACTGGCGCAACCGCAAGGTCAGCTGGTGGCTTTCTGACATGTCTTTGGACACGATGGGGTGAAAACCCGTGTTGGCCGGTTGGTTGGCGTGGCACTCGAAGCAATCGATCTTCACCGCCGCGTAGGCATGGCAACTCTGGCAAAAATTGGTGCTCGCCTGCGTCACGCTGTTGGTGGTCTGGCTGGCATGGCAGGCAATGCACTCCTGCAGCTTGTATTTGCCGGTGCGCACGCCACCACGCAGCGTGTCATCGCGCTGGTGTTTGAGCAGGGCCATGTGGTTGCGGCGCATGAATGCCGGGTCTTCGACGCACTGGCCGCCACGCGCCGGCTCCACGACGGGCTGGGGTACGCGGGAAACCTTGTCAGCAGCAGCTGCCAGCTGCGTGCACAGCAGAGCACCGGCCAGCAACTGGGCGGTCAGCACGAGCGGGGCAGCCGACAACTTGGACATTCAGTCCCCCAGTCCCATCTGGATATAGCCGGTGGGGCACACGTCGGCGCAAATGTGGCAACCGATGCATTTGCTGTAGTCGGTGTCCACATACCGGCCCGTAGTCGATTTGGATTTGGGCACTTTGAACACGGCGGTCTGCGGGCAATAGACGACGCAGTTGTCGCATTCGAAGCACTGGCCGCAACTCATGCAGCGCTTGGCCTCGGCCACGGCCTGTGTTTCCACCAGTGCCTGCAAACGCTCATCGAAGTTGTTCAGCGCCTGCTCGGCGGTCAGCGTCACCGTGCCGCGCTTGTTGCGCGAGATGTAGGGGAAATGGCCGAGGAACAACTCCTTGTGGGAAATGACGTAGCGGTCGGACCGGTTGTCGAAGTTGTGGATCGCTGCGGTGCTCTTGTCGGTGCCGCGGATGGGTTCATGCACCTCGCTGAAGGCCAGGCCCTTTTCCACCATCTTGCGTTTCAGGTCGAACGAATGCACATCGATCTTGGGACGCTTCTCTAGCGGCTCGTTCTGCAGGAAGCGGTCAATGCCGTCGGCAGCGATCGCGCCATGACCGATGGCCGTGGTCAGCAGGTGAGGACGCACCACATCACCGCCAACGAACATGCCCGGCTGGTCTTTCACCTGGTAGTTCTTGTCGCTGTCGATGGCGCCTTTGCCGTTGTTCAAGTTTTCCAGGCCGGTGAAGTCCACCGCCTGGCCGATGGCCGAGACGATCAGGTCGGCAGGAATGTCTTCTTCGGTACCTTCGATGTTCTTGATCTCGAGCCGCCCGCCCACGACCTTGGCTTCGCATTGCGCCACTCGCAGCGCAATGGCACGGCCATCGGGCCCGAGCACGACGGCCACCGGTGCCATGCCGCCCCGGATGGTGATGCCTTCCGACAAGGCGTGTTCCACCTCGTGCCGGGTGGCCTGCATCTTGTCCACCGCGAAAATGGTGGTCAGCGTGACCTCGGCGCCCTGGCGCGCCGAGGCCTCGGCCACGTCGTGCGCGACATGGCCGGCGATGGCGTTTTCCGGCCGGTCCGGTTCGTTGATCTTTTCGATGTGGCCCAGGCGGCGCGCCACGGTGGCGACGTCGATGGATGTGTCGCCGCCGCCCACCACCACCACACGCTTGCCGACATGGCGCAGGCGCCCGTCGTTGAAGGCCTTGAGGAACGCGGTGGCGGTGACGCAGTTGGGGGCATCGGCGCCTTCGACCGGCAGGGCACGACCTGCCTGGGCACCCAGGCCCATGAACACGGCATCGAACTCGGCACGGATGTCGGCCATGCTGACGTCGGTGCCGATGCGGCAATTCATCCGGGTTTGCACGCCCAGATCGAGGATGCGCTGGATTTCGGCGTCGAGCACGTCGCGCGGTGTGCGGAAACCGGGGATGCCGTAGCGCATCATGCCGCCCAGTTCGGCGCGCTCGTCAAACAGCGTGACAGCGTGGCCCTTGAGCGCCAGCTGGTAAGCGGCGGACAAGCCGGCTGGGCCGCCACCGATCACAGCCACGGACTTGCCGCTGGACTGCGCGGGCTTGGGGAAGCCGAGCTTGTTCTGGATGGCGTAGTCGCCGAGAAAGTGTTCGACGGAATTGATGCCGACAAAGTCTTCCACCTGGTTGCGGTTGCAGCCCGACTCGCAAGGTGCCGGGCAGACGCGACCCATGACCGAAGGAAACGGGTTGGCTTCGGTCAGGCGGCGGAAGGCGTATTCCTGCCACACCATGCCCGCCGGCGGTTTCTCGATGCCACGCACGATATTGAGGTAGCCGCGGATGTCCTCACCTGCGGGGCAGCTGCCCTGGCAGGGCGGCGCGCTCTGGATGTAGGTGGGGCATTTGTGCGAGTGGTCGGCGTCAAAGATCGCCTTTTGCCAGGAGCGCACCTGGTGGTCGCCATCCTTGAAGCGGCGGAAGGTGAGGGGCTTGGCGGTGACGCCTTCGGAGGATGTTGTCATGTCGGTGTCTCCTGATGCTTGTAGGAATACCTGGCGGGTGGCGCTGCTGCGTGGTCAGCGGTCACCCAGGCGGATCGACTTGCTCACCAGCTGGTGGACGCCGCCCACCATGCCCATGTTGAAGCCGTAGTACGGCAGCACCTTGGTGAATTGCGCCTTGCAGATGGCGCAGATGGTGGCCATGAAGTTCACACCGTGTTCGTCGACCACCGACTGCAGCGCGTCCATGCGGGGCAGGGCGCCCTTGACACGGATCTCCATCAGGTCGTCGGTGAGCACGCCGCCACCGCCGCCGCAGCAGAACGTGGCTTCGTGGGTGGTGCCGGGGGCCATGTCGTGGAAATGGTTGGCAACCGAGGTGATGATGCGGCGCGGAATGACGAACTGTCCGCCGGGCATGTTGCCCATGCGCGAGGCGCGCGCCACGTTGCACGAATCGTGGAAAGTGATGATGCGGTCGTCGTTGGCGTCCTTGTCGAAGCGCAACGCACCCCGCTGGATCAGGTCGTCGGTGAATTCGCAGATGTGCTGCGGCACCGGGTAGCGCTGGTCGAGAAAGTCGAAAGGACCGATCAGGGTGTTCCAGTAGCTGTAAGCCACGCGCCAGGCGTGGCCACATTCACCCACAACGATGCGTTTCACGCCAAGTTCCAGCGCCGCTTCGCGCACCCGCATGGAGATGTTGCGCATCTGCTCGTAGTTGCCGATGAACAGGCCGAAATTGCCGGCCTCGGAAGCGTGTGAACTCAGGGTCCAGCTCACGCCGGCCGAGTGGAAAACCTTGGCGTAGCCGATCAGGCTCTCCACATGCGGCTCCGAGAAGAAGTCGGCCGACGGTGTGATGAGCAGCACCTCGGCGCCTTTCACATCAAGCGGGAACTTGATGTCGAGTCCGGTTTCTTCCTTGGTGTCTTCCTCCAGGCCTTCGAGGGTGTTTTCCAGCGCCGGCCCGGGTATGCCGAGGTTGTTGCCGATGCGGTGCACCTTGCCGATGATCTCGTTGGCGTACTTCTGGCCCATGCCGACCGAGGCCATGATTTCCCGCGCCGCCATGGTCACTTCGGCGGTGTCGATGCCGTAGGGGCAGAACACCGAGCAGCGCCGGCATTCGGAGCACTGGTGGTAGTAGGTGTACCACTCGTCCAGCACCTCGCGCGTCAGATCAACGGCCCCCACCAGCTTGGGGAAGTGTTTGCCGGCCCAGGTGAAATAGCGGCGGTAGACCTTGCGCATGAGGTCTTGCCGCGCCACCGGCATGTTCTTGGGATCGCCAGTGCCCAGGAAGTAGTGGCACTTGTCGGAACAGGCGCCGCAATGCACACAGGCGTCCATGTAGATCTGCAGCGAGCGGTACTTGCCGAGCATGTCGCCCATCTTGGCAATCGCCTTGGCCTGCCAGTCTTCCGCCAGCGCTTCCGGGAACCCCAGGGCTTTCTGGATGGCGCCACTGGCCACGAAAGGCTTGACGTGCGCGGTCGCTCCCACTTGCACCAGTGGAATCACCGGGTAGCTCTTGAGCTTGGGGGTTTCGAATGCGGCAGTGGCCATGGTGTGTGCGAGGCTCAGGGCCGCTTGTCGAGTGCGGCGGCCCAGGCTGCGATGTGGCGCTGCTCGCGGGCGGTGTCGCTCTGGTTGCGGGTGGGACTGAAGAACAGGCCCGGGGCATGCAACAATTTGCTGATGGGGAAGATGATCATGAGCAGCGCCACCAGCGCCAGGTGCACCAGCAACACCGGGTCGGCGGGCACGGGCTGCCAGTCCAGCCGCATCAGGCCGAGCATGAACATCTTGACGGCCACGATGTCGGTGTGTGTCACAAAGCGCATACCCAAACCGGTCAGACCGATGGCCAGCAGCAAGGCCAGCATCAGATGGTCAGATGGCGTGGAGATGTAGCGCACCCGATCCACCAGCCAGCGCCTGGCCCAGAGACCGGCCAGGCCAAACACCATGGCAAAACCGGCGTAGGTGCCGAAAGGCTGGATCAGCGCCACAGGCAGCCAGACCGGTTCCTGGAAATACCGCAGGTGCCGCAAGATCACCAGCAGCAAGGCCGCGTGAAAAGTCCAGCCGAAGATCCAGGTCCATTTGCTGGACTTGAAGAGGCTTTCGAAAAACACCACCTCGCGCGCCACACGCAAACCCGCGCCGCGGGTTGTGACGGGTGCTGGCGTGGTGGGTATCTTCAGCGGCGCCGGGGTGCGTGCATAGCGGCGAACCTTCAAGCCCACACCGACGACGAACACCGCAGTGGCGACGTAGAAGAGCACCGCGTAGAAGATCGTCAGCAGGGACATGGCGGTGGGCCGTTGAACGGGTGATGCACCAGGGCGCTGCTGTGCCCGTGCTCAGATGCAACCGGTTGGCTTGGGCAGGCCGGCGATCTTGCAGGCCTGCTTGGCCGGCCCGTAGGGGAACAGCTCGTACAGGTATTTGCTGTTGCCCTTCTCCTCTCCGAACTGCTTGCCAATGGCCTTGGTCAGCACCCGCACAGCAGGAGCGATCTGGTATTCGTTGTAGTACTCGCGCAGGAAGTTGATCACTTCCCAGTGGTTGTCGCTGAGTGGCACTTTCTCTTCTTCGGCCAAGTGGGCGGCCGCCTCTGGTGTCCAGTCGGCCAGGTTGAGCAGATACCCCTCTTCGTCGGTTTCAAACGTCTTGCCATCAATTTCAAAACTCATGTTGTTCTCCAGGTAATGGGTCGGTGGTGATCAGGATGTGGCTCAAAGCCAGGAATTGGAGGCTGTGTGCTCCACCGTCAGTTCGACGAAGCCGCCGTAGTCGACCAGGGTGATGCCGTCCAGCAGCCTGGTTGTCACGCCTCGGGCGTCCAGGTCGGGTTGCAGTGCGTAGATCTTTAGCCGGGTGCAGGCATCCCGCATGCGGTCTGCTGTCTCGGCGCCGGTGGTGGCGGCATACACGGCGTCCTCGATCAGCAGCAGCGCGTGTCCGTCTTGCGCCATGCGCAGGCAGCTCTGCAGGGCGTTGCTCTGAAAGGGCGATTTGTTGACGATGTGCAGCATGGGTGTTTCCGTTTTCAGAAGCTCAGGACCACGTCCTGCTCGGCCATGAGTTGACCCATGGCCTGTGCGTCCAGCACCTCGACTGGCACCAGCAGGTCGGCTTCGGTCAAGCCGCGTTGCGCCAGGGAGGCTTGATCGACATAGAGCTTCTCCACGTCGTAGCCATCCAGGGCGCGGTAGCTCGGCGAGAAGTTCTTCATGCCGATGCCCTTGGTCTGCTGGCCCTTGACGAGCTCATAGACGCCGTCGTCGATGAACACCAGACTCACATCCTGGTCGAAGGTGGCGGCGATCAGCACCACCTCCAGGCTTTCCAGGGCGTAAATCGTGCCGTAGGGCGCCTTGCGGTTCACGAACATGAATTTCTTCATCCTGGCGCCGCTGGCTGCGGGGGTATTGGGTTCTGTCATCGGGTCCGTCCTGTGATCAATCGCCGAAGGTCACCAGGCGATCGGCCTTGATGCCGCTATCGACCAACTGGCCCAGGCCCGAAATGCGAAAACCCGGGGCCAGCAACTCATCCTTGATGCCGCGTCGCAAGGCCGCCGCCACGCACACCACCAGATCCACCTGGTGATCGGCCGCCAGTGCCGACCAGCGGTTCACGATGTGGCGGTCGTCCTGCGGTGGTTCGGTCAGCCGGGTCGCGTTGTTCACACCGTCGTGATAGAAAAACACGCGCTGGATCGTGTGTCCCTTGGCCAGTGCCGCCACGGCGAACTGGTAGGCACTGTCCGAGGCCTGGTGCGTGTAGGGCCCTTCACTGACAAGCAAGCCGAATTTCATGCTGGGATTCCGGTGGCGTGGCGCTTAGAAGCGGATGTGGGTCGACGCGTTGAGGCTGGAGCGCGAGCCGCGCCAGTCGTCGATCAGGTACTTGGTGAAGGGCAGATCGCACTTCTCGAAGAATTGCGGCCAGCCGATGCGTTCGACCCAGTCGGCCATGCGTTCCCAGGAGCGGGCGTCTTCCTTGTAGGTGTAGAGAATCTTTTTGACGATCTCCGAGACCTCGGGCCAGCGCGGCGGGTTGTTGGGCAGACCCGAGGCCACCATCTTCATGAAGGTCGGTTTGCCGCGGGCGTTGGAATTCTTGCCACCGACCCAGATCGCGAACTTGCTGTGCTCGGGATCGTTGATCTGCATGGGAGGGCAGGGTGGGTAGCAGGCGCCGCAGCACATGCATTTGGATTCATCGATCTCCAGCGAAGGTTTGCCGTTGACCATGGCCGGACGGATGGCCGCCACCGGGCAGCGCGCCACCACCGTGGGCCGCTCGCACATGTTGGCCACCAGATCGTGGTTGATCTTGGGCGGCTTGGTGTGCTGCATGACGATGGCGATATCGGCCTGGCCACCGCAGTTGATTTCGCAGCACGAGGTGGACAGGTGAACCCGGTTCGGCATTTCTTCCTTGATGAACTCCTCGTAGAGGTCGTCCATCAGCGCCTTCACGGCGCCCGAGGCGTCGGTGCCCGGAATGTCGCAGTGCAGGAAGCCCTGCGTGTGCGCGATCGACGACACCGAGTTGCCCGTGCCGCCGACCGGAAAGCCGCTCTCGGTCAGCGCCGAGATCAGCGGTGCGACCTTGTTTTCATCGGCCACCATGTACTCGATGTTGCTTCGGATGGTGAAACGCACATGGCCATCGGCGTAGGTGTCGGCGATGTCGCAGAGTGTGCGGATGCTGTAGACGTCCAGTTGCCGCTGGGTGCCGGCGCGCACGGTCCAGATTTCCTCGCCCGTGTGCGACACGTGGTGCAGCACGCCGGGGCGGGGACGGTCGTGGTATTTCCAGTTGCCGTAGTTCTTCAGCATCGTCGGATGCATGTACTGCTTGTTGTCCGGGACGCCGCTCTCGATGGGGGTGCGCATGGTGGCCATGTTCGTCTTCCTGTGTCGGTTTGGGTGAAGCGGATCTGGTGCCCGTGCAATCAGGCCGCCGCCTTGCGGGCATTGATCTTGGCGACCTCGTCGTCCCAGCCGTCCGTGCGCACATAGGGATTGGTGCGTGGTGTGGACACCATGTTGGGATCGATTTCGAGCCCGATGCCTTCGAGGAAATTGACCAGCCCGATGCGCTCGATCATTTCGCCGGTGCGCTCGTGCTCCAGCGCGTTTTCGGCAAAGAAGTCGATGCTCTTCTGGCCCAGCTCCACCAGAGCCTGGTAGTCCTCGTCGGTCTTCATGGGCATGAAGGGCGTCACCACCGTGCCCATCAGGTCGCCGATCTTGAGCGTGCGCTTGCCGCCCATCAGCACTGTCACGCCGGTGTCCTTGCCAGGGGCCAGTGCGCCGGTCATGACGTTGATGCAGTGCATGCATCGAACGCAGTTGCCGTTGTCGATTTCGAGCGACTGGGTGTCGTTCAAGGCCACGCTGGAGATCTTGGCGCCTTGGGAGACATCCTTGGTTTCCTTGAGCATGATGGCTTTGGTCGGGCAGCGGCTGACCACGTCGTTGACGAGTTCGGTCAGGCCGTGTTTCTCGAACCACTTGCGCGCCAGCGGCTCGTCGGTGCGCATGTTGTCGCGCCAGGTGCCGATCACCGCCATGTCGGCGCGCTGGATCGAGTTCATGCAGTCGTTGGGGCAGCCCGAGAACTTGAACTTGAACTTGTAGGGCAGGGCCGGACGGTGCATGTCGTCCAGGAAGGTGTTGACCACCTGGCGGTGCGCCCGGGCCTCGTCGAAACACGATTGTTCGCAGCGCGCCGCCCCGACGCACGACATGCTGGTGCGCACCGCCGGCCCGGCGCCACCGAGGTCAAAACCGAGTTCGTTCAGTTCGTCGAACGCACCCTGCACATTGGCGGTGCTCGCCCCCTGGAACATGATGTCGCCGGACTGGCCGTGAAACGCAATCAGGCCCGAGCCGTGGCGCTCCCAGATATCGCACATCTTGCGCAGCACGTCGGTGTCGTAGTGCATGCCCGCTGGCGGCTGCACGCGCAAGGTGTGGAATTCCTTGGAGGCGGGGAACATCTCGGCGACTTCGGAGAAGCGCGGAATCACCCCGCCGCCGTAGCCGAACACACCGACGGTGCCACCTTTCCAGTAGCCCTTGCGGGTCTTGTACGAGTGCTCCAGCTGACCGACCAGATCGGTCATGTAGTCGCTGTCCTTCGCCAGGCGTTTGAGGCCGGTCACAAAGCTCGGCCACGGGCCGCTTTCAAGCTCGTCGAGCATGGGGGTGGCATGGGGCTTTTTGCTCATGGTGGTCTCCTGTCTGGTGTCGGCCGTGCATCCGGGGCATTGACGCTATGGGTCGCCTGCTGCGGCATCACGGTCAACGTGGACAAATCGTACGGCTCGTGTTGCGGCCTGCGCTATCACCCTCGTTGGGTATTCATCGCTACCCATTCGGGCTATACGCCCCCACCCGTGCCGGTAATAGACGGGGCCGCCACCCTTGCGCCCAATAGCGTTGCGTGGCCTTGCTGTCCGCTGGCGCGCAGCAAGGAGAGCAAGCCCACATGCCGACGATTTCGCCCGTCGTGAAACTGACCAACCCGCTGGGGGGGCAGGAGATTGAGTTGCAGCAACTGGACCACGACGGTGGCGGCATGAGCATGCTGCGCACCCGCATTCGCGAGAAGAGCCGCTTCACCGTGTTCGAGATCGACGCTCAGACAGCCGAGCAGTGGGGAGAGGCTTTGCTGCAGTGGGCGCGGGCGCAGCGCGAGGGGGCGCCATGAGCCTGCCGGCCGCGTTAACCGACACCATGGTGGACGTGGTGTTCCCGGTCAGCGGTCAGGCGCTGGCGCGCGACCATGGGCGGACCCTGCAGCAGGCGCTGTGCGCGCGCCTGCCCTGGCTGTCGGAAGAGGCGGGAGCGGGCATACACCCCATCAAACTTGTGGCGGGCTTGGGCGAGCAAGCCCTGTTGCCCGGTCGCGCGCGGCTCATCGTGCGTGTGGCGCAACATCGCCAGAGCGAACTGGCGGCGCTGTGCGGGGTCCGTCTGATGCTCGACGGTCATGCCTTGACACTGGACATGCCCCATGCGCGTCCGCTGCTGGCGCACAGCACGCTGTACGCCTACCAGGTGGCGGCCCACAGTGCCGATGAGACGGTCTTCATGTCGGACATGGAGCGGGAGCTGTCGGCGCTGGGGGTGACCGGTCTAACGGTGTGCGGCAAGCGCCACCGTCACGGGTTTGAAGGTGACGAGCGCTACACCTTCAGTCTGATGCTGCACGCGCTATCGCCAGCGCATTCGCTTCGCTTGCAGACCCAGGGCCTGGGAGAGCAGCGCCTGATGGGCTGCGGCATTTTTGTGCCCCACAAGTCGGCTGCGGCCGTCGGGGCTTAGAGACAAGGAGAAAAAAGACATGGGCTACAGCATCAATGGTGTGGAGCTGGAATGCGATGAACAAGGGTTTCTACTCGAGCCGGTGTTCGATGACGAGGCGGTGCGTGTGATCGCGGCGGCCGAAGCCATCGAATTGAGCGATGCGCACTGGGAAGTGGTGAACTACCTGCGCGATCAATACCGGGAACACGGGCAGACGCCCAATTTTCGCAACATGCTCAAGGGCTTCTCGGCCATCCGCCCCGAGGTCGACAGCAAATACCTGTACGACCTTTTTCCCGTCGGGCCGGCCAAGCAAGGGCCCAAAGTCGCTGGCTTGCCACAACCGCTGGGCAAAGGGGGCTACTGATGGCGTCCCCTCATGGCTGGCCCGCTTCGTGTGACCCCATACCCGGTCGCGGGAGCAAAGCCAGTGGCTCGGGCCACCCGGCACCACAGCGTTTCCGAACACGCCCTGGCGCTTGATCGAAAGCGACGCATGTCCACCGTCCGCATCAAGAGCCAATGGTTCCGTTCCGGCGCCGACAAGACGCCGCAGCAGACGGCGAGCGCCATGGCCTTCATCACCTGGCGGGTGGCGCAAAACATGCTCAAGCAGATGCGTGTGGCGCACTTTGACATCGACGTGGGCCCGCAGTATTTCGCTTTCACGCGCGAGGTGCTGGTGTTTTGTGCCCAGGTGCTCGATCGCATGGCTTTCGAGCGCATGGGCCCCGAGGGCCGGGCCGAGTTCATTACCGCAATGGTGAAACGTCTGGCCGAGGTGCTGCAAGAAAACGAGGACAGCCTGCTGGGCCCGCCTGCGACCGGCGAGCCCAGCCACTACAACCGCTTCATCGATCTGTTCAACGAGCTGGCCGATCACTATGCCGAATTCGGCTTTGGCGCGGAAGGCCCCGACTTCGCCTTTGTGCGTTACCTGGGCCACCGGATCGAACACCTCATGCCGCTGAAAGACCAGCGGTGGGTGGTCGATCAGGTCATGGCTTGCGAAGTGCCGCAGGCGCTGGACATGCTGCAAAAGGCCATGCACAACGTCTTGTCCACCGAAGAGCGGCCTGCGCGCGTCCGGCATGCCTCCACCGGCGACTGAGGCTCCCGACCATGCGCGAAACGCCATTCGATCTCGATCAGCCGCAGGTCTACGCGCGCTGGCGCGATGCCAAGCGCGCCAGCCACCCGGCCACTGCCAGCGATCTGGTGGTGGATGTACAAGACCCTCGCGCCCTGAGCCACGTTGAGCGTCAGGCCCTGCTGCAACGCTGTGCCAGCGCCAACATGGCCATCTACCGCAGCCTGGTGCTGGACGAAGACAAAGACCTTGTTCGGCGCCTCGGTCAGCAGCTTGGCCTGCACCGGCTGGATGCCAACTGGCTGGCCGACGAAGACGGTATTTCGCCGATTGCCGTGGCGGCCCAGACGGGTGACCGTGGTGCTTTCATCCCTTACACCAACCGGGCGATCAAATGGCACACCGATGGCTACTACCATCCGGCGCTGCGCCAGATCCGCGCCATGCTGCTGCATTGTGTGCGAAGCGCCCAGACAGGTGGCGAGACCGCGCTGATGGACCATGAGATGGCCTACATCGCCGTGCGCGACGCCAATCCGCGCTGGGTGCGCGCACTGATGGCACCCGACGCCATGGCCATTCCCGAGCGGCTGGACGGTGTCGGCGTGGCACGCGCTGCACAGGCGGGGCCGGTGTTTTCGGTGGACGCGGACAGCGGCGCGCTGCACATGCGCTACACGGCACGCACCCGCAGCATCGAATGGAAGAACGATCCGGACACGTTGGCCGCCGCTGCCTTCCTGCTGCGATTGCTGGACAGTGACTCGCCCCATGTCTTTCGCCTGCGCCTGGAGCCTGGCATGGGTCTGGTGTGCAACAACGTGCTGCATGACCGTGCCGGTTTTTTCGACGATTCGCAGCAGCCACGCCTTTTGTACCGGGCACGGTATCTCGACCGCATTGCCGCGCCAGTGTCTGGCGACGACACCATGCAAGCGGGTGTCGGTCTCACCGACGCGACCCGGCCGTCGTCCATCCAGGCCGCCTAGCCCGATCAAGGTCGCAGCCATGTCCCATCGTGTCACGGTCTGGCGGGCGGCGCAGTTGGTGGGTGTGGCGCGCGGCGTGCTTCAGCAACAAGTGCGCGCCGGTGTCCTGGAACTGAGCGACGGTCTGGTGTCCACCGATGCCTTGTTGCGCCTGTACCCGGCCACCCAACTCGAAGCCTCGGGCATGCTGGAGCGGGTAACGCAGATTCGCGACGACGCGTTTGGCAGACGGGTGCGCGAACGCCTGCTGCCCAGCCAGGAAATCTTGGCGCAAAGACTCTTCGCACAAAGCCAGGAACTGGCCGATGTACGCCGGCACCTGCAGCGCTACCACGCGCTGGTGATTCGCTTGCAGGCGCGTGTGCGGGAGCTGGCGAACAGCCACGACGGATCGAGCTGGCGCGTGCTGGAGCAAGAGGTGAAGCAGGGGCTTGCGGATGCGCTGGCGACCGAGACGGTCGACATGCTGGATGTGATGGACGATATGCTCAAAGTCATGACGGCCCATGTCACGCTGCGGCCCAGCGGACACGAATTTTCGGTTGAAGGCCACGCCAGCCTGCTGCAGGCGGGGCTGCAGGCAGGTCTCAAGCTCAACTACGGTTGTGGCAATGGCAGTTGCGGCATGTGCAAGGTGCGGGTGATCGCTGGTGATGTGGCCAAGACCCAGCACTTCGACTATGTGTTGTCCGAAGCGGAGAGGGCCCAGGGCTACACGCTGATGTGCGCCCATACGGCAGCGAGCAGCGAGCTCACGCTGGAACTGCTGGAAGCCTCCGGCCCAGGCGACATTCCCGAGCAGCAGATCGTGACGCAGGTGCGTGCCGTGACCGCGCTGGCGCCCGATACCCGCTTGCTGCATGTGCAGACGCCGCGGTCGCACCGCTTGCGCTTCCTCGCTGGACAGTCCGTGCGTCTGGGCACTGCCATCACCGGTGTGGGCGATGTGAACCACACCTACCCGCTGGCCAGTTGCCCGTGCGACGACCGCAACCTGCTGTTTTTCATCGGTCGCGACGAGGCAGACGATTTTGCCCGGCACCTGTTTGGGGGCGATCTCCAGGCTGGCGGCAGCGTGACGGTGCTGGGCCCCACTGGGAACTTCACGCTGGCTGACGGTTTGCGTCCGTTGGTGTTCGCCGCCTGCGACACCGGGTTCGCACCCATCAAGAGCCTGATCGAGCACGCGCTGTCGCTTGACGCTGCACCATCGCTGTCGCTGTTCTGGCTGGCGACACGCAGCGATGGCCACTTCCTGAGCAACCAGTGCCGTGCCTGGTCACAGGCGCTGGACCCGTTTGAATACGAGCTGATTTCGAACGAAGACGTGATCGCCGGCGTGCACCAGATGGCGCAGGCCATGCGCGTCGATCTGTTTGACATCGACTGTGATTTTTACCTGGCGGGGCCCCCCGAGTTCGTCGACAGCCTGCGCGGTGAACTGAGCGCCGCTGGCATCGCCGCCGCGCAGGTGTTCGAGCAGGTGCTGTGAGCCTGGTGCACCCCTCTACAAAGGCCGCCATGGATTTGCCAGACATCACCACTTACACCGACGCCGCATTCGCTGCTGCGAATCCCGCCCCCGACTGCTCGGGCGGCGAGTCTTTTGCCCTCATGGTGCTGGGACACAGCATGGCGCCCGAGTTCCTCGAAGGCGAAATCATCATCATCGAACCCGACGGCCTGGCGCAGGACGGCTCATACGTCCTGGCCTGGCAACAAGAAGCCTGGACCTTTCGGCAATTGCTGCGCGCGGATGGCGGCTGGGTGCTGCACGCCTTGAACCCGGCGTTTGCCGATGCCCCGCTGGACGACCTGTCGGCCGTGCGCGGCGTCATCATTCAAAAAGCACTGCCGGGGCGCCGGCGCGCTTCGAAACACTACATCTGAACCCATTCCCATGCCTTATTACATTTACTCGGTGCAGCCTTTTGGGCAACTGGAAAAGCTGGACCAGTTCGACAACTTCCAGGCTGCCTCGGTTCGAGCCAAGGCGCTGCGCGTCGATGCCGCTTCCCAGTCCTCGAGCAAGATCAAGGTGATGTTTGCCGAGAACGAGTGGCAAGCGGAAGAAATGCTGTGTCAGGTCCGCACGCCGGGACCGACTGGCGACGATTGAGAACGGCCGGTGGACGAGGGCATGTTTCACCGGTCGCGCGAGTCCATCAACCCATCCCCCTGCGTTTTTGACCAGGCCATTCTGGCCGGTTGTGCCCGGTGCGATCTGGCCAGGCGGCATGCGCTGGCCGAGCGCGAGGTCGTGGCGTGCAGCTTCGAGGTGGCTCGCGCCAACTGCACGACGCTCAGCCACTTGTTTCATGAGCGCGCCACCTTTGCCTTGCGCCTGCCGCGCCCAGGCGCACCCATGCCCCACGCACTGGTCATGCGCCTGCAATGCGGCGGTATGAACGGATTGCAGGCGGCGCTGGGACGCTGTTCCGCGGACGTACACGCCATGGTGCAACAGGCGCAGGCCAGCGACGCGAGCCTGCTCGACCTGCCCTGGTCCGACATCGTGGCTGCCATGCTGGCTTGGCAGCCGCGGCGCCGATCCGCTTCGCCCCGAAACTGAGGTTGTGGCGCGCTCAGCGCTGCTGCCACTTCATGGTGGCCACCGAACCGGCGACGATACCGGCCAGCGCGATGAACGAGCCTACGGCGAGCGTCGATACGCCAGACATCCCTTGGCCCACCGTGCAACCCATGGCTGTGACACCACCAAAACCCATGAGCACCCCGCCGAGCAGCTGGGTCCGCAGATCTTCCATGGATGCAAAGCCTTCCCAGCGGAACTGGCCACTGGTGACCGCGTAGGCGAGCGATCCGAGGACCACGCCCAAAGCCGTGGCCATGCCAAACGTCACGCGCAAGGAGGTATCGGTCCACAGCATCAGCAACTCCAGGCTGTAAGCGGCGGGTGCGACAAAGCTCATGGACTCCAGCGTGCGGGTGTTGGTCGCGAAATACACCGTCTCCAGCGTCTCCGGGTTTTCACCGTACCCGATGTGGCCGGTGAGATACCAGGCTGCCACGACCAGCAGGCCCAGGATCAACCCACCCAGAACGTGTGACAGGTTGGCGCGGAAGCGCTTGTCCTTGAAGACGAAAAGCAGCAGCGCCAGGCCGACCACGATCAGGGTGGCGAGCAGCGCCGTCTTGGCCGGCAGCCCGGTGAGCCGTGCCAGAAATGCCGGCAAACTCTGGTCGGTGAATCCCATGGAAGACAGGTCGACAACCACCGGGTCAAGGTAACTCGCACGCCACTGCCCGAACAGGCCCTTGAGGGTCATGTAGGCCGAGATGGCAAGAAACACCAGCACCACCAGCGAGCGCACGCTGCCGCCACCGAGGCGAACGAGGTTCTTGTTGGTGCAGCCGGCCGCGATCGTCATGCCAATACCAAACAGAAAACCACCCAGACTCAGTGACAGCCAGGCGATGGAAGGGCGCTGATAGACCGACCTGGAGAGGTCGATCAGGTCAAAGTAATACAGCAGATTGGCGCCCATCACGGCCACCGCAATCGTCAGCAGCCACATGCGCATGCGGCCCCAATGGTCCATGTTCACCACGTCGGAGATGGCGCCCATGGTGCAGAAGTTGGTCTTGTTGGCCACAGCGCCAAACACAAACGCCAGCGCGAAACCGCCCCCGACGACCCAGTTGGCCAGGCTGCTTGTCTCTTCCATCCGGTGCTCCAGTTCTAGGGTGTGAACAGGCCCTAGTTGTTTCGGGTGCCGCCTGCCACCTTGCCCAGCGTGTTGCGAATGGCTTCCGGCGCGTTGACGATGGTCATGAACGTGCCCATACCCAGCGATGGCCAGGCCAGTGCGATGCGGTAGCGTGCATAGAGGGCGTAGACCTTGTTGTCCACGATGAAGATTTCATACGGGAGCGCCGCCACATGGTCTGCGCCTATCTTGTTCACCCACCAGGCTTCACCGTCACCAGAGGCGTTCATGGCAACACCAAACACCGCCAACTTGCGCTCCGGCATCACCACCTGGTACACCGCACGGGTGCTGCCGACACCCTTGCTCAAGTTGTCCTGCACGGTCCTGAAGGCATCTTCGAAGCTGGGGTGGGTGCTGAGTTCGCTGTTGGCCGAATCGAAGCGCTCCATGCCAAACATGTAGCGGTAGCGGGGCAGGTCGGCCTCGGGCACATCGCCACCAAAACCGCTGCCGTCGCCAAGCGCTTTTTTCAGGCGGGCCTGTACGGAACCGGTCTTCTCCTGAACGGCCGGGAATTGCTCACGCAAAAAGGCCCGGTACCAATAGGCCGGGTTCATGTACGACACCGTGCCATCGCTTTGCACACCCACCCGGATGCCGGCAGCGACCACCGCCGAGCCGCCGATGTCCCGAATGGCCTCGAGCATGGCCGGATCGGTGACCACAACGCTGGCCTGGTCCTTCAGGCCTTGGGGGGTGTGTCGCCCGATGACGCTGAACCCCGCTGCGCGCAGCTTGCTTTCGATGTGTGTGAGGTGGTCGTTCAGGTCGGCGCCCGCCAGCTTGGCTCCTTGCACGTAGGGCGCAAGGGCCAGCGCGAACTGGGACCAGCAAAGCAGCGTGAACCACAGCAGCAACTTCTTCATGGCGGTCCTTTGTGCCTGGCCCACGGGCGGCACTAGATGAACAGACAGACGTCCGATTCGCCGGCGAACTTCATGAAGGTGGCGGCACCGCCAAACTCGAGCTCCTTGATGAAATCGCTTTGCTGAAACTCGAACAGGTCCACCGTCATCTGGCAGGCGACGAACTTCACGTCGGCCTCCAGGCACAGGTCGCGCAACTCCTGCAGCGACGCGACGCCCTTGGACTTCATTTTGTTCTTCATCATCATCGTGGCCATGGATTCCATCCCAGGCAGCACCTGCACAAGAACCGGCATGGGCACGGGCATGGGCATGGCGGGGTTGGCCAGCGGGCTGATCTTCACATCGTCCAGGTTGTGGCGCAGCAATTGCAGGCCGTAGAACGTGAAGAAGATCTGCACATCCCAGCCCAACGCCGCCGCCGTGGAGGCAAGGATGAAGGGCGGGTAAGCCATGTCCAGCGTGCCCTTGGTGGCGATGAGCGCCATTTTTTTGGTTGCCATGCGTGTGTTCCTGCGTCGTGTGCCGAGGGCGGGCGGTTCAAGCCTTCTTCAGATAGAAGACGAACTTGCTGTTCTCGCTCCCTTGCTCCAGAAGCGCATTGCCCGTCTGTTCAGCAAAGGCGGCCATGTCGCAGACCGAACCGGGGTCGGTGGAGATGACACGCAAGACCTGGCCCGTGACCATGTCGGCCAGCGCCTTCTTGGTCTTGACGATGGGCAGAGGGCACGCCAGTCCCGATGCGTCGAATTCCTTGTTGTAGTCCATGGGTTGTCTCCGAAAATTGATCGAACGCGGCAAGGTGTTGGCAACGGACCAGCTGGCTGTGTGGCGGGGGCTGGCGCCGAGCAAACGCACACCCCCATTCTTGAAGGCACCCTCCGGTTCGTCTATCACCGCAAAGGAGGGTGCTGGGTAGCCCAGATGGGTAGTGGGGGCATCGAGCGCGCGGAAGAGCGGGACACTGCGCACTAGGGAGAACCCTTTGCGGATCCAGGAAACACAAGACCATTGCCTTGTTCAACGTGGGCGAGTTGCGGGTCTCGTGGCGCTTCGAGCCGCGTTGAACCAAGCTCGGCGGTGGATCGAAGACTCAGCCACGCCGCACCTCAAAGTGGTCAAACAGCGTGTGCAAATGGCCCAGCGTGGCGGACGCTGGATAGTTGTCGGCCACCGGCGCCGCGCCGCGCTCGGTCGGCCGTGCGATGTGCAGCACATGGTGTTTGACACCTCGACGGGCCAGATCTGACCCAAGCCGCAGCAGCGCCGCATCGTCCAGCCAGGAAGGGTGGATGGTGGTACCCACCCCACATGCACAGCCTGCGTTGTGAGCCGGGTGCCAGCGGTTGCCTTGAGGTATCGGCAGAGCTGGCCGTGCGGCTGGAGCGCGACGGCGTGCGACCCGCGCAATGGGGGTCCAGCCACTGGCAAGGTTCCCGCTGCTCCAGGTTCTACTGATGTTGGAGCGGGGGAGCCGTTCCGTTGGCAAGCGGTCGCACCATGCCCTCGGGCTGCGTCCCGAGATCAGTCAGGCGGCAATCCCCTGTGGATAGGCAGCCGTGCGGCACATCGGCGGACCGGAGGCAACCTCGACGAACCCGCGCAATGCCCCCGTCTGCGCGCCATGCCATGCGGTGTTTCTCAGCAAACGCGCGCGAGGGAGAAGTCCCTGGCTGCAGCCCGTGCCGGCGTCTGGCCGTCGGGCCGCGCGAGCGACCTATCCGTTGGCCTCGTCGCTGTCATCCTGGCCACCGCGCGACGCAGGAAAGTGCTTTCGCGCCAGTTCATCGACCACCGGCGCACGCCCAGTGTCCAGCAGCCCGTTGTCAATGTCGCGCGCAGCCTGTTCGACACGGGGGTCGCCCGAGCTTTGCTGGCTGTCGCTGGACTCGTCGCGCTCGTGCGGCAGACGCGGCTCGGATCGCTGGTTGCGCGAGGCGCGCGTCTCGCCGCCAGAGACTTTGGGATCCTTGCGCGATGCAAGCTGTGTCTGCGTGCTCATGGTGGGTCCGCCCGTCATCAGAACATCAGCCAGAAAATGACCAGCGCAAAAGCCGGTACGCCCAGAAGCCATGCAATGAAATACTTGCCCACGATGTGTCTCCTTCGCCGTGTCTGTCGGGCTTGTCGCGAAGCCGGACAGGTTAAAAAACCGCTGGTCCTTGCCGATCGCTTCTTGTTCTTCTGTCTGATTGGCGGTGGCGGTTTCAGTGTGCTTTTGTCAGGGCGGAGGTGTTGTCGTCACACGCCCAAGGTGCCTGTAGGACGGCAGGCTGCCGCCGGCGCACGCCCGACGGCGGTGCGCACGACCGACGCGTCGGCAGCACGCAGGTCGACACCACGGACCCGACCACCGCCCGAGCCAGCTTGGGCAACCTGCTGTCATCGGTGATTGATCGCCGCGACGCCTCGGTTTGGAAGACGGTGTGTCAGGGCCGCGCCGGCGGTTGCCAGCGGAAGAACATCGGGTAGACACGTTCGACCACCGGACCATTGAAGTCCCAGGCCAGGCATTTGCCCAGGTGCATTGGCGGGCCGCCATCTTTGGGCGGGGCGAACGCGCCCGAGCGGGTCTGGAACGCGGCAGTGGCCAGCGCAAACAGCAGCTCGCGCAGGTGGGTGCAGCCTTGCACACCCCCGAGGTGGCGGTCGATGGTCTGGCGCCAGCCGCGGCCGATGCTCTCGCCGATCAGGCGGCGCATCGGTGCTTCGGCCTGCGGGCAGGGTTCGTGGGGAACGCCGTCCATGGCCACCGCGATGTCGTGGATCACCATCGTGTTGTTCAGCGTGAGGCGGATGTGCATGTGGTGCAGGGGCTCATTGGCGGCCCAGGGGCTTTCGCCCAGGATTTCAAATGCGTGGGGCTTGGTGTCGATCAGTTCACCCTCGATGTCCCACAGGCCATCGTCGCGCTCGAAACCCTGAAACGTGGTTCGGCGGGTGTGCATGGGGGTGCGGGCGGCGGGGCTGGGCAGGGGCACGGTGGACTCAAGAAACTGGGCGGTGGTGGCGTTAGGTGCCGTCGCTGGTGCTGGTGCGCTCGGCCAGGATGGCAGCCGCAGCGCGCAGCTTGTCTTTCTTGCTTGGGCGCTTGCCTTTGATGCCGCCGGTGCCCGCTCGATCGAGTGGCGTGGCGGCGGCGCTTTCGGTGGGTTCGAAGCCGGGCGCCGTCTCCAGCGGCAAGTCCAGTCCCTGGCGCTTCGCGATCAGCCGCCAGTGGGCCTCGGTGGCCGGGCTCACGAAGCTGATGGCCAGGCCTTCGGCGCCCGCGCGGCCGGTGCGACCAATGCGGTGGGTGTAATCGTCTGCCGAGCGCGGCAGGTCGAAGTTCACCACCACCGGCAATTGCTCGATGTCGAGCCCGCGCGCGGCGAGGTCGGTGGTCACCAGCACGTCCCAGCGCTTTTGTTTGAATTCCTGCAAGGTCTGTTTTCTTGCACCCTGGCTCAGGCCGCCGTGGAACGAGGTGGCAAAAATTTCACCCTGGTGCAGCTTGGCCGCGAGGCGTTCGGCGGCGTACTGGCTGGCGACAAAAACCAGCGTCCGCTCCCAGCGGTGCTGCTGGATCAGCTGGCGCAGCAGCTGGGTGCGGCGCGTGGTGTCTACCGCCAGCGCGCGCTGCACGATCACCGCCGGTGCGCGCGTCTCTCCGGGAAGATCGATGCGTTCGGGCCGGTGCAGCAGGCGGCTCGCCAGGCGTTCCAGCGCCTCGGGAAAGGTGGCCGAAAACAGCAGGGTCTGGCGCTGCGCCGGCAGCAGCGCAAGCACACGCTCCAGCTCGTCGGCAAAACCCAGATCCAGCAGACGATCGGCTTCGTCAAGCACCAGGCGCTGCACGGTGGAGAGACTGAGCGCGTTGTGTGCGACCAGATCGAGCAGACGGCCCGGCGTGGCCACCACGATGTCGGCGCCGCCACGCAGCGCCATCAGCTGGGGGTTGATCGAGCCACCACCGAACACCACCGCGACCTTGGGGCGCGGGTGCAGTTCGCGCGCCAGGCCACGCAGCACCTCGCCCACCTGTGCCGCGAGCTCGCGTGTGGGCACCAGCACCAGGGCGCTTGTTGGCCGCGATCCGCCGCCGGTTGCACCGGCGCAGCCCAGTTGCAGCAGGGGGAGGGCAAAGGCGATCGTTTTGCCCGAGCCGGTTTGTGCGGTGGCCAGCACATCGCGGCCGGCCAAGGCGAGCGGGATCGCAGCAGACTGGATGGGGGTGGGCGCGGACAGCGCGAGTTGCTGCGCAGCGCGAACGAGATCGGGCGCGAGGCCCAGGGATGGGAATGTCATGGTGAGAATCAGCGGCCGAGTTTACCGGCACCCCTGGCTGCCAGCAGGATGTGGGCGCTACCATGCCGCCCATGAAAAACAAGTTGTCCGCCAGCGCGCTGGTGTATTCCACCGATTCTGGGCGCATCTGCCCCGGTTGCCGGCAGCCGGTGGCGGCGTGTGTCTGCAAAACGACCGCGCGATCGGCTGTCCCCCAGGGCGACGGCGTGGTGCGGGTGTCGCTTGACACCAGGGGCCGCGGCGGCAAGGCTGTGACGCTGGTCAAGGGGGTGGCGCTGGATGATGCGGCCTTGAGCGCCCTGGGCAAATCGCTCAAGGCTGCGTGTGGCAGTGGTGGCACGGTGAAGGATGGCGTGATCGAGATTCAGGGCGACCACGTGGAGCGTGTCTTGGCCACCTTGTTCGCGCAGGGCCATCGCGTCAAGCGCGCGGGAGGTTGAACGGCTCAGAAAATGCCCGCCCACCAGAGCCGAAGACGCATCCCCCACTCGCTGGTGTAGCCCACGGTGGGCGTGCGCAACCGTCCGTTGGCGTCGACCACCACAAACGCGGGCACCGAGCCAAACCCCAGTGCCCGCGCCAGTTCGCCACGCGGATCCACGGCCGTGGGCCAGCCCAGCTGGCGCTGTGACAGCACCCTCGCCACCGTGTCGGCGTGGCCCGACTGCATGGCGATGCTGAGCACGGGAACATCGCCGACCAGTGCGGCCACATTGGGTTGCTGCGCCTTGCAGATCGGGCACCACTCGGCCCACAGGTACAGCGCCACCGGCTGGCCTGGATGGCGCTGACCCCAGGCGGCAAGCGTGGTGGTCTCGCGGCTGCCGGTGGCCTCGATCAGGGTGAACGCCATCTCGGGCAGCGGACCCTGTGGCACCGCGCGGGTCTGCCAGGCCTGCACACCGAAGAACACCACCAGCATCAGCACCAGCGTGCCGATGTGGCTGGCCCATTGGCGGCGCCAGTGATCGCGGATGCGTGACCAGGTGGACGCGGGCAGCGTGTTGATCTTCATCTGGAGAAAATACCGTGCACTTGTGTCACATCAACCAGCCTGGGCGCAGTAGCAGCACCAGACCCAGGACCAGCATCACGCTACCGGCCAGCAGCTTGAGAACGCGGCCGGCGCGTTCGCTGAGTTTGTGGCGACTCAGCGCCGTCACGGCCAGCGCGACCATCAGCGCGTCGTCGGCCATGTAACCCAGGATGTAGAGGCCCAGATAGGCGTAGCGGTCACCCGCGCTCAGCGCATGCTGGGCCAGTACGGCGGTGTAGACGGCCGGAAAACCCGCGGTGCACAGAAGCTCCACGAAGTTCACCAGCACCGCCAGTGTCACCACCGTCACCAGGGCCAGGCCCAGCGTGGGTGCGGCCACCACATTGCGAAGACGATCAAACAGGCCGGGTTTGGCCGATTCGGGAATGCTCAGCGTGGGCCCCTGGTGGAAGGCAAAGAAGTCCTTCACGTTGATCGCGCCGATCACCAGCGCCAGGGCCCCCAGCACCACCCTCAGCGCCTGCGACATGCCAAGCACCAGGAAGAAGTTGAGCCAGGCGGCCATGAAGGCGTAGTACACAGCGCCGCTGGCCAGAACGAAGGTGCCCGCGATCAGGGCCATGCGGCGCCGGTCTTGCAGCCGCACCAGCAACGACAGCAGGAACAGCAGCACCCAGGTGGCACAGGGGTTGAAACCATCGAGCAGGCCCAGCGCCAGCGTGAACATCGGCAAACCCATGCGCGAAGCGCTCAGCGTGCCGAGCAACCCGGTTTCAACTTCATCGATGGGCCTGGCCTGCGCTGCGCCCGGTCTGATCAGGTCCCGCAGCTGGCGACCCGCATGCGCCCCATCGTCGAAGCCGACCAGGACCGAATTTTTGAACACGAATGTAGGCACTCCGGGTGGCCAGACGCCGGCTGCGCGCGAGAGGTTTTCGAGTTGCTCGCGGGCCTGCGCATCGTGCGCCACGTCGTGCAGAACCACGCGCACACCGTGCAATTCCCCCACGCTCAGCCCATCCAGAAACGCCTTGGCCGTCGCGCAGTGAGGACAGCCGTCACGCACAAAGACATGGAGCGTCGGCGCTTCAAGTTCCTGCGCGAGCGGGGCGGCATCCTGCGCGCGGGCAGGAGAGCCCAGGAACAAGGCCACCAGCAGCAACCCGATCGCGAGCGCCAGCGCCGCCTGAGCCAGCCGGCTGCGCGAACGCCTGCTGCCGGCCGCAGTTGTTGTGGACGGGTGGCGGATCAAGGGGCCAAGTTCTTTCAGCGCAGCACTTCCAGCAGCCGGTCCAGACCGCCGCTGTTGATCGCCACCATCGCCTGCTCGCGCACCTTGGGCTTGGCGTGGTAGGCCACCGACAAGCCCCCCGCGTCGGCACACGCGGTCATCATCGGCAGGTCGTTGGCGCCGTCGCCCATGGCGATGCACTGGGCCAGCTCGATGCCGAGCAGCGAAGCCACGTCGAGCAGGGTGCGGCGCTTCTCGGCACCATCGCAGATGTCCCCCCAGGACTGATCGACCATGCGGCCGGTGAGCTGGCCGCAGTTGGGTCCGCTCTCGATCTCCAGGATGTTGGAGCGTGTGAAGTCGATGCCCAGCCGGTCGCGCACCCGATCGGTGAAATAGGTGAAGCCGCCCGAAACCAGCAGCACCTTGAGCCCGGCCGCCTGGCAGGCTTTCACCAGTGTCTCGGCGCCCGGGTTGAGTTGCAGGCGCTCGGCCAGCACCTGCTCCATGTGCGCCACCGTCACGCCGCGCAACAGCGCCACCCGCTGGCGCAGGCTCTCCTTGTAGTCGGCGATCTCGCCGCGCATGGCCGCTTCGGTGATGGCCGCCACCTCGGGCTTGCGGTCCGCCGCGTCGGCGATCTCGTCCACACACTCGATGTTGATCAGCGTCGAATCCATGTCGAACGCAATCAGCTTGAAATCGCGCAAACGCAGCGGCGGCGTGAAGCCTTGAACGGTGAGGCCGGGGGCGAATTCGGTGGATGTCATGGGCATGGATTCAGACGGTTTCGGGGGTTTTGACAGGTTGCCCCAGCGAGCGCAGCACATCGCGCACCAGCTGCACGCGGTCTTTGACCTCGGGCAGGGTGCGTTCGATGCGCAGCTTCTCGTTGCCAGCGAGCTTGATGTGTTTGTTCTTCTGGATCAGCTCGATGATGCGCATCGGCTCGATCGGCGGGCTGGCCTTGAAGGTGATGTTCGTGACGCCGGGCGCCGCGTCAACCTTGACCACACCGTAGGGTGCACTCAGCACGCGCAGGCGGTGCACGTCGATCAGCGTCTGCGCCTGGGCGGGCAGCTTGCCAAAGCGGTCCACAATTTCTTCGAGCAACGCGTCGACCTGGTCGGTGGTTTTTGCGGTGGCAAGCTTTTTGTAGAACGACAGGCGCAGGTGCACGTCGCCGCAGTAGTCGCTGGGCAGCAGCGCGGGGGCGTGCAGGTTGATGTCGGTGGTGACGCTCAGCGGGCTGAGCAGATCGGGCTCGCGCCCGGCCTTCAGAGAACGCACGGCCTCCGACAGCATCTCGTTGTAGAGCTGGAAGCCCACTTCCAGCATGTTGCCGCTCTGGTTTTCGCCCAGCACTTCACCAGCGCCGCGGATTTCCAGGTCGTGCATGGCGAGGTAAAAGCCCGAGCCGAGTTCTTCCATCTGCTGGATCGCGTCGAGCCGCTGGCTGGCCTGCTTGGTCAGGCCCTCCAGGTCGGGCACCATGAGGTAGGCGTAGGCTTGGTGGTGGCTGCGGCCCACACGCCCGCGCAGCTGGTGCAGTTGCGCCAGACCGAACTTGTCGGCGCGCGCCATCACGATGGTGTTGGCGGTGGGCACGTCGATGCCGGTTTCGATGATGGTCGAGCACAGCAGCAGGTTGTAGCGCTGCGCCACGAAGTCGCGCATGACCCGTTCCAGCTCGCGCTCGGGCATCTGGCCGTGGGCAATCGCGATGCGCGCCTCGGGCAGGAGCTCTTCCAGTTTCTGCCGGCGGTTTTCGATCGTGTCGACCTCGTTGTGCAGGAAGTAGACCTGCCCGCCACGCTTGAGTTCGCGCAGCACGGCTTCGCGGATCACGCCGTTGCTCTCCGAGCGCACAAAGGTCTTGATGGCGAGGCGCCGCTGCGGCGCGGTCGCGATCACGCTCAGATCGCGCAGGCCCTCCAGCGCCATGCCCAGCGTTCGGGGGATCGGCGTGGCGGTGAGGGTGAGCACGTCGACCTCGGCGCGCAGCTGCTTCATCTGCTCTTTGTGGCGCACGCCAAAGCGGTGCTCCTCATCGATGATGAGCAGGCCCAGGTCTTTGAACTTGGTTTTTTCCGACAGCAGCTTGTGTGTGCCGACCACAATGTCCACCGAACCATCGGCCACACCCTTGAGCGCGACGGTGATTTCTTTTGCTGAGCGGAAGCGGCTCATCTCGGCGATCTTCACCGGCCATTTGGCGAAGCGGTCCACCAGGGTCTGGTAATGCTGTTCGGCCAGCAGCGTGGTCGGTGCCAGCAGGGCGACCTGGCGCCCGCCGGTGACGGCCACAAACGCGGCGCGCAGCGCCACCTCGGTCTTGCCGAAACCCACATCGCCGCAGACCAGGCGGTCCATCGGGCGCGGGGAAATCATGTCCTGGATCACCGCGTGAATCGCGGCATTCTGGTCGGCCGTTTCCTCGAAGCCGAAGTCGTTGGCGAACACCTCGTAGTCCTGCGCCGAGTAACGGAACGCGTGGCCCTGGCGCGCGGCGCGGCGGGCGTAGATGTTGAGCAGCTCGGCGGCGGCGTCGCGCACCTGTTCGGCGGCCTTGCGCTTGGCCTTTTCCCACTGACCGCTGCCGAGCTTGTGCAGCGGTGCTTCGTCGGCGCTGACCCCGGTGTAGCGGCCGATCAGCTGCAGCTGGCTCACCGGCACATACAGCACGGCCTTGTCGGCGTACTCCAGGTGCAAAAACTCCATCAGCGCGGGTGAGCCGTCGGGGTTCTTGTCGCCCATGTCCATGTTGATCAGGCCGCGGTAGCGGCCGATGCCATGGGCGTTGTGCACCACCGGGTCACCCAGGTTGAGCTCGCTCAGGTCCTTGATCAGCGCCTCGACATCGCTGACCTGCTCCTGCTTCTTGCGCCGGCGTGTGGTCGGGCCGGCGGCGAACAGCTCGGTTTCGGTGACGAAGTCGAGGCCGTGCTCGACCGACGAAAAACCTACTGTGAGCGCGGCGGTGGCAATGCCCAGCTTCTCGTCGCTGGACTGGAACTCGGCCAGCGAGTCGAAGGCCGGTGGGCTCACACCGCTGGCGCGAAGGAAATCGAGCAGGCTTTCCCGCCGGCCGTCGCTCTCGGCGAGCACCAGCACGCGGTGCGCGGTGTTGCGGATGTGGGCTTGCAGCCGCGCGAGCGGCTCTTCGGCGCCGCGCACCACCGACAGGTCGCCGAGCTTTTGCGCAAACGCGTTGTCGCCCACGTCCTCCAGCGCGGGGCGGATGGCGAGCTGGGCGTGTGCGTTGGCCTGGGTGTAGAACTGCTCGGCGGAGAGGAACAAGGATTCGGGTGGCAGGGCGGGCCGGTCCGGGTCGCCGCGCACCAGGCGGTAGCGGTCCTGGGTGTCCTGCCAGAAGCGCTGGAACGCGGGCTCCAGATCCCCGTGCAAGACCACGGTGGTTGCTCCACCCAGGTAGTCGAAGACGGTCGCCGTTTCCTCAAAGAACAGCGGCAGGTAGTACTCGATGCCGGCGGTGGCCACGCCGTTGCCCATGTCCTTGTAGATGCGGCTCTTGGTCGGGTCGCCTTCGAGCAGTTCGCGCCAGCGGCTGCGGAATTTGGCCCGCGCGGCATCGTCCATCGGAAACTCGCGTCCGGGCAGCAGCCGCACCTCGGGCACCGGGTACAGGCTGCGCTGGCTGTCGGGGTCGAAGGTGCGGATGCTGTCGATCTCGTCGTCGAACAAATCCACCCGGTACGGCACCAGCGAGCCCATGGGAAACAGGTCGATCAACCCGCCGCGCACCGCGTACTCGCCCGGGCTCACCACCTGGGTCACGTGCTGGTAGCCCGCGAGCGTGAGCTGTGACTTCAGCTTGGCCTCGTCGAGCTGCTGCTTGACCTTGAAATGGAAGGTGTAGCCGGCCAGGAAGGCGGGCGGTGCCAGCCGGTACAGCGCGGTGGTCGCGGGCACCAGCACCACGTCGGCCGCGGCGTTGTTGTCGTTGGCGGGTGCGTTGGCGCGGTTGTGGATGCGCCAGAGTGTGGCCAGGCGCTCGGAGATCAGATCCTGGTGCGGCGAGAAACTGTCGTAGGGCAGGGTTTCCCAGTCGGGGAACAGCGCGCATCGGATCTCTGGCGCAAAAAACGCCATCTCGTCGATCAGCCGCCGTGCGTCGGTGGCGTCGGCGGTGACGATGGCGGTCAGGCGCCCGGCGGCTTTCTCGCGCTGTGCCAGCTGGGCGAGCAGCAAAGCGTCGGCCGCACCGGTGGGGCGCGGCAGGGTGAAGCGTTTGCCTGGGGTGAGTTTGGGCAGGTCCATGGATGGGATGGCGCGGGCTATGGTGGTCGCGGTGGTCGCAGGCCGCCATGACAAAAACCCCCTGTCGCATCAGACGGGGGGTGTGAAGGGGTGATTCTAAAATGTGCGTCGACCATGACCGCTGACGCTGCCCAGTTACCCCCTCATCCCGCCGGTGGCTCCGCCGGACGCTGCTTTGCCCTGCTGCCCTGTGCAGGGTTTGGTGCGCGCGCCGGCGGCAACACACCCAAGCAATACCAGGCGGTGCTGGGCCTGCCGATGGTGTTGCACACCCTGGCGGCGTTTCAGGCCGTGCCCCGCATTGCCCAGGTCTGGATCGTGGTGGCGCCCGCTGACCGCTTCTTGAGCGTGGACCACCCCGACGTGAAACTGGCGCATTGTGGCGGCAGCAGCCGGGCCGGGAGCGTGTTCAACGGGCTGCAGTCGATGCGGGCCGCGGGCGCCCGCGAGACCGACTGGGTGCTGGTGCACGACGCGGCGCGCTGCCTGATCACGCCGGCGCAGATCACCACGCTGATGGAGGTCTGCGAGCCCGATCCGGTGGGCGGGCTGCTGGCGCTCAAGTTGCCCGACACGCTCAAGGCCGAGGCGGGTGGGCGCGTGGTGGCCACCATCGACCGCGCCGACAAATGGCTGGCGCAGACGCCGCAGATGTTTCGCATCGGTTTGCTGCAAGCTGCGCTCCAGGCACAGGCTGCCACCCACTTTGACGGCGTGACGGACGAGGCCAGCGCGATGGAACTCGCCGGTCATGCGCCGCGCCTGGTGCCGGGCAGTGCGCAGAATTTCAAGGTCACCTACCCGGAAGACTTTGCCCTGGCCGAGGCCATTCTGAGGAGCCGACCTTGAGTCCATCCCCGCTGGCACCTGTGTTGGCCCTGCGCATCGGCGAGGGTTGGGATGTGCATGCCCTGGTGCCGGGTCGCCCGCTGATCATCGGCGGCGTGCGCATCCCGCACCGCCTGGGTTTGCTGGGTCATTCCGATGCCGATGTGCTGCTGCACGCGATCACCGATGCGCTGCTGGGCGCCGCGGCGCTGGGCGACATCGGGCGCCATTTCCCCGACACCGACCCGGCGTTTCAGGGCGCCGATTCCAGCGCCCTGCTGGCCGAAGCGGTGCGCCGCGTGCGGGCGGCGGGCTTCGAGATCGTGAACCTCGACAGCACGGTGATCGCGCAGGCACCCAAGCTCGCACCGCACATCGCGGCGATGGTGGCGCAGATTGCGCACACGCTGGGGGTGGCGCCGGGCCAGGTGAACGTGAAAGCCAAAACCGCCGAGCGTCTGGGTCCGGTGGGTCAGGAGCTTTCCATCGAGGCGCGGGCGGTGGTGTTGCTGGCCGCTGGCGCTGCGCTCGCCTGAGGCGACTCCTTGGATTTGGGTGGCGAAGCCTTCCCGACCGGTGGTGCCTTGCGCAGCTTCATGTGGGCCGAGAGACCGCCGGTGCTGCTGTTGGCCAGCGCAAAGCGGCCCCCCATGCGCTGCAGCGCGCGCTCCACGATGGACAGGCCCAGGCCGGTGCCCGTGGCTGCGCTGCGCGAGACATCGCCCCGGAAGAATGGCTGTGTCAGCTGGCTCAGTATTTCCGGGCTCACACCCGGGCCGTGGTCGCGCAGCTTGATCAGTACCGAATCGTCTTTTCCCTTGGCGGCGATGTCGATCTTCACCGTGCCCGTGACCGGGTCCCTGCCATAACGCTGCGCGTTCTCCAGCAGGTTGGCGAACACCCGTTGCAGCTCCACCGCGTCGCCCATCACAAAGGTGTCGGGAGGGATGCTGGTGGTGACCAGCGTGGAGGGGTCGGCACCGAGCGCGAAGGTGGCGGCATCCACGATCTGGTTGAGGTTGACGCGATCGGGCTGCAGGTTGTCGGGCCGCGCGTAATCAAGAAACTTGTCGATGATGGCGTTGACCTGATCGATGTCGGCCGCCATGTGTTCGCGCGCCTGCTCGTCGGCCACGCTCATTTCGGTTTCCAGCCGCAGCCGCGCCAAGGGGGTGCGCAGATCGTGTGAAATGCCGGCGAGCATGAGCGCGCGGTCCTGCTCGATCTTGGACAGACGCTGCGCCATGCGGTTGAAGCCGATGTTGACCTCGCGGATCTCGCTGGTGGCCACCGACTCGTTGAGCTGGCTGGATTCGAAATCGCCGTCGCGCACCCGGCTGGCGGCAAACGACAGCTTCTTCAGCGGGTGGTTGATCAGGCGCGCGATCACCGCAGCGCCGGTGAGCGAGAGCAGGGCGGCCGTGCCCAGCCAGATCAGCCAGGTGGTGCCCGCCACCGGGCCGATGCGCGAGGGGTCGGTGAGCAGCCAATAGGGATCGTCTTGGATGCTGAAGCCGATCCACAATCCCGGTTTGCCGTTGACCTCGCGCGCCACCACCGTGTCGGGCCCGAGCCGGGCCCGCAGGCGCGCGCTGACATTGCGGCTCAGCGAGTCGCGGTCGTAGAGCAGGTAGGTGTCGCCGGGCTCGCGCGGCGCAATGCGCAAGCCCTCTTCATCCGCCAGCGTCTTGACCAGAGAAACGCGTGCGATGGAGTCGGAATGCACCAGCGCCGCCCGGCTCAGGTTCACCAGCGAGGCGAGTTGCTGCGCGCTTTGCAGTGCGCGCGGCTCGTATTCCAGCGCCCGAAACGTCTGCAGCCAGGCGACGATGCAGCCCACCAGCAGCACCGAGAGGAAGAAAAAAGTGCGCCAGAACAGGCTGACACCGCGGCTGGGCCGCATCTCCAGCGGCGCTGGCGCGGTTTCGAGCTCGGCGGGCTGCGTCTCGAAAGGGACGCGCGACTCCAGATCGCTCATCAGGAGTTTCCGTCGGGCACAAACACGTAGCCCACACCCCACACCGTCTGCAGGTAACGTGGCGAGGCAGCGTCTTCCTCGATCAGTTTGCGAAGCCGGGAGACCTGCACGTCCAGGCTGCGATCGAACGGCTCGAACTCGCGGCCGCGCGCCAGCTGCGCGAGTTTTTCCCGCGACAGCGGCTGGCGTGGATGGCGCACCAGCGCCTTGAGCATCGCAAACTCGCCGGTGGTCAGCGGCAGATCGGCGCCATCCTTGCGCAGGGTGCGCAGGCTCAGGTCGAACTCGAACGGGCCGAATTTCACCACTTCCTGCTCCTGCGACGGTGCGCCTGGCACCTCGGTGGGCGGGCGGCGGCGCAGCACTGCGTGGATGCGTGCCAGCAGTTCGCGCGGGTTGAACGGTTTGCCCAGGTAGTCGTCGGCGCCCACCTCGAGACCGACGATGCGGTCCACATCCTCGCTCTTGGCGGTGAGCATGATGATGGGCGTGCGGTCGCCGTTGGCGCGCAGACGCCGGCAGATCGACAGACCGTCTTCGCCGGGCATCATCAGGTCGAGCACGATCAGGTCGACCGATTCGCGCTGTAGCACCCGGTTCAGCGCCTTGCCGTCTTCGGCCAGCATGACCTCGAAGCCTTCTTGCATCAGGTAGCGGCGCAGCAGATCGCGTATGCGGACATCGTCATCGACCACCAGAATTTTGTTGGGGCGCGTATTGGCTTGTGGCATGGCAGCAACTTCCGAAATATGTAACAACGGTCATTCTGGCAGCGCCAAGTGCTTGTCCCGTCACGTTTTTTGGATTTTTGACAAGGTGTTACAGATGTTGCGCCGCGGGCGTGCTTGCCAGTCTCGTCAGGCCTCGCACAATCGAGCCCGGACCTTTGAATCGAGAACGAGATGAAAACGAACTGGTTGGGTGGGCTGCTTCTTGTTTTGCTGGCTGGCGTGATGTGCACGGCGGTCGCCCAGACGGTGGACGGTCGTGTGCACTCCATCAGCGCGGAGGCGCCGTCTCAGATCCTGCCGATCTCGGCGCCGGATGACGAGCTGCGTGGCCCGTTGCGCCTGCGCGATGTGCTGCGCCAGCCGTATGGGGACATGCAGGAACCAAGCAGCAAACCCTATCGGCTTTCGCCGGAAGAGCGTCATCGGTTGCGCGAGCAGTTGCGCGGACCGTCCGATGGTGGGCCGGTGAAGGGCAAGTCATGATGTTCGGGATTTCCTCCGGGTGCCACCTGCGTGTCTCCCTGTTGCCTCTGTTGTTGGCCTGTGCCGGCCTGACTGGGCCGGCCCATGCCGAGACGCGCGCAGTGCCGGTCAACGTGGTGCAGATCGCCGCCAGCGGCTTCATGGAAGTGCAGCAAGACTGGCTCACCATGCGCCTGAACACCACCGAAAGTGGCCCCGACGCGGGCACCGTGCAGAACCAGCTCAAAGCGGCCCTGGAAGCGGCTTTGCGCGTGGCGAGAGGCCAGGCCCAGCCCGGCTTGCTCGAGGTGCAATCCGGCCAGTTCAACATCTACCCGCGCTACAACAGCGCCGGCAAGATCAACGGCTGGCAGGGCACCACCGAGTTGCTGCTGGAGGGGCGCGATATCGCCCGCATCAGCGAGACCGCTGGCAAGATTTCGAGCCTCACCCTGGGTGGTGTGGCGTTCAGCCTGTCGCGGCAGACACGGCAGCAGCTGGAATCCGAGGTGCAGGCGCAGGCCATCGAGCGTTTCAAGGCGCGCGCGACCGAGGTGGCCAAGGGCTTCGGCTTTGCCGGCTACACGCTGGGCGAGCTGTCCATCAGCTCGGCCGATCAGGGCAACGAGATGCCGGTGCGTCCGCGCATGATGGCCATGGAAGCCAAGGCCGCGATGAGCGATGCGCCCGTGCCGGTGGAGGCCGGCAGAAGCATGGTCAATGTGACGGTGTCGGGCAGCATCCAGTTGCGCTGATTGGCGGCGCTGCACGCCCCATGCAAAAGGCCCGCAGCGCGGGCCTTTTCTGTTGGTGTTTTGCGCAAAGGGCGGATGCGCTTACTGGGCGGTCCAACCGCCGTCCATGTTCCAGGCCACGCCGCGCACGTTGTTGGCCGCGGGTGAGCAGAAAAACACCGCCAGCTCACCCAGCTCTTCGGGCGTGGTGAATTGCATCGACGGCTCCTTCTCGCCGAGCAACAGTTTTTTGGCCTCTTCGTTGGACACCCCAAGCGCCTCGGCCTTGGCGTCTACCTGTTTTTGCACCAGCGGCGTGAGCACCCAGCCCGGGCAGATCGCGTTGCAGGTGACGCCGGTGGTAGCGTTCTCCAGCGCGGTCACTTTGGTCAGACCGACCACGCCATGTTTGGCCGCCACATAGGCCGACTTCTCGGCCGAGGCCACCAGCCCGTGCACCGACGCGACGTTGATGATGCGACCCCAATTGGCCTTCTGCATGGCCGGCAGCGCCAGGCGGGTCGCGTGAAATGCGCTGCTGAGGTTGATCGCCATGATCGCGTCCCATTTTTCAACCGGGAAGGCCTCGACCCGCGCCACATGCTGTATGCCGGCGTTGTTGACCAGGATGTCCACTTGACCGAACGTTTTAGTGGCAAACGCCATCATGGCTTCGATTTCGGCGGGCTTGCTCATGTCGGCGCCGTGGTAGGCCACCTGCACGCCCAGCGCGGCGATCTCTTTTTGCGGCGTCTCGCTGTCACCGAAGCCATTGAGCACGATGTTGGCGCCCTGGCGCGCGAGTGCCTTGGCAATGCCCAGTCCGATGCCGCTGGTGGATCCGGTGACGAGGGCGGTTTTGTTGGCAAGCATGGGGCGACTCCAGTTCCATTACGATCGGTTGAAAGACTTGCGCCCGATTATCGCGGACGCGTTTTTCACCCCCCTCGCTGCGCGCCATGCCCGAACCTGCCCTGCAATTTCTCACCGTCGGCGAGCCGGCTGCCAAAATCGGCGCCCCCCGGCGCATGGCTTACTGGGACTGGCTCGCCGATGGTGCAGCCAACGGCCATGTGGTGATCTGCGTGCACGGCCTCTCGCGCCAGGGCCGCGACTTCGACGCACTGGCGCAACATCTTCAGCCGCGCTGCCGCGTGATCGCGGTGGACGTGGCCGGACGCGGGCGCAGCGACTGGCTGGCCGATCCCATGGGTTACCAGGTACCGACCTACGCGGCCGATCTGGTGGCGTTGATCGTGCAGCTTCGTTCGGCACAGCCGGCGCTTGTGATCGACTGGGTGGGCACCAGCATGGGTGGCCTGATCGGCATGGCGCTGGCAGCGCAGCCGGCACTGGGCCTGCGCCGGCTGGTGCTCAACGACGTCGGGCCGGTGCTGCAATGGGAAGCGCTTCAGCGCATCGGCAGCTACCTGGGCCGCAACCCCTCGTTCGACAGCGAGCAGGCCGCCGCCGATTACCTGGCGTCCATCTCCACCGGATTCGGTCCGCACACGCCCGAGCAATGGCTGGCGTTGTCGCTTCCTCTGTTGCGTCAGCGCGCAGGCCGCTGGTGGCTGCACTACGACCCCGCCATCGCCGTGCCGCTGCAAGCCATGCTGGCCGCCGATCCGCAGGCCGCGCAGCAGTCGGTGCGCGACAGCGAGGCCTTGCTCTGGGGTCTGTTCGACCACATCACCGCGCCCACGCTGCTGTTGCGTGGCGCCGAATCGGACCTGCTCACGGCGGAAACCGCCGAGCGCATGGCCGCGCGTGGGCCGCGCCCGCGTTGTGTGTCGTTCGCGGGCGTGGGCCATGCGCCCACCCTGATCGCAGCCGACCAGCGCGCGGCGATCAGCGATTTCCTGCTGGCGGACTGACAGCAAAAAACCATGGGCACCAAACGCAAGCCCGCCGTCGGCCGCGACACCGCGACGGACGCGGTGCCCGGGTTGGCCACCAACCCGGGGCCGCAGGAGGCGCCTTCGGCCATCGTTGCGGCCACCTTGGCCAGTCTGCCGCAGCAGCCGCAGGCCTTGTCGCGCGCCCGCGCTTTTGCCGAACCCTTGCTCGCCAGCGAGCGTCTCGACACGGGCGAGAACATCCTGGAACACGCGGACGCGGTGGCGGAGATCCTGCGCCAGATTGGTGGATCGGAGGCGATGCAGGCGGCGTCGTATTTGGTTTATGCGTGTGAGCACCTGAACCGGCCGCATGAGGTGATCGCCAAGGCCTTTGGCGAGACGTTTGCCGCACTCGCCGTGGAGACCACCAAGCTGGTGCAGTTGCAGCGCCAGGCACGCACCAAGGCGGCCCAGGCGCAGGCCAAGAAAAGCGAGGAGCGCGCGGCCGCTCAGGATGCCGCGTTGCCGATGGCGTCGCTGAGCAAACAGCCGGTGTCGGAACTGGCTGCGAGCCAGACCGAGAACGTACGCAAAATGCTGCTGGCGTTTTCGCGTGACCTGCGCGTGGTGATGCTGCGTCTGGCCTCGCGCCTGCAGACGCTGCGCTTCTACGCCGCCAGCAAGGGCGATCCCGGTCAGGCGCTGGCCAGCGAATCGCTCCATGTGTTTGCGCCGCTGGCCAACCGCCTGGGCATCTGGCAGATCAAATGGGAGATGGAAGACTTGGCGTTCCGCTTCCTGGAGCCGGTCACCTACCGCGACGTGGCCCGCATGCTGGACGAAAAGCGTGCCGAGCGCGAAAACCATGTCGAGCAGGTCCGGCAGGAGCTGGAGAGCGCGCTCATGGCGCAGGGCATCGCCGCCTCGGTGCAGGGGCGACCGAAACACATCTACAGCATCGTGAAGAAGATGCGAGGCAAAGGGCTGGATTTCGAACAGGTGTTCGACATCCGGGCGCTGCGTGTGATCGTTCCCGATGTGGCTGCCTGCTACGCGGTGCTGGCGCATGTCCACGCGCACTTTGTGCCGCTGCCGGCCGAGTTCGACGACTACATCGCCAAGCCCAAGGCCAACGGCTACCAGTCGCTGCACACGGTGGTGCGAGATGCCGAAGGCCGTGCCTTCGAGATCCAGATCCGCACCCAGGCGATGCACGATCACGCCGAACACGGCGTGGCCGCACACTGGGCCTACAAAGAGGCTGGCGCCAAGGGCTATGCAGGCGTGTCGGCCGGCTCCTCGTACGACGCCAAGATCGCTGTGCTGCGCCAGCTGCTGGCCTGGGAGCGCGATCTCAGCGGTTCGGTCAGCGGCTTGTTCGATGACCGCATCTACGTGCTCACGCCCGATGCCGCCATCGTCGAACTGCCGCAGGGCGCCACCGCAGTCGATTTTGCGTACACGGTGCACACCGACCTGGGCCACCGTTGCCGCGGGGCGCGGGTGGATGGAGCCATGGTGCCGCTGAACACACCGCTGCAAAACGGGCAGACGGTGGAGATCAACGCCGCCAAGGAAGGCGGGCCTTCGCGCGACTGGCTTAACGCCGAGCTTGGCTACCTGGTGGGTCACCGTGCCAAGAGCAAGGTGCGGGCCTGGTTCAACGCCCAGGCGATGGAAGAGACGGTGGGCCGCGGGCGCGAGGCGGTGGAAAAGCTGCTACAGCGCGAAGGCCGCACCGCGCTCAAGCTCGACGACCTCGCCGCCGGCATGGGCCTGGATTCGGCGCAGGCGCTGTTCGAACAGGTTGGCAAGGACGAACTGTCGCTGCGGGCGATCGAAACCTATCTGCGCCCCCCGGAACCCGAGCCCGCCAGTCCTGAGATGCCGCCGTGGCTCAAAAAGCCGCGCCGCAGCCAGGCCAAGGCCAGCGCGGGTGTGCTGGTGGTCGGCGTGGGTTCGCTCATGACCCAGCTCGCCAAATGCTGCAAGCCGGCCCCGCCCGACGAGATCGGAGGTTTCGTCACCCGCGGCAAGGGTGTGAGCGTGCACCGGGTCGACTGCCCCGACTTCGCTCATTTGCAGCGCAAGAGCCCGGATCGGTTGATCGAGGTGCAATGGGCCGGTGGCGGTCGGGGCGAGGGTGAGGCGGCGGTGTATCCGGTCGATGTGGCGGTGCAGGCGGCGGATCGTTCGGGGCTGCTGCGCGACATCTCGGATGTGTTTGCGCGCGAGAAGATGAACGTGATCGGGGTCCAGACGCAGTCCGTGCGTGGCGTGGCCTGGATGACGTTCACCATCGAGGTGGCCGACGCGCGTCAGGTCGGCCGGGCCATGTCGGCGGTGGGCGACGTGCCGGGCGTGCGCGACGTGCGGCGCAAATAAACCGCGATCGGGGACGGCGAAACGGGGTGTTTGTGCTGCTATACTGCGCAGCTTCGGACGGTTTGTAGGCGCGTAGCTCAGCTGGTTAGAGCACCACCTTGACATGGTGGGGGTCGTTGGTTCGAGTCCAATCGCGCCTACCAAACATCGAAAAAATGCAGACGATCAGCCGGTGACCAGACCGGTTTTTTTTCGTCTGTTCATCCTCAATCGACTGGCCCCAAGCGGTTTGTCATGGGGCTGCGCGGGTCTTTGCCGGGGTTGAGATTGGGCTTATCCTTCGGGGTCAATGCCCGCTTCGGGCCGACCTGTTTCCCGCTCGACCAGAAAGAGATTCCGTGCAAAAAAGCAAGGCCGATTCCGGCAGCACCGCGCCCGATGTGGTGCGGGTGATCAAGAAGTACCCGAACCGGCGTCTGTACGACACCGACACCTCGTCCTACATCACCATGGCCGAGGTCAAGGCGCTGGTCATGGACAACGAGCGGTTTGTGGTGCGCGATGCCAAGACCAACGATGATCTCACCCGCAGCATTCTTCTGCAGATCATTCTGGAAGAGGAAACTGCGGGCGTGCCGATCTTCACCGAGCAGGTGCTGGCCAACATCATCCGCTTCTATGGCCACGCGATGCAGGATTTCATGGGGGCCTACCTGGAGAAGAACGTCCAGATTTTCATGGACCTGCAACACAAGATGGCTGAGCAGTCGTCGGGCCTGAACCCCGAGGTCTGGAAGCAATTCATGAACGCGCAGTCACCCATGATGCAGGGCATGATGGGCTCCTATCTGGAGCAATCGCGCTCCGCCTTCACCCAGATGCAGGAGCGCATGCAGAAAAACAGCGAGCAGATGCTTGCTGCACTCGGCATCAAACGCTAGAGCCTGCTGCGCTTGTCGCTGGGTTTGCGCACGGCGACGGTGGCGCTCTGAGACAATGGGCCGATGAACGAAACCGTTGTCTCCCCGGGCGCCTCAGCGCCCAAAGTCGGGTTTGTGAGCCTGGGTTGCCCCAAGGCGCTGACCGACTCCGAACTCATCCTCACCCAGCTCAGCGCCGAGGGTTATCAGACTGCCAAAACTTTTTCCGGGGCCGATCTGGTGATCGTCAACACCTGCGGGTTCATCGATGACGCGGTCCGGGAGAGCTTGGACACCATCGGCGAGGCGCTGGCCGAGAACGGCAAGGTGATTGTCACCGGCTGCCTGGGTGCCCGAGAGGGTGAGGGCGGTGGCAACTTGGTGCGCAACATGCACCCCAGCGTGCTGGCGGTGACCGGGCCCCATGCCACCCATGAGGTGATGGAAGCGGTGCACCAGCACCTGCCCAAGCCGCACGATCCGTTTGTGGATCTTGTGCCAGCGCAGGGGATCAAGCTCACGCCGCGCCACTACGCCTATTTGAAAATCAGCGAGGGTTGCAACCACCGCTGCACCTTCTGCATCATCCCGTCGATGCGTGGCGATCTGGTGAGTCGCCCGATCGGCGATGTGCTGACCGAGGCGCGCAAGCTGTTCGAAGCCGGTGTGAAAGAGTTGTTGGTGGTGAGCCAGGACACATCGGCTTACGGGGTTGACATCCAGTACCGGACCGGTTTCTGGGACGGCAAGCCGGTGAAGACCCGCATGTTCGATCTGGTTCGCGCGCTGGGCGAACTGGCCAAAGGATTCGGCGCCTGGGTGCGCCTGCACTATGTCTACCCCTATCCGCATGTGGACGACATCATTCCCTTGATGGCCGACGGGCTGTGCCTGCCTTACCTGGACGTGCCACTGCAACACAGCCACCCCGACGTGCTCAAGCGCATGAAGCGGCCCGCCAGTGGAGAGAAAAATCTGGAGCGGATCGCGCGCTGGCGGGAGATGTGCCCGGAGATCGTGGTGCGCAGCACCTTCATCGCCGGCTTCCCCGGTGAAACCGAGGCGGAGTTCCAGCACCTGCTGGATTTTGTGCAAGAGGCGCAGATCGACCGCGCCGGCTGTTTTGCCTATTCCCCGGTGCAGGGCGCGGCGGCCAACGGGCTCGCCGACCCGGTGCCTGCCGAGCTGCGTGAGGAGCGCCGTGCGCGTTTCATGGCGGTGGCCGAGCGGGTGTCGACCGAAAAACTGCGTCAGCGCGTGGGCGCAACGATGCAGGTGCTGGTGGATTCGGCGCCGGGCCTGGGCAAGAAGGGTGGTGTGGGCCGCAGTTACGCCGATGCGCCGGAGATCGATGGCGTGGTGCGCCTGCTGCCACCCGAAAAAATCAGCAAAACGTTCAAGGTTGGCGAGTTCACCAAGGCGCGCATCGTCGTGGCCGAAGGGCACGACCTGCTGGCGGTCCCGTTTTGAGCGCGGTGCTACGAGGCACCCCCAGTCGCTCCGTCATCCGGCCACTGCCTGTGGTCTGCCGATCCGCCGACCCGCGGGTCGATCGTCCGTCAGACAGTCGTCGACGGACGATTTTTTTCGCAGCGGCCGGCCATGAAAAAAGGGCTTGCAAACACCGTGTTTGCAAGCCCTTATGATCGTGGTGCCCAAGAGAGGACTCGAACCTCCACGCCTCTCGGCGCTAGTACCTGAAACTAGTGCGTCTACCAATTCCGCCACCTGGGCATCTCAGGAAAAACGAAATTCTAGCAGAAAAATTGTGAACGAAAAAAACAGCCTGTTGGCCGAATTTGAAGGTGTTGTTTCCGGCCATCGTGATGGTCATGGGTTTGTCATCCGCGATGACGGACAAGCCGATATTTACCTCCCCTCCAACGAAATGCGCGCCGTCCTCCACAAGGACCGTGTGAAGGCGCGCATCGTGCGGCTGGACCGCAAAGGTCGCCCGGAAGGGCGCGTGACCGAAATCGTGGAGCGCTCCGGCGCACCCATCATCGGCCGGTTGCTGCTGGAAGGTGGCATCTGGTTGATGGCACCGGAAGACAAGCGCTACGGGCAGGACGTGCTCATTCCCAAGGGCGCGACCGGCTCGGCCAAGGCCGGGCAGGTGGTGGTGGTCGAGCTGACCGAGCCACCGGCGCTTTATGGCCAGCCCGTGGGGCGGGTGAAGGAAGTGCTGGGCGAAATCGACGATCCCGGCATGGAGATCGAGATCGCGGTGCGCAAATACGGTGTGCCACACGAGTTTTCCGACGCCGCGCTGGCGCAGGCCCGCGGCCTGCCGGACCATGTGCTCGGGGACGAGCATCGGCATCGTGTGGATTTGCGCGACGTGCCGCTGGTCACCATCGACGGCGAAGACGCACGCGATTTTGACGATGCGGTGTACTGCGAGCCGGCCAAGGTGGGCCGCGGCAAGGGCTGGCGTTTGCTGGTGTCAATTGCCGACGTGAGCCACTATGTGCAGACGGGTTCGGCGATCGATGTGGATGCCTACGATCGCGCCACGTCGGTGTATTTCCCGCGTCGGGTGATCCCGATGTTGCCGGAGAAGCTGTCCAACGGCCTGTGCTCGCTCAACCCGGGTGTGGAGCGCTTGTGCATGGTGTGCGACATGCTGATCAACGCCAAGGGCGAAGTGCACGCTTATCAGTTCTATCCGGCGGTGATGTTCAGCCACGCCCGCCTGACCTACACCGAGGTGGCGGCTGCGCTGCAGAACACCCGTGGGCCCGAGGCGGCCCAGCGCAAGGCCCTGCTGCCCTATCTGATCAACCTGCACGATGTGTACCGCGCCCTGCTGGCCGCGCGCAATGCCCGGGGCGCGGTGGACTTCGAGACGGTGGAGACGCAGATCGTGTGCGATGAGTCCGGTCGCATCGAAAAAATTGTGCCCCGCACCCGCAACGACGCACACAAACTGATCGAGGAGGCCATGCTTGCGGCCAACGTGTGTTCGGCCGATTTCATCAACCAGGCCAAGCACACCAGCCTGTTCCGGGTGCATGAAGGCCCCACGCCGGAGAAGCAGGACATTCTGCGCAACTACCTCAAGGCCATGGGCGTGCCGCAGACCATCAGCGACAATCCGCAGCCGTCGGAATTTCAGCGCATTGCCGAAGCCACGAAGGATCGACCCGAATCGCAGCAGATCCACACCATGTTGCTGCGTTCCATGTCGCAGGCGATTTACACACCGAACAACGAGGGCCACTTCGGTCTGGCGTTCGAGGCCTACACCCACTTCACCAGTCCGATCCGCCGCTACCCGGACCTGCTGGTGCATCGTGTGATCCGGGCCATTCTGGCGGGCAAACGCTACCAGCTGCCTGCGCTGCCCACGCCCGGCGAGGCACATGCCAAGCTGAGCAAGCGCCTGGCCAGTCGCGTCAAGGCGCCCACCGAACAGCCGGTGAAAAAACCGTCGGCCGACAACCTGGCGTGGCAGGCCGCGGGGCTGCATTGCAGTGCCAACGAGCGCCGTGCTGACGAGGCCAGCCGCGATGTGGAAGCCTGGCTCAAATGCAAGTACATGCGCGAACACCTGGGCGAGGAGTTCAGCGGCGTGGTGAGTTCGGTCACCAGCTTTGGCCTGTTCGTCACGCTCGACAGCATGTATGTCGAAGGCTTGGTGCACATCACCGAGTTGGGCGGCGAGTATTTCCGCTTCGACGAGGCGCGCCAGGAGCTGCGCGGCGAACGCACCGGTATCCGCTATGCCCTGGGCAGCCGGGTGCAGGTGCAGGTGAGCCGGGTTGATCTGGACGGACGCCGGATCGACTTCCGTCTGGTCACCGATGGCGAAGACCTGACGCAGCGTGCCATGCGCGACAAAACCGGCGTCGAATCCGGTGACCCGGCAGTGCCGAGGTCGCGCCGGACGAAACCGGACAAGGGTGCGCCTGCGACTCGCGCAGGCGATGCGGGCAAGACCGGTGCTCCTGCCAAAGGGGTGGATCGGAAGACCTCGAGCCAGCGCGGTGAGCGCGGTTCACCCCGCAGCGGCCCGGGCAAGGCTGCCAAGGGCCGTCGCTGAACGATCTTGATCGGTCGCGTGGCATGTGTTGTTGATTGGTTGGACGGGTGCTTATGGGCGTGGTTTTGTTTCTGCTGGACACGGTGTTCTTTTTTCTGGCCGCATCCGCCTTGCTGCGGGCCTGGATGAACCACCTGCGCGTTCACATGTCGGCCCAGCCCGGCCGCTTCGTGATCGCCATGACAGACTGGCTGGTGCAGCCGATGCGCCGGGTGCTGCCGCGCAGTCTGGCGCAAAGTCGGGTCGACTGGGGCAGCCTGATGGCCGCGCTGTTGCTGGCGATCGCTTACGGCGGCCTCTGGCTGGCGCTGGTCACGGCGTTTTCACCCGGATCGGTTTCCTCTGCCGCGATGCTGCTGGCAATACCCGCGATGGCGTTCAAGCTGCTGCTGCGCACGGTGTTGCAGGGCTTGATGGTGCTGCTGCTGGCCTACGCGGTGCTGTCCTGGGTGCAGCCACATTCGCCGGTGCTGGCGACCCTGGATAGGCTGTGCGCGCCGTTGCTGCGCCCAGTGCGGCGCATCATTCCCACCGTCGGCGGGGTCGACCTGTCGGTGCTGGTGCTGATCATCCTGCTGCAGGTGGCACTGATGGTGCTGGGCTGATCGGGTCTCACACCACGCGCCGCACCCGCGATGCGAGTCGGTCTGCGCTCAAGGCCTCCGGGTGGTCGGCCACCCACTGGTCGGCCAGCCAGCCGTGCTGGAACACCGCAGCCGCTACGCGATCGTGTAGGGCAGCCAACGATGCGTCCTGGGGATCGGCAAGCGCTGCACCCACCAGGCCGGCCAGCACATCGCCGGTGCCGGCGGTGGCCAATGCGGCATTGCCGGTGGGATTGATCTGTGGTGTGACGCCAGGCGCTGCGATCACGGTGCCCGATCCCTTAAGCACACACACGGCGCCATAACGAGCGGCCAGCGCCCGTCCTGCCTGCAGCCGGTCGCGCATCACCTCGGCCGTGTCGCCGCCGAGCAAACGGGCCGCCTCCAGGGGGTGGGGTGTGAGCACGGTGAAGGCGCCGCGCTCGCCGCGATGGCGCAGCTGGGTTTGCAGTGAGGCGTCCCGCGCAATCGCGTTCAGTGCGTCGGCGTCCAGCACCAGCCGCCATGCACCCGCCATCACCTCCGGCAACACGTCGGCCACCGATTCGCCTCCCCCGCAGCCGCAGACCACGACAGACTGGCTCAGCGCGTCGCGCTGAAGCAGCAACGCAATGCACCGGAACATCAGCTCGGGCGACTGTGGATCCCAGCGCACTGAGGCAATTTTGTCGCCCAGCAGACCAACCAGTACCCGGCCGGCACCAGCGTGCAAAGCCGCTCGCGCCGCGAGTATGGCTGCGCCGGTCATGCCGGCGCCGTGCAGGGTGATGGCTTGTCCGCCGATCACCGCCACGTCGGCCCGGCTGCCTTTGTGGCTGGCGTGGGCGCGCAGGGTCTGCGTGGCCCCGCGATCGTCGCGGCCGGCCAGCCAGGCGGCCACTGGCAGGTCGGGGGAGGCGGAGCACCGCAAGTCGTCGAACCAGACCTGACCGGTCTGATCGCGGCCGTGGGCGGTGAACAGGCCCGGTTTCACGGTGAGCAAGGAAAGTGTGTGGCGCGGACCTGCGGGCTGAGCCCGGCTTGGCCACTCGGGCGGCGCCGCCCAGCACCCGGTGTCCGCGTCCAAGCCGCTGGGCACATCAATACACAGGCAGGGGGATGCCGAGCGGTGGAGCAGGCCGAGCCACTGAGCCAGTGCGCCTTCGGGCGCGCGGGCCACGCCGATGCCGAGCAAAGCGTCGATGCCCAGGTCCCATGCTTCGGGTGGTTCCTCGGCGAACCGCACACCGGCCGAACGCGCGTCGCTGAGCGCTTGGGCGGCATCGGGTGGGGTGATGGTGCCCGAGTGCATGCTCACCACCACTTCGCAATGCCCGCCCGCCGCTTGCGCCCATTGGTGCAGGTGTCGGGCGGCCACCAAGCCGTCGCCCCCGTTGTTGCCAGGTCCGCAAACGACCCAGACGCGGCGCGCATGCGGTGCCAGCGCCTGTGCGAGCCGGGCCACCGCCAGCCCGGCTCGCGCCATCAGCGTGTGGTGGGGCAGGGTGGCCGCTGCGGTCTTCTCAATGTCGCGGGTCGCCGCCACGCCATAGAGCGCCTCGCGATGGCGCTCGTCGATCCGCCGCAGCGCCATGCGTACTTCAGGCGGCGGGGATGCGCAGCACCTGGCCGGGATAGATCTTGTCCGGGTGGGTCAGCATGGGCTTGTTGGCCTCGAAGATCTGCGGGTACTTGTTGGGCGTGCCATAGAACTGCTTGCTGATCTTGGAGAGGTTGTCGCCCTTGACCACGGTGTACATCTGGGACTCTGGCTCGGGGGTGGACACGGTCAGCAGGTCGTTGACCTGGGTCACGTGCGCCACGTTGCCGCAACACAGCACGACCTTCTCGCGCGTCACCTGATCCGGCGCAACGCCAGAGACCGTGACCATCCCGCTGGCGGCGTCGAAATCGACATTCAGCGCCTCGACCTTCAGGCCCATGCTGCTGATGTAGGTGGCGATGGCGTCGCCCGCGGACTTGCTGAGCGCGGCCGCCTGTTCGGGGCTGGGTGCCGCAGGTTGTGCTGCCTCGGCTTTGCCGATGCCAAACAATTTTTCGCCGGCTTCCTTGATGAAACTGAACATGCCCATGGGGTTCTCCTGTCGTGGGGGTAAAAAGTTAAGCTTTATCGTGCGGTGGAGGGGCCGCTGCGTCAAGGGCCGTGGGCACTGGGTGAGGACTTCCTCACAAAGTGGGGGCTTCCACGCAACGATCTTGGCAGACGCTTCCTTCGACGCAGGCCGCACATCGTGCACTGCTATAATCGAATGGCTTTGCACATGGTTGCGTTACTTCTTGTGGGGTGGCCGCGAGGCAAAGTCAATCGCAAACCAGTCCATCCGGGTGTTGTGGCGACGGGTCAGGCCAGCAGGCCGTCCCTCGCCGCGATCGGGGCTGGATTTTAGAACCAACCTCTGGAAAGAAAACCCATGTCTATCTCCATGCGCGAAATGCTGGAAGCCGGTGTCCACTTTGGTCACCAGACCCGCTTCTGGAACCCCAAGATGGCGCCGTATATCTTCGGCCATCGCAACAAGATTCACATCGTCAACCTCGAAAAGACGTTGCCGATGTTCGAGGAGGCGGCCAAATTTGTGCGCCAGCTCTCCGCCAACCGCGGCACCATTCTGATGGTGGGCACCAAGCGCCAGTCGCGCGATATCGTGGCCCAGGAAGCCCGCCGTGCTGGCGTGCCTTTTGTGGACCAGCGCTGGCTCGGTGGCATGTTGACCAACTTCAAGACCGTCAAGACCTCGATCAAGCGTCTGAAGGACATGCAGGCCCAGAAGGAGGCCGGTCTGGAGAGCATGAGCAAAAAAGAGCAGCTCATGTTCGCCCGCGAAATGGAAAAGCTGGAAAAAGACATCGGCGGCATCCAGGATATGCCTGCCCTGCCCGATGCCATCTTCCTGATCGACGTTGGCTTCCACAAGATCGCCGTGCTCGAAGCGCAAAAGCTCGGCATTCCGCTGGTGGGAGTGGTTGACACCAACCACTCGCCAGTGGGCATCGACTACGTGATCCCCGGCAACGACGACTCGGCCCGTGCCGTGGCGCTCTACGCTCGCGGTATCGCCGACGCCGTCATCGAAGGCCGCAACAACGCCGGAAACGACCTGGTCAAGGCTGTCGCCGCAGAAGGCTCGGACGAGTTCGTCGAGGTCAAGGAAGACTCGGCCGCCTGAGCCCAGGTTTCGCATGAAGAAGGGGCTTGCATGGCCCCTTTTTCACAACCCCGCCCATCAACCGAATCGCCCGCTGCCTGAATCAGGCGGCGTGGCCCATGGAGAACCTCAATGGCAATTACCGCAAGCATGGTGGCCGAACTGCGCGCCAAGACCGATGCCCCCATGATGGAATGCAAAAAGGCGCTGACCGAAGCCGATGGCGACATGGTCAAGGCCGAAGAGTTGCTGCGCGTCAAGCTGGGCACCAAGGCCGGCAAGGCCGCCAGCCGCGTGACCGCCGAGGGTGTGGTCGCCAGCGCGATCAACGGCAACACCGGCGCCCTGATCGAAGTCAACTGCGAAACCGACTTCGTGACCAAGAACGACAGCTTCCTGGCCCTGGCCAATGCCGCGGCTGCGCTGGTGGCCGAGCACAACCCGGCCGACGTGGCCGCCCTGGGCGCGTTGCCCTACAGCCAGGACGGCTTCGGCCCGACACTGGAGGACGTGCGCACGGGCCTGATCGGCAAGATCGGTGAGAACATGAGCTTTCGCCGTTTCAAACGTTACAGCGGCAGCCAGCTGGCCGGCTATCTGCACGGCACCCGCATCGGCGTGCTGGTCGAGTTTGCCGGTGAGGCAGTTGCCGCCAAAGACACCGCGATGCATATCGCGGCCATGAAGCCCGTGGCGCTGACCAGCGCCGATGTGCCGGTCGAGCTGATCGAGAAAGAGCGCTCGGTGGCGACCGCCAAGGCCGCCGAGTCGGGCAAGCCGGCCGACATCGCCGCCAAGATGATCGAAGGTTCGGTGCAGAAATACCTGAAAGAGGTGTCGCTGTTCAACCAGCCGTTTGTGAAGAACGACAAGCAGACGGTTGAGCAGATGCTCAAGGCCGCCGGCACCACCGTCAAGGGATTCACCCTGTACGTGGTGGGCGAGGGCATCGAAAAGAAGGTGGACGATTTCGCCGCTGAAGTGGCGGCTCAGGTCGCTGCGGCCAAGGGCGCCTGAGGCTGCCCGGGCCGCCCGGCGGCCTGTTCAGTCACGACAACGGGCCGACAGGCCCGTTGTCACGTCTGGTGCGGCGCCTGACGCGGTCTTTTTGCCCGTATCGCTACACTCATGGGCTGCGAGCCTGCCACTGGAAATCCTGAAAGCTGTATATGCCTGCCTACAAGCGGATCCTGCTGAAACTATCGGGCGAAGCCCTCATGGGCGACGATGCCTTTGGCATCAACCGGGCCACCATCGTGCGCATGGTCGAAGAGATCGCCGAGGTGACGCGGCTGGGTGTGGAGGTCGCGATCGTGATCGGGGGCGGCAACATCTTTCGTGGTGTGGCAGGCGGCTCGGTGGGCATGGATCGCGCAACGGCCGACTACATGGGGATGCTGGCCACCGTGATGAACTCGCTGGCACTGGCCGACACAATGGACAAGGCGGGCTTGGTGGCACGGGTGATGTCGGCGATTGCCATCGAGCAGGTGGTCGAGCCTTATGTGCGCCCCAAGGCTCTGCAGTATCTGGAAGAGGGCAAGGTGGTTGTGTTCGCTGCCGGCACCGGCAATCCGTTTTTCACCACCGACACCGCTGCGGCGCTGCGTGGCGCCGAGATCGGTGCCGAGATCGTTCTCAAGGCCACCAAGGTCGACGGGGTTTACTCCGCCGATCCGAACAAGGACCCGTCGGCCACGCGCTACACCAGCATTTCCTTTGACGAGGCGATGGCCCGCAATCTGCAGGTGATGGATGCCACCGCGTTTGCGTTGTGCCGCGATCAGAAACTGCCGGTCAAGGTGTTCTCCATCTTCAAGCCAGGCGCCCTGCGCAAGGTGGTGCTGGGTGGGGACGAAGGCACGCTGGTGCACGTGTGAGCGCTGCTGCGGCGCACCAAAGGCCTGACAACGTTGGCCATACTGAGGAGTTTTCATGAGTATTTCCGAGATTCAACAAACCACCGAGCACAAGATGCAGCAGTCGGTGGAGTCGTTCAAACAAGGTCTGACCCGCATTCGCACCGGTCGCGCCAACCCCCAGTTGCTGGACACGGTGCATGTGGATTACTACGGCTCCATGCTGCCGCTGTCGCAGGTGGCCAACCTCTCTTTGCTGGACGCACGCACCATCGGTGTGGCGCCTTGGGAGAAGGGCATGGGCGCCAAGATCGAGAAAGCGATCCGCGAGTCCGATCTGGGCCTGAATCCGTCGAGCCAGGGTGACCTGATTCGCGTGCCCATGCCGGCCATGACCGAGGAGCGCCGCAAGGAACTCACCAAGGTGGTGCGCAACGAAGGCGAGTCCGCCCGGATTGCGATTCGCAATCTGCGTCGCGATGCCAACGAATCGGTGAAGAAGCTGGTCAAGGACAAGCTGGCCTCGGAAGACGACGAGCGCCGCGCGCACGATGACGTGCAAAAACTGACCGATCGCGTGATCAACGAGATCGACCGTCTGGTGGCGTCCAAGGAACAGGACATCATGGAGGTCTGAGCCTGCGGCTCCTCCGCCTGCCCGTCTGCGCTTGCCCCGATGACCCGACTTCCTCCCCTGCCCACGTCCTTGTCGCCGGCCGTGCCGCGCCATGTGGCCATCGTGATGGACGGCAACGGGCGGTGGGCGCGGCGCAGGCACCTGCCGCGTCTGGCAGGACACAAACAGGGTGTGGACGCCTTGCGCCGCACGGTCAAGGCCTGCATCGCACGTGGCGTGTCGGTGCTGACCGTGTTTGCGTTCTCCTCGGAGAACTGGAGCCGTCCGCCGACCGAGGTGGCCGGCCTGATGGATCTGCTGGCGTTCGTGCTCAGGCACGAAGTGGCCAAACTGTCCGACGCCGGTGTGCAACTGCATTTCCCAGGCGATCGCAGCGGTCTGTCCGAGCGGGTGGTGCAGGGCTTGGCCGCCGCCGAAGCGGGCACGGCGCACAACGGCCGGCTGGTGCTCAATGTCTGCTTCAACTACGGCGGGCGCTGGGACATTGCACAGGCAGCGCGCCGTCTGGTTGCCGAGGGGCGCGAGATCACCGAAGAAAATCTGAACGAAGCGACCGCGCTGGCGCATGTGGGCGACCCCGATTTGCTGATCCGCACCGGCGGCGAGATGCGGATCAGCAATTTTCTGCTCTGGCAATCGGCCTACACCGAGATGGTGTTCTCCCCCTGCCTGTGGCCCGACTTCGATGCTGCCGAGCTGGACCGCGCCCTCGGCACCTACGCCGAACGCGAGCGGCGTTTTGGGCAGACTGGCGAACAGGTGACCCCCCCCGCGGGGCAGCAATATGCTTAAGCAGCGGGTCATCACGGCCTTGCTCCTGCTGGCCGTGTTGCTGCCGGCGCTGTTCTACCCACGCACAGCACCGTTTGGTGGGCTGTCGCTGCTGCTGATCGCAGCGGCCGGTTGGGAATGGGCCCGATTGAACGGCTGCCGGTCCACCTCGGCGGTGCTGGTGGGGGCGTGCCTGGGTGGTGCTTTGCTGCTGTTTTGGTGGGCCGGCGGTCTGGCGTACAGCTGGCGCCAGCTGTGGCTGGTGTTGACCGCGGCCTGGGTCTTGCTGGCGGTGGTGATGCTGGCGCGCGGCGTGGCAGGTTGGGGCGTTTGGCCTGCGATTTTGCGTCTGTGGGGCGGGCTGTTGCTGATCGCCTGTGCCTGGCTGGCCCTGGTGCAGGCGCGCCAGATCGGGCTGGAATTCCTGCTGTCGGTGCTCACGCTGGTCTGGATGGCCGACATTGCCGCTTACTTCGGCGGCAAGGCGTTCGGGCGCCGCAAGCTGGCGCCCACGGTGAGCCCGGGCAAGACCTGGGAGGGTGCGATCAGTGGTGCCATCGGCGTGCTGGTGCTGGCCAGTCTCTGGGTGCTGGCCGACGCCCAAGGCTGGGGCGGACAAGGCAGTCTGTATGCGCGCCTGTGGTCTTTCGGGCCGCTGTTTGCGGTGATCGGTCTGACGTTTCTCACCACGATGAGTGTGATCGGTGATCTGGTCGAGTCGCTGGTCAAGCGCAGTGCAGGCGCCAAGGATTCGAGTCAGCTGCTGCCGGGCCACGGTGGTGTGCTCGACCGTGTCGACGCCTTGTTGCCGGTGCTGCCCCTGTCAATGATGCTCGTCACCCTCTGAATCCATGTCCTCACCGCAACTCGTCACGGTTCTGGGCTCCACCGGTTCGGTGGGCAGCAACACCCTGGATGTGATCGCACGCCATCCGGATCGCTTCCAGGCCTTTGCGCTGACCGCTGCCACGCAGGTGGATGCGCTGCTGGCCCAGTGCCAGCGCTTCTTGCCGCGTTATGCGGTGATGGCCAGCGAGACCCACGCAGCGCAGCTGCAAACCCGGTTGCGGGCGCTGGCGCTGCCGGTGGAGGTGCTGGCTGGACCGCAGGCCTTGTGCGACGTCAGCGCTGCGCCCGAGGTGCACACGGTGATGGCGGCGATTGTGGGTGCGGCCGGTCTGGCGCCCGCGCTGGCGGCTGCCCGCGCAGGCAAGAAGCTGCTGCTGGCCAACAAGGAGTCGCTGGTGGTTGGCGGTGACCTGTTCATGGATGTGGTGCGTCAGGGCTGTGCCACGTTGCTGCCGATCGACAGCGAGCATTCGGCCATCTTCCAGTCGCTGCCCGACGACGCGGCCACCTGGTCGCGCCGGGTGGAAAAAATTGTGCTGACCGCGTCGGGTGGGCCGTTTCGCAGCCGCGATCCGGCCACGCTGGGCGAGGTCACGCCCGATCAGGCTTGTGCCCACCCCAACTGGGTCATGGGTCGCAAGATTTCGGTGGACTCGGCCACCATGATGAACAAGGCGCTGGAGGTGATCGAGGCGCGGTATCTGTTTGCGCTGGCCCCGGCGCAGATCGAGGTGGTGATCCACCCACAAAGTGTCATCCATTCCATGGTGCAGTACCAGGACCGGTCGGTGGTGGCGCAACTGGGCACGCCGGACATGCGCGTGCCCATCGCCTATGGGCTGTCCTGGCCGGAGCGCATGGCGTCGGGTGCATCGGCGCTCGACTTCAGCACGCTGGGCGCTTTGACCTTCGAGGCGCCCGACCCCGAGCGCTTTCCGGGCCTGGGGCTGGCCTGGGACGCGTTGGCCGGGCCGAGCGGCACCACCGCGGTGCTCAATGCCGCCAACGAGGTGGCGGTGGCCGCGTTTCTGGCACAGGGTCTGCGCTTCAATCGCATCCATGCGGTCAACCATGCAACTTTGTCGGCGCTGTCGCCCTCCAAGCCACAGTCGCTGGACGACCTGCTGGCCATCGACCGCGAAGCGCGTGCGGTGGCGCATGAGCAGATCCAGCGCTTTGCGGCCTGATTATTTTTATCCTCTTGACTCTGCCCTCATGTTCACGCTGGTCGCCTTCGTCGTTGCTCTGGGACTGCTGATCGCGGTACATGAGTACGGGCACTACCGCGTGGCTGTGGCCTGCGGTGTGAAGGTGCTGCGATTCTCGGTTGGCTTCGGCAAGCCGTTGCTGACTTGGCGGCGCAAGGGCAGTCCGACCGAGTTTGTGCTGGGTGTGTTGCCTCTGGGTGGCTACGTGCGCATGCTTGATGAGCGCGAAGCGCCGGTGCAGGCGTCGGAGCGGCATCTGGCCTTCAACACGCAGCCGCTGCGCGCGCGCGCAGCGATCGTGGCGGCGGGGCCGGTGGCCAACCTGTTGCTCGCCGTCCTGCTTTACAGCGTGGTCAACTGGAGCGGCATCGAGGAGCCCCAGCCCGTGCTCGGATCTCCGGTGTCGGCCTCCCTGGCCGATCGCGCCGGCCTGCAGGGCGGTGAGTGGGTGCTGCAGACCGCACAGCCCGACGAAACGCCGAGCGACGTGACCTCGTTCGAAGATCTGCGCTGGCGGCTGACCCAGGCTGCTTTGTCCAGCCAGGACATGACGCTGTGGGTGTCCGGCAGCGAGGGTGGCAGCACACGCGCTGTGACGCTGCCACTGGCGCAGCTGGATGTGCGAGAGGCAGATGCCAGCCTGTTTCAACGCATTGGCATCGTCGGCCCGTGGAGCGAGCCCGTGGTGGGCGAGGTGATCGCCGGTGGAGCGGCTGCGGCAGCGGGTTTGCGCGAGGGTGACCGGGTTCTCAAGGTCGACGGACAGCCTGTGGGTGACGGACAGCGCCTGCGTGCCCTGATCCGGGCCGGGGTCGGACCGTCGGGACAGGCGGTTGAGCAGCGCTGGGAGATTCGTCGCAGCGGACAGACGCTGGGCGTGCTTGTCCAGCCATCACCGGAGCCGCAGGGTGGTGCCTGGGTCGGTCGCGTGGGGGCCTATATCGGCGCGGCGCCCAGGATGGTGACGGTGCGTTTTGGACCGCTCGATGGCCTGTGGCAGGGCGCGGTGCGCACGGTCGAAGTGTCCTGGCTCACCCTCAAGATGATGGGGCGCATGGTGACAGGCGAGGCGTCGATCAAGAACCTCAGCGGGCCGCTGACCATCGCCGACTACGCTGGCAAATCCGCCAGTCTGGGACTCACTTCTTACCTGCTGTTTCTGGCCCTCATCAGCGTGAGTCTGGGCGTGCTGAACCTGCTGCCACTGCCGGTCCTCGATGGGGGGCACCTGATGTATTATCTTTGGGAGGGTGTGACCGGGCGCAGTGTGAGCGATGCTTGGATGGAGCGCCTGCAGCGCGGTGGTGTTGCCATATTGTTGGCACTCATGGCCGTTGCTTTGTTCAACGATGTGGCCCGCCTGGCTGGCTGAACGCTTCCTTCTCATGAAAAAAATCACGATGGGTCTGCGTGGCCTGACCTGGTCGGTGCTCGCGTCTTCCCTGCTCGCCGTCTTGCCAGCCTGGGCAGTAGACCCATTCACTCTGCGCGACATCCGCATCGAGGGCCTGCAGCGCATCGAGCCCGGTACCGTGTTCGCCTCGCTGCCTTTTCGCATCGGCGATCAGTACAACGACGACAAGGGCTCGACTGCCATTCGCGCCTTGTTTGGCCTCGGTTTGTTCAGCGACGTGCGCTTGCAGGTCAATGGCGATGTGCTGGTGGTCATTGTGGAAGAGCGTCCTTCGGTCGCCGATTTGAGCTTCTCCGGCATCAAGGAATTTGATGCCGAGGTGCTGAAAAAATCATTGCGTGACATCGGCCTCACCGAAGGCCGGCCGTTCGACAAGGCGCTGGCCGACCGCGCCGAGCAGGAACTCAAGCGCCAGTACATCAACCGCAGCATGTACGCCGCCCAGGTGGTCACCACCGTCACGCCCGCCGATCGCAACCGGGTGAACCTGAACTTCAGCGTCACCGAAGGCGACGTGGCCAAAATCAAGGACATTCGCATCGTCGGCAACCAGGCGTTTTCCGAGTCCACGCTGCGCGGGTTGTTCGATCTGAGCACTGGCGGCTGGCTGACCTGGTACACCAAGTCCGACCGGTACTCGCGCGCCAAGCTCAACGCCGATCTGGAAAGCCTGCGCTCCTACTACCTCACGCGCGGTTTCCTGGAGTTCCGGATCGATTCCACCCAGGTGGCGATCGATCCGGGCAAAGAGGACATGACCATCACCATCAACGTCTCGGAAGGCAGCCGTTTTGTGGTTTCGTCCGTGGCGCTGCAGGGTGATTACCTGGGCAAGGAGACCGAGTTCCAGTCGCTGGTGGCGTTGCGCGCGGGTGAGGCTTACAACGCCGAGGATGTGGCGCGCACGATCAAGGCCTTCACCGATCACTTCGGCTCGTTCGGTTATGCCTTCGCCCAGGTGGAGGCCGTGCCCGAGATCGACCGGGTCAACAACCGCGTGGCGTTTGTGTTGCGGGCCCAGCCGGCACGCCGCGTCTATGTGCGCCGCATCAACGTCGAGGGCAACGATCGCACCCGCGACGAGGTGATCCGTCGCGAGTTCCGCCAGCTCGAAGCGGGCTGGTACGACAGCGACCGCATCCGTCTTTCGCGCGATCGCGTCGACCGGTTGGGTTTTTTCACCCAGGTGGGTGTGGAGACACAGCCTGTGCCCGGCTCGCCCGATCAGGTGGATCTGACACTTTCGGTGGTGGAAAAACCCACTGGCAACCTGTCTCTGGGCGCGGGCTACGCGCAGGCGGAAGGCCTTTCACTCATCGCCGGCATCAAGCAGGAAAACGTGTTCGGCTCGGGCAACTACCTGGGGCTTGATGTGAACACCAGCAAGTACAACCGCCAGTTTGTGTTGAGCACGACCAACCCGTACTACACACCCGACGGCATCTCCCGCTCCTACGATGTCTACTACCGCACCACCACGCCGTATACCGAGCAAGGCGGCAACTACCGTCTGGTGACCCCGGGTGTCAGCATTCGCTTTGGTATTCCGTTTACAGAGCTGGACACCGTCTTCTTCGGCATCGGTGCCGAACAGACGAAGATCGAACCCGGGACCAACATCCCGGCGGCCTATCTGAAGTACGCTACCGATTTCGGCTACAGGAGTACGTCCATCCCCTTGACGCTGGGCTGGAGTCGCGATAACCGCGACAGCGCACTTGTGCCGACCATGGGCCGGCTGCAGCGCGTCAACGGCGAGCTGGGTATTGCCGGCGATACCCGTTACGCCAAGATCAATTACCAGTTCCAGCAATATGTGCCGCTGAACAAGCAGTACACCCTGGCGTTCAACGCCGATCTGGGGTGGGGCAAAGGTGTTGGTGGCCGGCCGTTTCCGATCTTCAAGAATTTCTTTGGTGGCGGTCTGGGTTCGGTGCGTGGTTTTGACCAAGGCACACTGGGCCCACGCGACATCACCGGTTCTTTCATCGGGGGTCCCAAGAAAGTGGCCCTGAACGCCGAGTTCATCGCGCCGTTCCCCGGTGCCGGCAACGACCGCACGCTGCGCGTGTTTGGCTTCATTGACGTGGGCAATGTTTACGGTGAGAACGACAAGCTCTCGTTCTCCGACATGCGCTCCTCAATCGGCGTTGGCCTGAGCTGGATTTCACCCATCGGCCCGCTGCGTTTTGCCTACGCCAACCCGGTGCGCAAGTTCGCTGGAGATAAAATCCAAAAATTCCAGTTCCAGATTGGTACCTCCTTCTGATGAAGACCTTTGCCTCCCCTCTCTTTCGCGGTCTTGCGCGCACCCTGCTTGTGACGCTGGTGTCTGGCGTGCTGGCCGGCGTGGCGGTTGCGCAAGATTTCCGTATCGGCTTTGTCAACACCGAGCGCATCTTTCGGGAAGCCAATCTCGCCAAAGCCGCACAGACCAAGCTGGAGCAGGAGTTCTCGCGCCGCGAAAAGGACGTGCAAGGGCTGGCGGCTGCGCTCAAGACCGCTTCGGAAAAGTTCGAACGTGAAGCGCCCACCCTGCCAGAATCGCAGCGGGTGAGTCGTCAACGCCAGCTGGTTGACATGGACCGCGAGTTCCAGCGCAAGCAGCGCGAGTTTCAGGAAGACCTGAACCTTCGCAAGAATGAAGAGCTGCAGCAGGTGCTCGAGCGTGCCAATCGCGTGATCAAGCAGGTAGCCGAGAGTGAAAAATACGACCTGGTGATCCAAGAGGCGGTGTACATCAACCCCAAGCACGACATCACCGACAAGGTGCTGAGCGGCTTGAACGGTCTCAAATAAGCCGAGGTTTTCGGGTGTCCAAGTCGCTGGGCTCCATGGTCGAGGCCCTCGGCGGCGAGTTGCACGGAGATCCGGGGCTTTCCATCGACAGGCTGGCGCCGCTGGCCACCGCTCAGGGGGGTGAGCTGGCGTTTGTGGCGCAGGCGCGCTACGCCAAGCAGATCGAAAACACCCGTGCCTCTGCGCTCATCGTGCCGTCCACGCTGCGCGATACCGCATCGGCCCGTGGCGCCTGTATCGTCACACCCGATCCCTATCTGTATTTCGCCCGCCTCACGCAGTGGTGGCGTGCACAGCACGCGCCGGTCGTTGCGCCGCGGGTGGATCCGCTGGCCAGTGTCCATCCCGACGCGCAGGTGGACCCGTTGGCCGATGTGGGTCCTTATGTGGTGATCGGCGCGGGTGCTCGCGTGGCGCGCGGTGCACGCATCGGGGCCCATGGGGTGGTGGGTGCCAGCGCCAGTGTGGGCGAAGACTCGCTGCTGCACCCCCGCGTCACGCTGGGTGACGCTTGCCATGTCGGTGCGCGCTGTGTCGTGCATTCGGGTGTGGTGATCGGTGCCGACGGTTTTGGCTTTGCACCCCAGGCGGGTCAGTGGGTGAAGATCGAGCAACTTGGCGCGGTGCGCATTGGCAACGACGTGGAGATCGGTGCCAACACCTGCATCGACCGCGGCGCCCTCGACGACACCGTGATCGAAGACGGGGTGAAGCTCGACAACCTGATCCAGATTGGCCACAACGTGCGCGTGGGCGCGCACACCGCGATGGCGGGTTGTGTGGGTGTGGCCGGCAGTGCCGACATCGGTGCGCACTGCACCGTGGGCGGCGGCGCGGTGGTGCTGGGGCATCTCAGCCTGGCCGATGGTGTGCACATCTCAGCCGCATCGGTCGTCACGCGCTCGATCCGCGTACCTGGTCACTACACCGGCATGTTTCCCATCGACGACAATGCGAACTGGGAAAAAAACGCCGCTTCCGTGAAGCAACTTCACCGCCTGCGTGAGCGCCTTCGAGCGCTGGAGCAGGTGCTTGCCCAGACAACCCGAGACATTCCCGCACCATGATGGACATCCACCAGATTCTCAAGCAGCTGCCGCACCGTTACCCGTTCCTGCTGGTGGACCGTGTGCTCGAGCTGGAAAAAGGCAAACGCATTCAGGCGCTGAAAAACGTCACCATCAACGAGCCTTTTTTTGTCGGTCATTTCCCGCACCGCCCGGTGATGCCCGGTGTGTTGATGCTCGAAGCCATGGCCCAAGCGGCGGCGCTGCTGGCGTTCGACGCGGTCGACAAAACACCCGACGACAAAACGGTTTACTACTTCGCCGGCATAGACGGTGCGCGTTTCAAGCGGCCGGTCGAGCCCGGCGACCAGCTGGTCATGGACGTGACGCTGGACCGCATGAAGGCCGGCATCTTCAAATTCACGGGTGTTACGCGGGTGCAGGGCGAGATCGTCTGTCAGGCCGAGCTGATGTGCACCATGCGCAGCATCGCCTGACGCTGCCTGGAGCGCGATCGTGACGCAGATCCACGCCTCCGCCCTGGTGGATGCCGCCGCCGAGCTCGACAGCTCGGTCTCGGTGGGCCCTTACACCGTGATCGGTCCGCACGTGAAGGTCGGTGCGGGCACGACAATCGGCGCGCATTGCGTGATCGAGGGCCACACCACCATCGGGCGCGACAACCACATCTTCCAGTTCAACTCGCTCGGCGCGGTCCCGCAAGACAAGAAGTACGCCGGCGAACCTTGCGAGCTGCACATCGGCGACCGCAACACGGTGCGCGAGTTCTGCACTTTCAATATCGGTTCGCCGGGTGGTGGCGCGATCACGTCGGTGGGCGACGACAACTGGATCATGGCCTACGTGCACCTGGCGCACGACTGCCGGGTCGGCAACCACACCATTTTTGCGAACAATACGCAGCTGGCGGGCCACGTGCTGGTCGACGACTGGGTCATTCTGGGCGGTTTCACCGTGGCGCACCAGTTTGTGCGCATTGGTGCCCATGCCATGACCGCCATGTGCTCGCTGCTGTTTGCCGATCTGCCGCCGTTCGTGATGTGCCAGGGCCAGCCGGCCCAGGCACGCTCCATGAATTACGAGGGGCTGCGCCGCCGCGGATTTTCGGCCGAGCGTATTGCGGCGGTGAAAGCGATGCACAAGGCCCTGTACCGCGATGACCTCACGCTGGATCGTGCGAAGGAACAGATCGCGGGTCTGACCGAGAAGGCGCCCGCCGCGGCGCCCGATGTGGCCCGGATGCTGGACTTTCTCAAGCAAAGCTCACCCCAGCGCGGCATCGTCCGCTGACGTCCCATGGAAGACCCCCAACGGTTTGCCCTCGTGGCGGGCGAGACCTCGGGTGATCTGCTGGCAGGCATGTTGCTGGGTGGACTGCGCCAACGCTGGCCGAACCACCACAGCTATGGCATTGGCGGCGCACGCATGGTCGAACAGGGCTTCGATGTCTGGTGGCCGAGCGAGCGGCTGGCGGTGCGCGGCTACATCGAGGTGCTGCGCCACTACCGGGGCATTGTGGCGATTCGCAAGCATCTGCGCGAGCGATTGCTGGGGTCAGAACGACCGGACCTTTTTATCGGCGTCGATGCCCCCGATTTCAACCTCGACCTCGAAGCCGATCTCAAGGCGCATGGCATCCGCACCGTGCACTTCGTCTGCCCGTCGGTCTGGGCGTGGCGGCCCGAGCGGGTGGAAAAAATTCGCCGCAGTGCCGACCATGTGCTGTGTATTTTCCCGTTCGAGACGGCGCTTCTCGAGCAGCACGGCATTGCGTCCACCTTTGTGGGGCATCCGCTGGCCAACGTGATCCCGCTGCAGCCCGATCGCGCCGCCGCTCGCGCTGCGCTGGGCCTGACTTCCGAGGGCGATGTGGTGGCCGTGCTGCCTGGCAGCCGCAGCTCCGAGCTGCAGTACCTGGGCCAGCGCTTCTTCGATGCGGCGGCCCGCATCCTGGAGGCCCGGCCTGCGACCCGTTTTGTGGTGCCCGCCGTGCCCGCGTTGCAGGCGCGCATGTCGGCCCTGGCGCAGGCCAGTGGCCTGGGTCCATCCGTGCAGGTGCTGGCCGGTCAGTCCCACACCGCACTGGCGGCCTGTGACGTGACCCTGATCGCCAGTGGCACCGCCACCCTGGAGGCCGCGCTGTTCAAGCGACCGATGGTGATCGCTTACAACATGAATGGGCTGTCGTGGCAGATCATGCGACGCCAGCAACTGCAGCCCTGGGTGGGCTTGCCCAACATCCTGTGCCAGGACTTTGTGGTGCCCGAGCTGCTGCAGGGGGCGGCCACACCGAAGGCGCTGGCCCAGGCGGTGCTCGACTGGCTCGATGCGCCTGAGAGAATCACCACCTTGCAGCAGCGCTTCGAGGTGCTGCACCACACGCTGCGGCGCGACACCGCTCAACTGGCCACCGATGCGATCGAGAAAATTCTTGCAGGCTGAACAGGCCACGCTGATCTGGGACGTGCCCGGCCTGATCGCGGGCGTGGACGAGGCGGGTCGCGGCCCGCTGGCCGGCCCGGTGGTGGCTGCGGCGGTGATCCTTGACGAGCGCACGCCCATCCGTGGTCTGGCCGACTCCAAGCAGCTGAGCCCTCGTCGGCGCGAACAGCTGTACGACGAAATCCGGGGCAAGGCGCTGTGTTGCAGCATCGCGCAGGCCTCGGTGGAAGAGATCGACCGGTTGAACATTCTGCAGGCCACGATGCTCGCCATGCAGCGCGCGGTGCAGGGGCTGCGCCTGAAGCCGACCAAGGTGCTGGTCGACGGCAACCGCCTGCCGTCGCTGGACGTGCGGGCCGAGGCGGTGGTCTCGGGTGACGCGCTGGTGCCTGCGATTTCTGCAGCCTCCATCCTGGCCAAGGTCACACGCGATCGCCTGCTCGATGAGTTGCACGCCATGCACCCGGCCTATGGCTTCGATCGCCACAAAGGTTACGGTACCGCACAGCATTTGCTGGCCTTGCAGACGCTTGGCCCGCTGGAAGCCCACCGCCGCTCTTTTGCGCCGGTGGCGCGCGCGGTGCAGCGCCAGGCGGGCGCCGCATGACCGTGCTGCAAGCCATCGTTTCGCGCGACAACCCGCTCATCAAGCGGCTGCGCCTGCTGGCGCACGACACCACCGCCTACCGCAAACAAGGCCGGGTGTGGCTGGAAGGCGAGCACCTGTGCCAGGCGCTGCTGGCGCGCGGCAGGCGTCCCGCGCTGGGGGTGTTCACCGAGTCGTTCTGGCCCGGGGCCGATCTGGCGCTGCGCCAGGCCGCGCCCAAGGTACACCTCGTGCCCGACGCGCTGATGGCTGCGATCAGCGGTCTGGAGTCGCCCGCGTCGATGGGCTTTGTCTGGGATCTGCCGCCCGACGTGTGTGTGCAGCCCGGTGTGGCCAGTGTGGTGCTGGACCGTTTGCAGGATGCAGGCAACGTCGGCTCCATCCTGCGCAGCGCCGCGGCCATGGGATTTGGCCAGGTGCTGGCGATCAAGGGCACGGCCGCACTCTGGTCGCCCAAGGTGTTGCGCTCGGGCATGGGTGCACATTTTGCGTTGAACCTGGTCGAGGGTTTGTCGAGCGACGAGGTTGTGGCCGCGGGCCTGCCTTTGCTGGTCACCAGCTCGCACGAGGGCGATTTCCTTCACCGCACCGATCTGCCCTGGCCTTGCGCCTGGGTGCTGGGGCACGAAGGGCAGGGCGTGGACCTGTCTCTGGCCAGGCAGGCCACACGGTCGGTGCGCATCACGCAGCCGGGCGGCGAGGAGTCGCTCAATGTGGCGGCGGCCGCCGCAATCTGCCTGCATGCCAGCGCCGCAGCGCGCTGAGCGCCGGACCGTCCCTGCGCGGTGCGGTATGCCCGGTCAGTCCTGCAATGGCTGGCCGCGGGTCTGGCCTGTGTCGTTATAATTCCGGGGTTTACCCGCACCCGACGCGACCCCCGCGTCCCAACGGCTGCCTGACCTGGCGGCTGGCCCGGTTTTCTCGAAACTCGGCAGGCCCGACGCACGACAGACCGGCCCGATTCATCCCCGGTTGTGCCCTGTCTTGGGCTCGGGTGCGCTCGAAAAATTTCCTGGAGAACACCTTGCTGCCCGTCCACCCGAAAGCCCTTCTTGCGCTCGCTGACGGCACAGTCTTCACCGGCTCTTCCATCGGTGCCGTCGGCCAGACCACCGGCGAGGTGGTGTTCAACACCTCGCTCACCGGTTACCAGGAAATCCTCACCGATCCGAGCTACTGCCGGCAGATCGTGACCCTGACCTACCCACACATCGGCAACACCGGCATCAACCCCGAAGACGTGGAGGCCAGCCGCATCCACGCCGCCGGCCTGATCATCAAGAACCTGCCGCTGCTGGCGTCGAACTTCCGCAGCACGGAATCACTTTCGCGGTATCTGGTGCGCGAAAACACGGTGGCGATCGCCGATATCGACACCCGTGCGCTCACACGCCGTCTGCGCACCCATGGCGCGCAGAACGGCTGCATCCTGGCGCTCGCGCCGGGCGAAAGCCTCAACGACGCGCACCGCGCGCAGGCCATCGCCGCAGCGCAAGCGGTGCCCGACATGACCGGACTGGACCTGGCCCGCGTGGTTTCGGTGACCGAGCCCTACCCCTGGACCCAGACCGAGTGGCAGCTGGGCTTTGGCTACGGCGAGCAGATCGCGCCGAAGTTCCATGTGGTCGCCTACGATTTCGGCGTCAAGTTCAATATCTTGCGCATGCTGTGCGCCCGGGGTTGCAAGGTCACGGTGGTGCCGGCGCAGACCCCGGCCAGCGATGTGGCCAAGCTCAAGCCCAACGGCGTCTTCCTCTCCAACGGCCCGGGCGATCCCCAGGCCTGCGACTACGCGGTGGCGGCGGTGCGCGAAATTGTGGAAAGTGGTGTACCCACCTTCGGCATCTGCCTGGGGCACCAGATCCTGGCGCTGGCCAGCGGCGCCAAAACCTTCAAGATGAAGTTCGGCCACCACGGCGCCAACCACCCGGTCAAGGACATCGACAGCGGGCGCGTCAGCATCACCAGCCAGAACCACGGGTTTGCGGTGGACGAGCAGACGCTGCCATCCCATCTGCGCGCCACCCACGTCAGCCTGTTCGACGGCACCCTGCAAGGTCTGGCCCACACCGGCAAACCGGTGTTCGGTTTCCAGGGCCACCCCGAGGCATCCCCCGGCCCGCACGACATCGGCTACCTGTTCGACCGCTTCATCGGCCTGATGGAAAAAGCCGCATGAGTTTTTACGGCGTCACCGATATCTGGACCTACGCCCTCGGTGCGCTGGGCATCGTGCTGCTGCCAGGGCCGAACTCGATGTTTGTGCTGGCGGTGGCCAGCGCGCGTGGCGTGAAAACGGGTTACCAGGCCGCGACCGGCGTGTTTGTGGGTGACACGGTATTGCTGCTGCTGACCGCGCTCGGTGCCGCGACGCTGCTGCACACCTACCCGGCGCTGTTTGTGGTGGTGAAGTACGCCGGTGCCGCCTACCTGGCCTGGCTGGGTTTCAGCCTGATCCGCAACACGCTGCGCCCGGGGTTCTCGCGTGTGGCGCCCGACGTCGAGCCAGCCCCTGCCCAGCCAGCGGCGCCCGCTGCCAACCCGTTCCAGCGCGCCCTGCTCATCAGCCTGCTCAATCCCAAGGCCATTCTGTTTCTGCTGTCCTTCTTTGTGCAGTTCATCGATCCCGCCTACCCGGTGCCGGCCGTGCCGTTCCTGATCCTGAGCGCCATCGTGATGCTGTTCAGCGCCTTGTATCTGTCGGTGCTCATCGTGGCTGGCGCGCACCTCGCGCAGGTGTTTCGTGCGCGCCGCCGCCTGTCCGCGGGCCTGGCCAGTGGTGTGGGTGTTTTGTTTGTCGGCTTCGGGGTCAAGCTGGCCACCGCCAGCCTCTGATCCCCACAGCCGCCCAGGAGCGACATGAAACTGTTTGGTTTTCCCGTGTTTGCGGTCGAGAAGGCGATTGCCAAGCGCATGCTTTCGCTGGAGGCACCACACAAAGAGTGGTTTGCCCAGCGCTGGGCACAAAAGCCGTACCGCAAGTCCTTCGTCGAGAACAAGGCCATGCCGCTGGTGACCCTGCTGGCCAAAGGCAAGACCTGGGACGATGAGACGTTCAACACCGAGCTGGCGGCCTGGGACGTGCTGTTTCATCCGGCCGAGGCCGAGGTGCTGCGCCCCATGATCGAAGGCGATGGCCTGCTGCAGCTGATGCAGAAGAACGTGCCCGCCGAGCGCATGCAGGCCTTGCTCAACCACCTGGACAGCCGCCGCCAGCCCTGAGCCGCGCACCGAATTTTCCCGACCCACTGCTACCCGCCCCGGATTGCCATGCCCAAAAGAACCGACATCCAGACCGTCCTCATCATCGGCGCAGGCCCCATCATCATTGGCCAGGCCTGCGAATTCGATTACTCGGGTGTACAGGCCTGCAAGGCCTTGCGCGAAGAGGGCTACCGCGTGGTGCTGATCAACAGCAACCCCGCCACCATCATGACCGACCCGGCTACGGCCGACGTCACCTACATCGAGCCCATCACCTGGCAGACGGTGGAGAAGATCATCGCCAAGGAACGTCCGCTCCATGCGGGCGGATTCGCGATTCTGCCGACCATGGGCGGGCAGACCGCGCTGAACTGCGCATTGGACTTGTGGCGCCACGGCGTGCTGGACAAATACCAGGTGGAGCTGATCGGCGCCACACCCGAAGCGATCGACAAGGCTGAGGATCGGCTGAAGTTCAAGGACGCGATGACCAAGATCGGTCTGGGTTCGGCGCGCTCGGGCATCGCCCACAGCATGGATGAAGCCTGGGTGGTGCAAAAGACCGTGGGCTTCCCGGTGGTGATCCGGCCCAGTTTCACGCTCGGCGGCACTGGCGGCGGCATCGCCTACAACCCAGAAGAATTCGAAACCATCTGCAAGCGCGGCCTGGAGGCCTCGCCCACCAACGAGCTGCTGATCGAGGAGTCGCTGCTGGGTTGGAAAGAGTACGAGATGGAGGTGGTGCGCGACAAGGCCGACAACTGCATCATCGTCTGCTCGATCGAAAACCTCGACCCGATGGGCGTGCACACCGGCGACTCGATCACCGTGGCCCCGGCGCAGACCCTGACCGACAAGGAATACCAGATCCTGCGCAACGCCAGTCTGGCGGTGCTGCGCGAGATCGGTGTGGACACCGGTGGCTCCAACGTGCAGTTCTCGATCAATCCGAAAGACGGCCGCATGGTCGTGATCGAGATGAACCCGCGCGTCTCGCGCTCCTCGGCGCTGGCCTCCAAGGCCACCGGTTTCCCGATCGCCAAGGTCGCGGCCAAGCTGGCCGTGGGCTACACGATGGACGAGTTGCGCAACGAGATCACCGGCGGCGCCACGCCCGCCAGCTTCGAGCCCAGCATCGACTACGTGGTGACCAAGGTGCCACGTTTTGCCTTTGAAAAATTCCCCACCGCCGACAGCCGCCTGACCACGCAGATGAAAAGTGTGGGCGAGGTCATGGCCATGGGCCGAACCTTCCAGGAGAGCTTCCAGAAAGCCTTGCGCGGCCTGGAAGTGGGCGTGGACGGGATGAACGAGAAAACCCAGGACCGTGAAATCCTGGAACGCGAGCTGGGCACACCGGGCCCGGACCGAATCTGGTACGTGGGAGACGCGTTCGCCGCCGGCTGGACACTCGACGAGGTGCACCACTTCACCAAGATCGACCCCTGGTTCCTGGTGCAGATCGAAGAGATCGTGAAGATCGAGCTGCAGCTGGATGAAACCACGCTGGACGGGCTCGACACCGGCACACTGCGTGGCCTGAAACAGAAGGGGTTTTCGGACCGTCGTCTGGCCAAGCTGCTCAAAACCAACGAGCAGGCGGTGCGCGAGCGCCGCATCGCCGACAACATCCGTCCGGTCTACAAGCGGGTCGATACCTGCGCGGCCGAGTTCGCTACCGACACCGCCTATCTGTACTCGACCTACGAAGGCGACGGCGACGGGGAGTGTGAAGCCGAGCCGACCAACAACAAAAAGATCATGGTTCTCGGTGGTGGCCCCAACCGCATCGGCCAGGGCATCGAGTTCGACTATTGCTGCGTGCACGCGGCACTCGCCCTGCGCGACGACGGGTACGAGACCATCATGGTCAACTGCAACCCCGAAACCGTCTCCACGGACTACGACACCAGCGATCGCCTGTATTTCGAGCCGCTCACGCTTGAAGACGTGCTGGAGATCGTGGACAAGGAAAAACCGGTCGGCGTGATCGTGCAATACGGTGGCCAGACACCTTTGAAGCTGGCGCTCGGCCTGGAGGCTGCGGGTGTGCCCATCATCGGCACCAGCCCTGACATGATCGACGCGGCGGAAGACCGCGAGCGGTTCCAGAAGCTGCTGCACGAGCTGGGTCTGCGCCAGCCGCCCAACGCCACCGCACGCACCGAATCCGATGCGCTGGAGAAAGCCGCGGCACTCGGTTACCCGCTGGTGGTGCGTCCGAGCTACGTGCTGGGTGGCCGTGCGATGGAGATCGTGCACGAGCAGCGCGACCTGGAGCGCTACATGCGCGAAGCGGTCAAGGTGAGCAACGACTCGCCGGTGTTGCTGGACCGCTTCCTGAACGATGCCATCGAATGTGACGTGGACGCGATCCGCGACGCCACCGGGCGCGTGTTCATCGGTGGCGTGATGGAGCACATCGAGCAGGCCGGTGTGCACAGCGGGGATTCCGCCTGTTCGCTGCCGCCGTATTACCTGTCCAAGGAAACGGTGGACGAACTCAAACGCCAGACCGCGGCCATGGCCGAGGGTCTGAACGTGGTGGGTCTGATGAACGTGCAGTTCGCGATCCAGGAAACCGACGAAAGTGGTGCCCGGAAAGACGTGATTTTTGTGCTGGAGGTCAACCCGCGCGCCTCGCGCACCGTGCCCTTTGTCTCCAAGGCCACCGGCATCCAGCTCGCCAAGGTGGCGGCGCGCTGCATGGCCGGCCAGACGCTGGACGCCCAAGGCATCGGCGCCGAGGTGAATCCGCCCTATTTTTCGGTCAAGGAGGCGGTTTTTCCCTTCGTGAAATTCCCTGGCGTGGACACCATCCTCGGCCCGGAGATGAAGTCAACCGGCGAAGTCATGGGCGTGGGCAAGACTTTTGGCGAGGCGTTTGTGAAGAGCCAGATCGGCGCCGGCACACAGCTGCCGCGCCCGAAACGGCCGGACGGCAGCCCGTCGGGCAAGGTGTTTCTCACCGTCAAGAACAGTGACAAACCACGTGCGGTCGAGATCGCACGCCAGCTGGCCGACATGGGCTTTCTGCTGGTCGCCACACGCGGCACGGCCGCGGCCATCACCGCCGCCGGCATTGTGGTGGAGACCGTGAACAAGGTCACCGAAGGCCGGCCCCACATCGTGGACATGATCAAGAGCGACGGTGTGGTGATGGTGATCAACACGGTGGAGGAGCGCCGCAATGCCATCGCCGACTCGGGCGCGATCCGCACCTCGTCGCTGCAGGCCCGGGTGACCACCTTCACCACCATCGCCGGCGCCGAAGCGGCGGTCGAAGGCATGCAGTACATGGACAGCCTGGGCGTGATTTCGGTGCAGGAGATGCACGCCCAACTCGCGGTCTGAGAAAGACCCTGCGCTCAAACACCCACGGGCCGCCATCCGGCTGCTTGAAGCCCTCCGGGTTGCAGGCATAATCCGGCTCACACCACCGCCGACCGGTAACGCTCGGCGGTTTCCTTTTTGCCCGCACCGTGCTGTCACCGTGTTGCGGGCCGCACGCTTGCTGGAGAGACGCCATGGCGACCATTCCCATCACCCTGCGCGGTGCTGAAAAACTCAAGACCGAACTGCACAAGCTCAAGACGGTCGAGCGACCCGCGGTCATCAACGCGATTGCCGAAGCGCGTGCGCAAGGCGATCTGAGCGAGAACGCGGAGTACGAGGCCGCCAAGGACCGCCAGGGCTTCATTGAGGGGCGCATCGCCGAGGTGGAGGGCAAGCTGTCGGCGGCGCAGATCATCGATCCGAGCGCGCTGGACGCTGGCGGACGTGTGGTGTTCGGCGCCACGGTCGAGCTGGAAGACGAGGACAGTGGCTCCAAGGTCACTTACCAGATCGTGGGTGAAGATGAAGCCGACATCAAGCTTGGCCTGGTCAACATCAGCAGCCCGATCGCGCGCTCGCTGATCGGCAAGGAAGAGGGCGACGTGGCCGTGGTGCAGGCGCCGGGTGGTACCAAGCGCTACGAGATCGTGGGCGTGCGCTACGCCTGATGGGTGTCCTGGCGATCACGGCAATGCTCGGCTTGGCCGGGACAGCGTGTGCTCCACGGTCGGTGGGGCAGTGACAATCCAACCCGGCATGAACCCCTGATGTTGACCTCCCGTTTGCAACTGCTTGTGGCTGCCCTGTGGTGGGGCGGTATTTCCGGTCTGAGTTTTGTTGCCGTGCCCACGCTGTTTGCCAGCCTGGGCAGCCCGGCGCTGGCAGGACCGGTGGCGGCGCGGCTGTTTTCGCTGCAGTGCTGGGCGGGCCTGTTGCTCGGTCTGGTCCTGTTGCTGCTTCTGCGGCGTGAGCGCGGACTGCTGGATCAGGACGCGGCTTCCCCCGAGCAATTGCGCCGCCTGCAGCGCACCCTGGCCAGCATGGGCTGGGTGATCCTGGCGATGCTGCTGGCCTTGCTGCAGGAGTTTGGCGTGGCCCAGCGCATCGTCACCGCGCGCGCCAGCGGTGGTGACCTGCGGCTGTGGCACACCCTGGGCAGTGTGCTGGTGCTGGGCCAGTGGGTATGCGCCGGTGTGCTGCTGTGGCGGCTGGGCGAAGCCGGGCCTGCCAGGCGCTGAAGCGGTTCAGCCGGCCGCGCGCTCGGCCGAGGTCAGCGTGTTCACCATCAGCATGGTGATGGTCATGGGGCCCACGCCACCGGGCACCGGCGTGATGTGACCAGCGACGGTCTTCACCCCCTCGAAATCCACATCGCCGCAGAGCTTGCCCTCGTCGTTGCGGTTCATCCCGACATCAATCACCACCGCACCGGGTTTGACCATGTCGGCGGTCAGCACATTGCGCCGCCCGACGGCAGCCACCACCACATCGGCTTGCCGGGTGAAGGCGCCGATGTCGGGTGTGTTGCTGTGGCAGATGGTGACGGTGGCATGGGCCTGCAGCAGCAGCAGCGCCATGGGTTTGCCCACGGTGTTGCTGCGGCCGATCACGACCGCGTGTTTGCCTTTGAGGTCGATGCCGGTGGTTTCGATCAGTTTCATGCAGCCAAAGGGCGTACAGGGCCGAAAACCCGGTAGTCCGGCCATCAGGTCGCCCGCACTCTGCACCGAGTAGCCGTCCACGTCCTTGGCGGTGGCAATGGTCTCGATCACGCGCTGCGGGTTGATGTGCCGAGGCAGGGGCATCTGCACCAGGATGCCGTGAATGCTCGGATCCTGGTTCAACGCCTCGATGCGGGCCAGCAGATCGGTCTCGCTCAGCTGCGCGTCGTACTTCTCGAACACCGAATGGATACCGGTCTCGGCGCAGGCCTTGACCTTGTTGCGCACGTACACGGCCGATGCGGGGTCGTCGCCGACCAGGATTACCGCCAGGCCGGGTCGGGTGCCACGTGCGGTGAGCGCGGCGGCGCGCGCAGCGACATCGGTGCGGAGCTGGCGGGAGAGGGCATTGCCGTCGATCAGTTGGGCGGTCATGGTGTGCAGGAACGAAGGATTGAAACAGAAACGCCCGCCGGAAGACGCGGCGGGCGCTTGACAGCGGTGCGTGGTGCTCAGCCCTTGGCGGTGGTCTGGCCCAACGCTATCTTGAGCAGATCGGCCACGGTGTTGGCGCCCAGCTTTTCCATGATGTTGGCGCGGTGCGCCTCCACCGTCTTGATGCTGATGCCCAGGTCGTCCGCGATCTGCTTGTTGAGCCGGCCGGCGACGATGCGCTCGAGAACCTGCGCTTCGCGGGTGGTGAGCTTGGAGAGCAGGGCGTCGCGGCTGGCCGCCTGCTGATGGTGGGAGAAGGTTTCCTTGGCGGCGTCCAGCATGCGCTCGACGAGACCGACCAGCTGGTCTTCCTGGAACGGTTTCTGGATGAAATCGAGCGCGCCCTTTTTCATCGACTCGACCGCCATGGGCACGTCGCCGTGGCCGGTGATGAACACGATCGGCAGCGGCGACTGCCGCTCGATCAGGCGCTCCTGCAGTTCCATGCCGGTCATGCCACCCATGCGGATGTCGGCAATCAGACAGGCAACTTCGCGCGCGTCGTACCGGCTGAGGAAGGCCTCGGCAGACTCGAAACACCGGACCCGGAAGTCTTTGCCCTCCAGCAGCCACTGGAGGGAATCGCGCACAGCTTCATCGTCATCGACAACGTAGACCGTGCCTTTTTTGGGGATCAAACTCATCTCGCTCTTTCTGGTTCCGGCAACGGCGCTGAGGCCCATCCCGGCTGCTGTGTCTCTGCGCGCAGTCGTGAGACCACGGGAATCCAGAAGCTGAAGCAGCAGCCGGCCACCTCGGCGCCATTGTAGAGGTTGCGCACCTGCATCCGGCCATGGTGCGATTCCACGATGGTGCGGCACAGCTTGAGGCCGATGCCCATGCCTTCACTTTTGGTGGTGTAGAAGGCATCGTAGATGCGCTCGAGCAACTCGTCGGGAACGCCCGATCCGGTGTCGCACACCGAAAACTCGACCACCTCGGCGCCATCGATCTGGGTCGGCCCCACCCGCAGCTCGATCGACCGTTCGCCGCCTGGTCGGGCGGCCTGAGCGATCGATTCGCCGGCGTTGCGCAACAGGTTGATGAGCACCTGCTCGATCAGGATCGGGTCGACCATCAGCGGCGGCAGACGCACCGCGACATACGGGGTCAGGCGTATCTGCTGGCGGCGCAGGTCGATGTCGGCCAGCTCGATCGCGTTGCTCACCATCGGCGCCACCTCCGACAGCGTGGGGTTGGGTTCGCTGCGTTTCACGAAGGCGCGGATTCGGTGGATGATCTGGCCGGCGCGCTGGGCCTGGCGCGCCGTTTTGTCCAGCGCGCCAAGCAGTTCGTCCTGGGTGATGCGCTGCTCCTGCACCCGGGAGATCATGCCGTTGCAATAGTTGCTGATGGCGGTCAGCGGCTGGTTGAGTTCGTGCGCCACGCTCGACGCCATCTCGCCCATGGTGATCAGCCGGCTGGCGGTCTGCGCCCGCTCGGCCTGCCGCGCCGCCTGGGTCTCGGTGTTGCGCCGTGCGGTGATGTCGCTGGCGATCACCATCTGCGCCAGGCGCCCGTCGACCCAGGTCAGGTAGCGTGTGCGCACCTCCAGCCAGAGGTCGAGCTGCTCGACGAACACCTCGGCGTTTTCCGAGCCGGCATCGGTGAGCGTGTCGGTGGGCATGCCGGCGAAGGCGTCGACCGCATCGCCCTCGTCGGGGCTTGGGGTGGGGTGGCGCGCCGAGAGATCGACCAGCTGGCGGTGGCCCTGGCCCCGGGTGCCGAACCACAGGCGGTACATCTTGTTGGCAAACAGCATTTCGTCGCTGCCCAGCGGCGCCACCGAGACCGCCGAGTCCAGGCTTTCCAGCACAGTGGTGAAGCGCTCGTAGGACGCAGAGAGTTCTTCGCGTATGCGCTTGGGCTCGGTGATGTCGGTCATCGACGTCATCCATCCGCTCTGGTGGCCTTTGGGGTCGATCAGGGGCGAGACGTACATGCGGGCGTCAAATATGCTGCCGTCGCGGCGTTGCACCCGCACCTCGAAACCGCCCGGAATCGAGCGGCCCCTGAGCTCGTCGTCCAGCCGCGCGGCGAGGATGTCGTGGTCCGCCTCCGGCCAGTAGGGAAAGGGGGCGGTGCGGCCCACCAGCTCACCTTCGGTCCAGCCGGTCATGGAACAGAATGCGGGGTTGACGTAGGTGATGCGCCCTTGCAGGTCGAGCGCCCGCATGCCGGTGAGCATGGAATTTTCCATCGCGCGGCGGAAATTGGTCTCCGACAACAGCGCCTGCTGCGCCTGCACCCGGCGGCGGATGTGCTGCCAGGTGCCCAGCAGCATCCACACCGTGAGCGCACTGAGCGCGCCGATGACCCAGAAGAAGCCGCTGCCCACAATGTCCTTGGAGGTGCGGTAGCCCTGCGCTTTGATGATGAGCCCGTTGCCGACTGGCGAGATCGGCACCGCATGCTCCAGGGTCTGGCTGGACCAGGGCAGCAGGCGACCCGCCGCGTTGCTGTCTTGCAGGCTGCCCGCGAGGACCCGATCGCGGTCGTCGACCAGTGCCACCGCATAGCGCGACATGATCTCGGGGGGCAGGCCAAAGCGCATCAGTCCGTCCACCGCGTATTCGCCCATGACGGTGCCGGCAAAACGCCCCTGTTCGCTCAACGGCACTTGCAGTTGCAGTGTGGCGGTGCGCGGGTTGTCGCCGAGTGGGCGCGAATACACGGGCTGGCGCAGATCGCGCGCGAGGTCAAACGAGCCGTCGGTGTCGTCGTGGGTGAGTGTGGTGCCTGGTTGCCGGATCAGCGCGGGCGGTGTGCTTGGCGAAGCATAGGAGGCCAGCACATTGCGTCGTGCGTCGACCCAGCTGATCGCGAGCAGCTCCGGAAACTGGCTCACCAGGGACTCCACCTGGAACTCGAACTCGGTGGTGGCAATTTCCCGGTTGTCGATTTCGCGCGCCAGCCGCATCAGCTGCTCCTGACGCTCCAGCAGGCGCAGACGCAGGCGCTGCTGCGCGTACTCCACGTCGCGGGTCAGGGTTTCCTGCTCGCGCTCCAACTCCTCGTAACGCAGGTAGGTGATGGCCACCACGATCGCGCCGAGAAACAGCAGCACCGCCAGCAGCGGCGCGAGAGTGGCCACGCGGTCCTGGCGCGAGGGTGGCAGGCGGCGCCACCAGCGCTTCCACCAAGGGCTTGGTGAAGCGGCGGAGGCTGGGGCAACAGGGGAGGCCGGGCGCGGTTTCATGGGGAATCGAGTCTACGTGACGATGTTGTTGGCGGCGCCGGTAAATATCACAATACAAAAATCAAAAGCACATGTTGAAATTGAAATTCGGCTGTGGGAGAATCCGTGACAGAGTGCAAGTGGCGCTTTAAGCTCGATCAAAACAACCGGAGACAAACATGTCAGCGTCAGACGCTCTCAATGGCCGTGGTGCAGGTGACCTGGACGCCCAGGAAACCCGCGAGTGGATGGAGGCGCTGGTCGCCGTGATTCAGCGCGAGGGTCCCGAACGCGCGCATTTTCTGCTGGAGCAACTGCTGGAAGAGGCGCGGCAGAACAGTGTGGACCTGCCGTTCTCGGCCAACACCGGCTATGTGAATACGATTGAGCCGGCCCAGGAAGCCCGCTCACCCGGCAACCTGGAAATCGAGCAGCGCCTGCGTGCCTACATGCGATGGAACGCCATGGCGATGGTGGTCAAGGCCAACAAACTCAGCCCAGCCGACGGCGGTGATCTGGGTGGCCACATCGGCTCGTTCGCGTCGCTGGCCAGCCTGTTCGGCGCCGGCTTCAACCACTTCTGGCACGCCGAGAGCGAGCACCACGGCGGTGACTGCCTCTACATCCAGGGCCATGTGTCACCCGGTGTGTATGCCCGCGCCTACATGGAAGGTCGGCTGACCGAAGATCAGCTGCTCAACTTCCGCCAGGAAGTCGATGGCCACGGTCTTTCAAGTTACCCGCACCCCAAGCTCATGCCGGAGTTCTGGCAGTTCCCCACCGTGTCGATGGGCCTGGGCCCGCTGATGGCGATTTACCAGGCGCGTTTCCTGAAGTACCTGCACGCACGCGGCATCGCCAACACCGAGAACCGCAAGGTCTGGGTCTTCTGTGGCGACGGCGAGATGGACGAGGTGGAGTCGCTGGGGGCGATCAGCCTGGCCTCGCGTGAGAAGCTCGACAACCTGATTTTTGTCATCAACTGCAATCTGCAGCGGCTGGACGGCCCGGTGCGCGGCAACGGCAAGATCATTCAGGAGCTCGAAGGCGAGTTCCGCGGTTCGGGCTGGAACGTGATCAAGCTGATTTGGGGCAGTGCCTGGGATCCGCTGCTGGCGGCCGACAAAGACGGCGCGCTGCGCAAGATCATGATGGAGTGCAACGACGGCGACTACCAGGTCTTCAAGGCCAACGACGGTGCCTATGTGCGCAAACATTTCTTCGGTCGCGATCCCCGCACGCTGGAGATGGTGGCGCACATGAGCGACGAAGAAATCGGCAACCTGCGCCGCGGTGGCCACGATTCGAAGAAGGTCTACGCCGCGTTCGATGCCGCGGTCAAAACCACCGGCCACCCCACCGTGCTGCTGATCAAGACCGTGAAAGGTTTTGGCATGGGCAAGATCGGTGAAGGCAAGAACACGGTGCACCAGACCAAGAAGCTCGGCGACGAGGACATCAAGGCCTTCCGCGACCGGTTCAACATCCCGATCCCCGACAGCGAGTTGCACAAGATCCCGTTCTACAAGCCGGCCGACGACACGCCGGAGATGCGGTATCTGCACGAGCGCCGCAAGGCCCTGGGCGGCTACCTGCCCCAGCGCCGCAGCAAGGCCGACGAGAGCTTCACCATCCCCGCCATCGAGACCTTCAAGGCGGTGATGGAGCCCACGGCAGAAGGCCGCGAGATCAGCACCACCCAGGCCTACGTGCGTTTTCTGACGCAGCTGCTGCGCGACAAGGCGCTGGGTCCGCGCGTGGTGCCGATCCTGGTCGACGAGGCACGCACCTTCGGTATGGAAGGGCTGTTCCGCCAGATCGGCATCTACAACCCGGCCGGGCAGCAGTACACCCCGGTCGACAAAGACCAGGTGATGTACTACCGGGAAGACAAGGCCGGTCAGATCCTGCAGGAAGGCATCAACGAAGCTGGCGGCATGAGCAGCTGGATCGCCGCGGCCACCAGCTACAGCACGAGCAACCGCATCATGGTGCCGTTCTACGTCTACTACTCGATGTTTGGCTTCCAGCGCGTCGGTGACCTTGCCTGGGCGGCTGGCGACATGCAGGCGCGCGGCTTCCTGCTCGGCGGTACCTCGGGCCGCACCACACTCAACGGCGAGGGCCTGCAGCACGAAGACGGCCACAGCCACATCCTGGCCGGCACCATCCCCAACTGCATCAGCTACGACCCGACGTTTGCGCACGAGGTCGGCGTGATCCTGCACCATGGCTTGAAGCGCATGGTGGAGAAGCAGGACAACGTTTTCTACTACCTCACGCTGCTCAACGAAAACTACCCCATGCCCGGCCTCACGCCTGGCACCGAAGAGCAGATCATCAAAGGCATGTACCTCTGCAAAGAGGGCGCCAAGCTCACACCCCGTGTGCAGCTGCTCGGGTCGGGCACCATCTTGCTCGAGTCGATCGCCGCGCAGGAGCTGCTGGAGAAGGAGTGGGGCGTGGCAGCCAACGTCTGGAGCTGCCCGAGCTTCAACGAACTGACCCGCGAGGGCCAGGACGCCGAGCGCTGGAACATGCTGCACCCGACCGAGACGCAGCGCCTGTCCTTCGTGGCCCAGCAGCTGGAGAAACATGCCGGCCCGGTGGTGGCGTCCACCGACTACATGAAGAACTACGCGGAGCAGATCCGCCCGTTCATTCCCAAGGGCCGCACCTACAAGGTGCTGGGCACCGACGGGTTTGGCCGCAGCGATTTCCGCAGCAAGCTGCGTGAGCATTTCGAGATCAACCGCCACTACATCGTGGTCGCTGCCCTCAAGGCGCTGAGCGAAGAGGGCACGGTGCCGGCGGCCAAGGTGGCCGAGGCGATCCGCAAATACAACATCAAGACCGACAAGATCAACCCGCTGTACGCATGAGACAGACACCCCCGCTGCGCCTTCGGCGCGATCCCCAGGGGGGACTGGCCGGCTGGCCGCGCCAGTCCGGCGATTCCTGGGTCGAAGAGCTAGCGCATCGCCCAACGGCGATCTGATTGGAGACAAACATGGCATTGGTAGAAGTGAAGGTTCCGGACATTGGGGATATCGACGAGGTGGCGGTCATCGAGCTGCTGGTGAAACCGGGTGACACGGTGGCGGACGAGCAGTCGCTGATCACGGTGGAGTCCGACAAGGCGTCGATGGAGATTCCGTCGAGCACCGCGGGCGTGGTGAAGGAGCTGCGTGTTGCGCTGGGCGACAAGGTGAAGCAGGGCTCGGTGGTGCTGGTGCTGGAAGCGGCGGGCGACGCCGCTGCGCCTGCGCCGTCACCCGCCCCGGCGCCTGCTGCTGCGCCACCACAGACACCGGTATCGGCGGCACCCGCCGCCGCGCCCTCGCCAGCCCCGGCGGCCAGTGGCCCGATCGAAGTGAAGGTGCCGAACATCGGCGACTTCAAGGATGTGGCGGTGATCGAGGTGTTCGTGAAGCCGGGCGACACCATCAAGGTCGAGCAAAGCCTGATCACGGTGGAGTCCGACAAGGCCTCGATGGAAATTCCGTCCAGCCACGCCGGCGTGTTGAAGGAGCTCAAGGTCAAGGTGGGCGACACGGTCAACATAGGCGACCTGCTGGCGATCCTGGAAGGTGTGACCACCGCGGCTGTGGCGGCTCCGGCCTCCGCACCCGCTCCGGCCGCGATGTCGGCACCGGCTGCAGCCCCTGTCACAGCCAGTGCGCCCGCGCCGGCAACAGCCCCGGCCCACAACCCCTCCACCGTCCCTGCCACCGGACTGCCCCACGCCTCGCCCTCGGTGCGCAAGTTCGCGCGCGAGCTGGGTGTGCCACTGGCCGAAATCAAAGGCTCGGGTCGCAAGGGCCGCATCACGGCCGAGGACATTCAGCGGTTCACCCAATCGGTGATGGCCGGCGCCACCCAGACCCAAGCCCAGGCGGCCAGGGCGCCTGCCGGCGGTGGAGGTTCCGAGCTGGGCCTGATTCCATGGCCCAAGGTGGACTTTGCCAAGTTCGGCCCGATCGAGCGCAAGGAGATGGGCCGCATCAAGAAGATCAGCGGTGCCAATCTGCTGCGCAACGCGATCATGATCCCGGCCGTCACCAACTTTGATGACGCCGACATCACCGATCTCGAAGCCTTCCGCGTCTCGACCAACAAGGAAAACGAGAAGAGTGGTGTCAAGGTCACCATGCTCGCCTTCCTGATCAAGGCCTGTGTGGCCGCGCTCAAGAAATTTCCCGAATTCAACAGCTCGCTCGATGGCGATGCCCTGGTCTACAAGCAGTTCTGGCATATCGGCTTTGCCGCCGACACACCGAACGGGTTGATGGTGCCGGTGATCAAAGATGCCGACAAAAAAGGTGTGCTTGCCATCAGCCAGGAAATGGGCGAACTCGCCAAAAAGGCGCGCGAAGGCAAGCTCAGTCCGGCCGAGATGAGCGGCGCCAGTTTCACCATCTCCAGCCTGGGCGGCATCGGGGGCCGGTATTTCACACCCATCATCAACGCACCCGAGGTGGCCATTCTCGGTGTCTGCAAGAGCCAGACGGAGCCGGTCTGGAACGGCAAAAAGTTTGTGCCGCGCCTGATGCTGCCGCTTTCGCTGACCTGGGATCACCGCGTGATCGATGGTGCGGCGGCGGCGCGCTTCAACGCCTATCTCGGCCAGATCCTCGGCGACTTCCGCCGCGTGCTTCTCTAACTTTTTGCGGGACGGACCACGGCGCAGCCGTGCTCTGCTCTCAACACTTCAAGGCATGGCTATGGCATTGATCGAAATTCAAGTTCCCGACATTGGCGACATCGACGAAGTGGCGGTGATCGAGTTGCTGGTCCAGCCCGGCGACACCGTCCAGGCCGAGCAGTCGCTCATCACGGTGGAATCCGACAAGGCGTCGATGGAAATTCCCTCGTCGCACGCCGGTGTGGTGAAGGAACTCAAGGTCAAGCTGGGTGACAAGGTCAGACAAGGTTCGGTCGTGCTGGTGCTTGAAGGCGAGGGCGCAGCGGCGGCCCCAGCACCCACGGTAGCCGCACCTGCGGCAGCATCCGCTCCTGCGGCAGTGTCCGTCACGGCTCCCGCTGCCGCCAACTTTGGCGGCTCGGCCGATCTCGACTGCGACCTGCTTGTGCTCGGTGCCGGTCCCGGCGGCTACTCGGCCGCGTTCCGCGCCGCCGATCTCGGCCTCAAGGTGGCGATTGTCGAGCGTTACGCCCAGCTCGGCGGCGTCTGCTTGAACGTCGGCTGCATCCCGTCCAAGGCGCTGCTGCACGTGGCGGCGGTGATGGACGAGGTCAGTCACATGGCCGATCTGGGCGTGGAATTCGGCCGCCCGGTGGTCAACATCGACAAGCTGCGTGGCCACAAGGAAAAAGTCATCTCCAAGCTCACCGGCGGTCTGGCGGCGATGGCCAAGATGCGCAAGGTGACCACCGTGCGCGGCTACGGCTCGTTCGTTGGCCCCAACCACGTGGAAGTGGAAGAAACCGTTGGCAACGGGCAGGAGAAGACCGGCAAGAAGCAGGTGGTGGCGTTCAAAAAATGCATCATCGCGGCTGGCTCGCAGGCGGTGCGCCTGCCTTTCATGCCCGACGATCCGCGTGTGGTCGACTCCACCGGCGCGCTGGCGCTCAAGGACGTGCCCAAGCGCATGCTGATCCTGGGCGGCGGCATCATCGGCCTGGAGATGGGAACGGTCTACAGCACGCTGGGCGCGCGCCTGGACGTGGTGGAAATGCTGGA
>CAYRIT010000003.1:0-27445 GCA_964424415.1 uncultured Hydrogenophaga sp.
TCTCGTCGTCCACCAGGATGCGCTCGGCGTCGTAGTAGCTGTGGTAGCTGGCGGCGAGCTCGCGCAGGTAGAAGGTGACGTCGTGCGGCGCAAAATCGCGCGCGGCGTCGGCCAGCATCGCGGGGTACTTGGCCAGCAGCCGCATCAGCGCCTGGGCCGCCGGGCTGTCCAGCGCGGCGAGGTCGGCGTCTTTGAGCGCTGCGGTGTCGCCGCCCTCCTTGTCGCGCCAAGCGGCGAGCACCGAGCAGATGCGGGCGTGGGCGTACTGCACGTAGTACACCGGGTTGTCGTTGTTCTTCTGCACCGCCAGATCGACGTCGAAGGTGTACTCGGTGTCGGGTTTGCGGCTGAGCAGGAAGAAGCGCACCGCGTCTTTGCTGGTCCACTCGATCAGGTCGCGCAACGTCACGTAGCTGCCGGCGCGTTTGCTGATCTTGACCTCTTTGCCGCCCTTGACCACACGCACCATGGTGTGCAGCACATAGTCGGGGTAGCCGGCGGGGATGCCCACGTTGGCCGCCTGCAGGCCAGCGCGCACACGCGCGATCGTGCCGTGGTGGTCGGTGCCCTGGATGTTGATCACCTTGCTGAAACCGCGCTCCCACTTGGCAATGTGATAGGCCACATCGGGCAGGAAATAGGTAAAGGAACCGTCGGACTTGCGCATGACACGGTCCTTGTCGTCGCCGTAGTCGGTGGATTTCAACCACAGCGCGCCGTCCTGCTCGTAGGTCTTGCCGGCCTCGATCAGCCGCTTCACCGTGGCCTCGACCCGGCCGCTGGTGTACAGGCTGGATTCGAGGTAGTAGTGATCGAACTTGACCGCAAAGGCCTGCAGGTCCAGATCCTGTTCGTGGCGCAGATAGGCCACCGCAAACTGGCGGATGCCGTCGAGGTCGTTGACGTCGCCGCTGGCGGTGAACGCGCGGTCGTCGGCGTGCACCGTCTTCTTGGCCAGAAAATCGTTGGCGATGTCCTGGATGTAGTCGCCGTTGTAGGCGGCCGCGTTTTCGCCGCTGGGCCACTGCTCGTCGCCTGGCTTGAAGCCCCGGGCGCGCAGCTGGGTGGAGCTGGCCAGCGTGCCGATCTGCACACCGGCGTCGTTGTAATAGAACTCGCGGTGCACGCTCCAGCCCTGGGTGGCGTAGAGGTTGCAGATCGCATCACCCAGCGCGGCCTGGCGACCGTGCCCCACGTGCAGCGGACCGGTGGGGTTGGCCGAGACGAACTCCACCATCAGCTTCTGGCCGTTCGCGGGCACCATGCCGAAACGTCCGCCCGCCTGCAGCACCTCGTGCACGATCTGCTGCTTGGCTTCGGGCTTCAGGCGGATGTTGATGAAGCCGGGACCGGCGATGTCGATCGCGGCCACCCAGCGCTGGTAGACCGGCTGCGCCAGCAAGGCCTCGCGCAGCTGTTCGCCCACCTGGCGCGGGTTGAGCTTGAGCGGTTTGGCCAGCTGCATGGCTGCGGTCACGGCGAGGTCACCGTGGGCGGCCACCTTGGGCGATTCGAACGCCGCCCTGGCGCCGGCGCCGGGGGAAATCGCGTCCAGCGCGGTGGCCAGGCCAGCCAGCAGGTCTTGTTGGATCTTGAGCATAGGGCGACGATTTTAGGTTCTGGGCGTGACCGGCCTGCGCGCGGGTGGGAAGTCCGTTACCGTCATGCCCATGAACACCTCCCCCACCCCCGGTCGCCGCCGCTGGATCGGCCGTCTGCTGGCCCTGGGCGCCGGCACCGTCGCGACCCCCGGCACCGCCCGCGCGGCCAGTCCGCTGTCGATGAGCCCCCCGCAGCCCGGTGACGACGCGCCACACAAGATCGTCTACCAGCTCAACCACCACGAACCCGAGTACCAGGAGGCCATCCTCAATTCCATCAGCGCCCTGCTGAAGAAGTATGTGGACGAGGTGGCGATCGTGGTGGTGGCCTGGGGCCCGGGCATCCACCTGCTGGCCAAGAAGCCACAGCGCCCGGTGCCCGAACTGCACCAGCAGCGCGTGCGCAGCATGGCCGAGGCCTACGGCGTGCGCTTCATCGCCTGCGGCAACACCATGCACACGGTCGGCTGGACCGAGGCCGACATGGTCGACTTTGCACAGGTCGAAGAGGTGGGTGCGGCCGCGGTGATGGAACTGCAGCAGCGCGGCTACGCCTACCTCGCCTGGTGAGCCTCAGCAGGGCCTAAGTTGCCTGCCGGACAGTGCGGTCGAGCCCGCCATGTCGCGGGCTTCGTTGCCCGGCGCTCTGGGCGTGAAACCACCAAGGACGTCCCATGAAACACCTGCTCACCTTGCTCGCCCTCGGCGGCGCACTCTCGCTCGGCGTGGCACACGCCACCACCAGCCCGGCCCAGGCCGCGCAGCAGAACAAGATGACAACCTGCAATGCGCAGGCCAGGACCGACGCCCTGAAAGGCGATGCGCGCCAGGCCTTCATGAAGGAATGCCTGAGCAAACACGGCACAAGCGCTGCCGCCCCTGCGGCCATGACCAAGCCTGCGGTGGCTGCAGCACCCGCCGCACCCGCTGCCGGAACAAGCACCCCGGCCGCAGCCCCCGCCGCGACGCAGCAGGCCAAGATGAAAACCTGCAACGCCGAGGCCAAAACCAAGGCCCTCAGCGGCGCCGCGCGCAAAACCTTCATGAGCGCCTGCCTCAAGGGCTGAGCCCGGCGGCCCGCGGGTGTCGACTCCGACACCCGTCAGACCGCGGCCAGCGGCGGCAGGCGGGCCAGCGCGGCGGCCTTGACCGCGTGGGTCAGCCGCTGGGCAGAGGGCGATTCGCGTTGCCAGTGCTGCCAGTACAGCGCGACGTCGACCGTGGTGCCAGGCAGCACTTCCTGCAACACCGGTCGGTTCACCAGACTTTGCTCGGGCACCATGCCCCAGCCCATGCCCACGGCGAGGGCTTCTTCAAACGCGTCCACCGCCGGCGCGAAGTGGCGCGGGTAATGGGCCTGGCGCAGCCCGAAATGCTGGGCCAGGAAGGCGTCTTGCAGTGCGTCCTTGCGGTTGAAAATCACCGCCGGGTGCGCCAGCAGCTTGTGCGGCGACACCGCGCCGGCGGGCGTGCGGCAGCGCTGCACCACCGCCGCCGTGGCCACACAGCGGTAACGCATCACGCCCAGCGGCTCGGCCACACAACCGCGCAGCGGGTCGGCCCGCGCAGTCACACAGCCCATCACGTCGCCGCTCTTGAGCAGGTCGTGGGTGTGTTCCTGGTCGTCGATCAGGATGTCGAGCAGCAGCCGATGGCGCTGCAGCAGCGGTGCCACCCCCGGCAGAAACCAGCTCACCGCCGAGTCGGCGTTGATCGCCACACTCAGGCTCTGCCAGCGTGCCTGGGTGCCAGGGCCACCGCCCTGCAGGGCGGCGAGCACATCGGCTTCCATCAGCCGCAGCTGCTTGATGTGGGCCAGCAGCGCCTGCCCGGCCGCGGTGGCGCGCACCTGCTTGCCGCGCACCAGCAGCCGTTGCCCCAGCTGCTCTTCCAGCGCCTTGATGCGCAACGACACCGCGCCCAGCGTCAGCGACAAAGCCTGTGCGGCCGGCCCGAAGCCGCCGTGTTCGACCACGGCGGCCAGGGCTTCGAGTTGGCGGGCGTCGAGCATATTTGCTTGATTTTTATTTGAGTGATATCAGTTTAATTTAACGTGATTTAAATATGGCGCCGATGGCGTGACAATCCAGCCCACACCCCGCCCCATCCCCTGTTCGATACGCGCCCCCATGGTCCTCGCCTTCCCCTCCTTCACCGCCGGCCTGGTGCTGAGCCTGTCGCTGATCATGGCGATCGGCCCGCAGAACGCCCATGTGCTGCGCATGGGTCTGCAACGCCAGCACATCGCGCTCACGGTGGCCGTGTGCATGCTCTCCGACATGCTGCTGATTGGCATCGGCGTGCTGGGCCTGGCGCAGCTCGGTGGCCTGTCCGACAAACTGCTGGGCGCGCTGGTGGGCGCTGGCGCCCTGTTCCTCACCGTCTACGGCTGGAAAGCTTTCCAGCGCTTTCTGCGCCCGCAGGCGCCGACCCTGGACGCAGTCACCGGCCAGTCCACCCGCCCGGACATGAGCCGGCGCCAGGCGGTGCTGGCCGCCCTCGCGTTTTCCTGGCTCAATCCACACGCCTGGCTCGACACCGCGGTGCTGATCGGCAGCGCGTCCCTGGCCTACGGTGCGGGCGCCGGCACCTTCGGCATCGGCGCGGCCGCTGGCTCGGTGGTCTGGTTCACCACCCTGGGGCTGGCCGCGTTCTGGATCGGCCGCCGGCTCAATTCGCTGCACATCTGGCGCGCACTCGATGGCGTGGTGGCGCTCATGATGTGGGGCACGGCGGTTTTTCTGTTGCAAAGCCTGCTGTAGACCCCCGCCCAGCGGGCAACGTGACCGCTGGCGCCTTGCCCCCAGGAGCCTCGTGAAACCCATTCGCCCGCCCGATGCCCCGGTCACCGTCTTCGGTCCCGACTTCCCGTTCCCCTACGACGACTGGCTGGCCCACCCGCAAGGCCTGGGCACGCTGCCGGCCAGCGTCCATGGCCAGGAGGTGGCCATCGTCGGCGCCGGCATGGCGGGCCTGGTGGCGGCGCACGAGCTGATGAAACTGGGCTTGAAGCCGGTGGTGTACGAGGCCTCGCACATGGGCGGGCGCCTGCGCTCGCAGGCCTTTGCCGGTGCACCCGGCATCGTGGCCGAGCTTGGTGGCATGCGCTTTCCGGCCTCGAGCACCGCATTTTTTCACTACGTCCGCCTGCTCGGTCTGCAGACCCGGCCGTTTCCGAACCCGCTGACCCCCGCCGCCGGCAGCACGGTGATCGACCTCGAAGGCCAGACACACCACGCCCGCACCCTGGCCGACCTGCCGCCGCTGTTCCACGAAGTTGCCAGCGCCTGGGCCCAGGCGCTGGAGGCCGACGCGCGATTTTCCAATCTGCAAACCGCGCTGCGCGAGCGCAACGTGCCACGCCTCAAACAGCTGTGGGACGCCCTGGTGCCGCTGTGGGACGACCGCACGTTTTACGACTTCGTGGCGCAGTCCGACGCCTTCGCCAACCTGTCGTTCCGCCACCGCGAGGTATTTGGCCAGGTGGGTTTTGGCACCGGCGGCTGGGACTCGGATTTTCCCAACTCCATGCTGGAGATCCTGCGCGTGGTGCTCACCGGCTGCGACGAGGACCAGCACCTGATCGTGGGCGGCGTGCAGCAGGTGCCGATGGGTCTGTGGCATCACGCACCCGAGCAACTGGCGCACTGGCCCGCCGGCACCACGCTGGCCACGCTGCACCAGGGCGCACCGCGCCCCGGCGTGACCGCCATCCACCGCGCGGCCGACGGCGAGCTGGCGGTCACCGACACCTGGGGCACGGTGCGCCATTACCCGGCGGTGCTTGTCACCTGCCAGAGCTGGCTGATGACGACACAGATCGCGGTGGAGGAAACGCTGTTTTCGCAGAAGCTGTGGATGGCGCTGGACCGCACCCGCTACATGCAGTCGAGCAAGACCTTCGTGATGGTGGACCGGCCGTTCTGGAAAGACACCGACCCCGCCACCGGTCGCGAGGTGATGGGCATGACGCTCACCGACCGCCTGACACGCGGCACCTACCTGTTCGACCACGGACCCGACCGCCCCGGCGTGATCTGCCTCTCCTACGCCTGGATGGGCGACGCGCTCAAGATGCTGCCGCACAGCGGCGAAAAGCGGGTCCAGCTCGCGCTCGCGGCGCTGAAGAAAATCTACCCCGCGGTGGACATCGCCAGCCACATCATCGGCGAGCCCATCACCATCTCCTGGGAGGCCGATCCGTATTTCCTTGGCGCGTTCAAAGGCGCCCTGCCCGGCCACTACCGCTACAACCACCGCATGTACCGCCACTTCATGCAAGACACGCTGCCCGCCGCCGAGCGCGGCATCTTCATTGCCGGCGACGACGTCTCGTGGACACCAGCCTGGGTCGAGGGCGCGGTGCAGACCTCGCTCAACGCGGTCTGGGGCATCCTGCACCAGCTCGGTGGCCAGACCCACGCGGCTCAACCCGGGCCGGGTGACGTGTTCCCTGACATCGGACCGGTGGCCCTGCCCGACTGAACCCTTCGCCGGCAAGATGCCGCCATGGATGCCCTGACCCTCGCCCTCTGGCAAACCGCCTACACACCCGCCGAAGCCGGCACGGCCGAAGCCTTGCGCCAGCTCGATGCCGCCGCCAGCCAGGCACGTGCAGAAGGCGCCGACCTGCTGCTCTGCACCGAAATGGGCCTCACCGGCTACGCCATCGGCCCCGAACGCGTGGCCGCGCTGGCCGAGCCCGCTGACGGTGCGCTGGCGCAAGCGGTGGGCGCCATCGCCCGGCGCCACGGCATCGCCATCGTCTACGGCTACCCCGAACGCCACCCGCAAGGCGGCCAACCGTTCAACGCCACGCAAGCCATAGACGCCGACGGCAGGCGCATCGGCCACTGCCGCAAAACCCATTTGTTCGGTGACATGGACCGCGCCCAGTTCAGTCCCGGCGACGCCGCCGCGCAGGTGTTCACCTGGCGCGGCTGGCGTCTGGGCTTGCTGATCTGCTACGACGTGGAGTTCCCTGAGGCGGTGCGTGGCCTCGCCCTGCAAGGCGCCGACGCGGTGCTGGTGCCCACCGCCAACATGGTCGGGTTCGACGAGGTGCCAACGCTGCTGGTGCCAGCACGCGCCTGCGAAAACCGCCTGATCCTGGCCTATGCGAACGCCTGCGGCAGCGAGGGCGACACCCGCTACGGCGGGCTCAGCACCGTGGCCGATGCACAGGGCGCAGTCCTCGCGCAAGCGAGCCGCAGCACGGGCTTGCTGCTGGCCAGGCTGGAGCGATCCGCCTTGCTCACCGCGCGCCAGCACGCTTACCTGCGCGCCCGCCGGCCCGACCTCTACGGCCCGCTGGTCGACTGAGGCGCCCGTATCAGCGCTCCAGCTGCTGGCTGTCGGCCCAACCGATCAGTTTTTGCAAAACCTCCATGAACTCCTTGAGCTGCTCCAGCCGCCCGGTCACACCCGCCAGGCTGCCCAGGATGGACAACACCCAGTCGAACACCGCAAGCAGCTTGCGCACCGACGGCGCGCTGGTAAACGACAGCAGCGCCCCGGACACCCCAGAGAGCTTGAGTGCGAGCTGAGCGCCCGTCAGACCGACCCGCGACAGATCGGCCTCTGCGGCTTCGGCACGCATGGTCTGAAAGTCGAGCTCGTACCAGGCCTCCAGGATCTTCGGCCGCATGGCGCTGGCGAACAGCAGGTCGCTCCAGCAAAAGACGGTGTTTTCCAGCAGCGACTGGACCGTTTCCAGCAATTCGCCGATGCCCTGCGGTTCGGGGTTGATGGGCTGCTGGTACGACTGCGCGATGGCCATGGTGACCCTCCTTCGGCACCGGGGTCACGGGAGGACCGAGCGCCATGACCCCGTGTGGCGGCCCGGGACAGAGATGATGAACCTGTCCGCGCCGCCGCGCCAGCACCGACGCGCTGCCTACAGCTGCCCTTCGGTCAGCGTGTCGAGCTGGAAGCGACCGCTGCGGTCCCACAGCCAGGTGTCGGTGTAGGTGACCGCCACCCGCGGCGCCGGATAAGGCGCGGCCTGGCGCACGATGCGCTCGATCTCGGCCACCACCTCGGGCGCGTGGCTGGGCGCGCGCAGCCAGTGCAGTCGCGTCACCTGGCCGCTGCGGGCGATGTCCACCTGGAGCACACCGATGGCGTAGAGGTTGGGCGGCATCTGCCCTGGGAAGATGCGCCCGCGGTTGCGGCTGTAGAGGTGGCTGGCCACCGTGCGGCGGTATTCGCGCGAGGCCGGTGAATCCGGGGCGCGACCGATGGTGGACGGCGCGAACGGCGACGTGCAGCCGGCCATCAGGCCCGCGGCGGCGCTCGCGCCGACCGCTGCCGCGACAAGAAAACCGCGCCGACTGTTGGGCATGGGTGTGCGTGTGGAAGTCATGAAAAATCCCGTGGTGGAAAGGCGGATGCTGCCACGGCGGGACCGCGGCCGCGTGGTGGGTGCGTCGGGCGTGGCCCCGACCGGGTCCGGGTAGGCGGCCTGAGTCAACCCAGCACCTCGGCCACACGCGCCTGCAAAGCCGGAATCACCTCGGCTTCGAACCAAGGGTTCTGCGTCAGCCAGCGCCGGTTTCTCGGGCTCGGGTGGGGCAAGGGGATCAGTTTTGGCCACCCGGCTTGCCAGCCCCGCACCGCCTGCGTGACCGAGCCCGAGCGCCCGGGCAGGTGGTAGGCCTGGGCATAGCTGCCGATGGCCAGCGTGAGCTCGATCCGGGGCATGCGGGACAGCAACGCCTCGCGCCACGCCGGCGCACATTCGGGGCGCGGCGGCAGGTCACCCGACGGACCGGTACCGGGATAACAGAACCCCATCGGCAGGATCGCCACTTGGCGCGTGTCGTAGAACACCTCGCGCGACAGGCCCAGCCAGGCCCGCAGGCGGTCGCCGCTCGGGTCGTCGAACGGCACCCCGGTGGCGTGCACCCGCCGGCCCGGTGCCTGGCTCGCGATCAGGATGCGCGCGGCCGCGTGGCACTGCAACACCGGTCGCGGCCCCAGCGGCAAAGACGCGGCGCAGATGGTGCAGCGGCGGACGTCTTTGAGCAGGGCGTTCAGTGTGGGCATGAAGGCCTGCGGAACACGCGACGCGAGACCGCTACGGTGCCACCGCAGGCCTGCGACGGCTCAGCGCCCGGCCCAGAAATCTGACTGGCCATAGTGGTGTTTCAGAAAGTCGATCCACAGGCGCACGCGCAGCGCCAGGTGTTTGCGCTGTGGAAACAGCGCATAAATGCCGTTGGGCGGCGCAGCAAACTCGTCGAGCACGGTCTCCAGGCGACCGGCCGCGACGTCGCCCTCCACCTCCCAGGTGCTGCGCCAGGCAATGCCGTAGCCGGCCAGACACCAGGCGTGCAACACCTGGCCGTCGCTGCAGTCCAGCGGGCCGCCGGGGCGCAGGTGCACGATCTGGGTGGCCTCGGTGGCCAATCCCCTGGGCGGTTCACCGGCCGCATCGTCCGGCGGCGTCCTGGGCACGGCAAACGCCCAGCCTCGGGTCTGGGAGGCGTCACTGGAGAGCGCCAGGCAGTCGAAGCGCACCAGATCGGCCGGCGTCTGCGGGCGGCCATGGTGCTGCAGGTACCGGGGTGTGGCCACACACAGGCGGCGGTTGTCCGCCAGGCGCACGCTGACCAGCGACGAGTCGGGCAGATCGCCCACCCGCACCGCGCAGTCGTAGCCCTCGCCGGTCACGTCCACCACCCGGTCGCTCAGGTTGAGCGAGATCGTCACCTCGGGGTGCAACTCGCGAAAGCGCGGCACCAGCGGCGCCACGTGGCGGCGCCCGAAACCGGCCGGCGCGGTGATGCGCAAATGCCCGCTGGCCTTCACCCCGCCGGCGCTCACACTGGCCTCGGCGTTGGCCACCTCGGTCAGCAGGCGCTGGCAGTCTTCCAGAAACGCGCTGCCTTCGTGGGTCAGCGTGATACGCCGCGTGGTGCGCACCATGAGCTTCACACCCAGGCGGGATTCCAGTGCATCCAGCCGCCGCCCGATGATGGCCGGCGCCACCCCCTCGGCCCGTGCGGCGGCGGTGAGGCTGCCGCGCGAGGCCACCGAGACAAAGGTTTCGAACTGCTTGAGCTTGTCCATGGGCAGGCAGATTACTCCATCAAAGATAGGCAATCAATCACGGTCACGGTGATATTGCTGACTTCAAAACGGAGATTGCAAGGCCGCCAGATGCTGGCGCGGCGGGCCGTCAGGCCAGCCTCACGCCCCGCCCAGGCGCGCGATCGCGGCGTCGTCGTAGCCCAGTGCGCGCAGCAGCTCGGCGTTGTGTTCGCCCAGCCGCGGCGGGCTCAGGCGCACGCCGGGGCGCTGGCCATCCAGGGTGAAGGGGAACAGCACCGTGGGCGCGGTCTGGCCGGCGCGCTCGCCATCGGGCAGGGTGATGGGCGCCAGACCGCCGGTGGCCAGCAGGTGCGGGTCGTCGAGCAGATCGTGTGGGCGGGTGATGGGCGCGTACGGCAGGCCTTCGCGCTCGAACAGCTCGGCGAGTTCGGCCGCGCTGCGGTGCGCCAGGCGCCGGCGCAGCTCGGGAATGAGCCAGTCACGCGCCAGCACGCGGTGGTTGTTGCTGGGCAGGCGCGGGTCGGCCTTGAGGTCGTCCAGGCCAAGCGCGCGGCAGAAGAGGTCCCACTGCGTGTCGCTCACCGCGGCGAGAAAAATCTGCCCGCCATCCTTCACGCTGAACACGTCGTACACCGCCCAGGACGAAATGCGCTCGGGCATGGGCGCGGCCGGTGCGCCGGTCACCGCGTACTGCAGCATGTGCTGCGCCACCAGAAAGACGTTGTTCTCGAACAGCGCGCTCTCCACCTTCTGGCCGACGCCGGTGGTCTCGCGCTGTCTCAAAGCGGCCATGACACCAATGGCGCCGAACAGGCCGCCCATGATGTCGTTCACGCTGCTGCCCGCCCGCAGCGGGTCGCCGGAGCGCCCGGTCATGTAGGCCAGGCCGCCCATCATCTGCACCACCTCGTCAAGCGCGGTGCGGTGGTCGTAGGGGCCGGGCAGAAAGCCCTTGTGGCTCACGTAGATCAGGCGCGGGTTGAGCCGCTTGAGATTCTCGTAATCCAACCCGAGTTTTTGCATGGTTTCGGTCTTGAAGTTCTCGCTCACCACGTCGGCGGTGGCGATCAGCCGCAGCACCGCCTCCTTGCCCTCGGGCGTGTGCAGATCCAGCACCAGGCTTTTCTTGTTGCGGTTGAACAGCGGGAAGAAGCCCGCGCCCGAGCCGAGCAGGCGGCGTGTGTTGTCGCCTTTGGGTGGCTCGACCTTGATCACCTCGGCGCCCAGGTCGCCCAGCACCATGCCGCAGGTCGGGCCCATGACCATGTGGGTGAATTCGACGACGCGGATGCCGGCGTAAGGCAGCGGTGACGGGTTGGCGGGGCTCATGTCTTCTCCGCCGTTCCTGGTGACAGGCGTCCGACCAAAGCGGTCACGTCACCGCCAGCGGCCACGGGCTTGAGATCGCCAGCCAAAGCGCTGCGCAACAAGCGCATGAGCGTGGCGCCGTGGGGAGCAAGCGTGCCAAAAAACACCGGCATGTTGTCTTGCGCAATCAGCAGGGTGGGAAAGTTGTCCACATCCAGATCGCCCACCAGCTCGCTCTGGTCTTCGATATCCAGCCACACCAAGCGCAGCTGGGTGGCGTCAAATCCGTCCAGCACGGCTTGCAAGACCGGCTGGTACTCACGGCACACGACACACCACTGCGCACACAAACAAACCACCAGCAGCGGGGATGGCGCGGGCGATGGAAACGCGGTTGTCATGGGTGCGAGTGTGCCTTGGTCGCCTCAGACTCACTGCGCAGACAAAGCAAGCGTCACCACCAGCGTGGTCTGCACCACCTGCCGCCAGTCTGCCGGCGCCAGCACCTGTATGTCGGCCCGGATAACAGGCAGTGCCTTGCGGGCGGATCACCTGGACGGGCCGCAGCACCGTTTCCCAGCCGTTGCCCGGTGGCGTCGAAGGCGGTCCTGGCGGGCGCATGTCTCGGTGGCCGCCGCAGACAGTTCCGCGCAATGCTTGTGAACGGACGCGCTGGCATGGACGGCAAGCCCCTTGGCCTACTGAAATTAGTCTCACAAAAGTCACAGATAAACCACATATACGTGAATCAATAACCTTGAAGGCATCGAATACAGTCAGAAAGATGAGAAAGCCTCGCGCGGTCCTGTTCGACGCCTACGGTACGCTGTTCGACGTGTACAGCATTGCGCTGCTCGCCGAGCAGCGCTTTCCCGGCCAGGGCCAGCGGCTGGCCCTGCTGTGGCGCGACAAGCAGATCGACTACACACGCCTGGTCACCACCAGCAACGCGGGCGCGCACTACCAGCCGTTCTGGGCGCTCACCGAAGCCGCGCTGCGCTACGCGATCAAGGCGGTGGCGCCCGCCGCGCGCGCCGGGTGGGACAGCGGCGGCTTCGAAGACCATCACCGCGCCCTGATGGGTCAGTACCGCCACCTCTCGGTGTTTCCCGAAGCGCGCGAGGTGCTGGTGGCGCTGCGCGAGCGCGGCCTGGCGACCGGCATCCTGTCCAACGGCGACCCGGAGATGCTGCGCATCTCGGTGCGCAGCGCAGGGCTGGAGGCGCTGCTCGACCATGTGATCAGCGTGCACCCGGCGCGGCGCTTCAAGACCGCGCCCGAGGCCTACGCGCTGGGCCCGGCGGCCACCGGCGTGAGCGCCGCCGAGACGCTGTTTGTGAGCGCCAACAGCTGGGACGCGCTGGCCGCGACCTGGTTCGGCTACCGGACGCTCTGGGTCAACCGGCAAAATACCCCGTTTGACGAACTCGGCACCGCGCCGCACCACAGCGGCCCCAGCCTGCGCGACGCCCTGCACTGCCTGGGCTGAGCGCGGGTCCCCACTCCCCCTTTTCGTTTTCTTTCCCCTGTCCAGATGGAGCAACCCATGACACAACGCACCCAGATCCACGGCCTGCAGGTCGCCACCGAACTGGCCGACTTCATCAACCAGCAGGTGCTGCCTGGCACCGGTGTGAGCAGCGAGGCCTTCTGGGAAGGTTTTGACGCCATCGTGTCCGACCTGGCGCCCAAAAACGCCGCCCTGCTGGCCGAGCGCGACCGCCTGCAGGCCGAGCTCGACACCTGGCACAGTGCCAACCCCGGCCCGGTGCGCGACATGGTCGCCTACCGCAAGTTCCTCGAGACCATCGGCTACCTGGTGCCCGAACCCAAGAAGGTCAGGGTCACCACCAAGAACGTGGACGACGAACTCGCGGTGCAGGCCGGCCCGCAGCTGGTGGTGCCCATCCTCAACGCCCGCTACGCACTCAACGCCGCCAACGCACGCTGGGGCTCGCTGTACGACGCCCTCTACGGCACCGATGTGATCAGCGAAGACAAAGGCTGCGGCAAGGTCGGCAAGGGCAAGAAAGGCGGCTACAACCCCAAGCGCGGCGCCAAGGTGATCGAGTACGCACGCCACGTGCTGGACCGCTGCGCGCCGCTGAAAAAAGGTTCGCACGTCGGCTCCACCGGCTACAAGATCAACAAGGACGGTGACCTCGTGGTCGGTATGGCCGAAGGCGGCACCAGCAAACTGGCCGACAAAGCCCAGCTGGTGGGCTACCAGGGCGAGGCGAAGACACCCAGCGCGGTGCTGCTCAAGCACAACGGCCTGCACCTGGAGATCCAGATCAACCGGGCCACGCCCATCGGCGCAAGCGACAGCGCCGGCGTGAGCGACCTGGTGCTGGAAGCGGCCCTGTCGACCATTCTCGACCTGGAAGACTCCATTGCCGCGGTGGACGCCGACGACAAGGTGCTGGCCTACCGCAACTGGCTCGGCATCCTCCAGGGCACGCTGACCGAAGAGGTGAGCAAGGGCGGCAAGTCCTTCACCCGCGGCCTCAACGCCGACCGCGAATACACGGCGCCCAACGGCAAGAAGGGCGTTCGCCTGCACGGCCGCTCGCTCATGTTCGTGCGCAACGTGGGCCACCTCATGACCAACCCCGCCGTGCTGTGGGGCGCAGAGGGTCAGGAAATCCCCGAGGGCATCCTGGACGCGATGGTCACCACCACCATCGCCATCCACGACCTGAAGAAGAACAAGAAAGAGGCGATCCGCAACTCGCGCAAGGGTTCGGTCTACATCGTCAAACCCAAGATGCACGGCCCGCGCGAGGTCGCGTTTGCCGCCGAACTGTTCGGCCGCGTCGAGCAGGTGCTCGGCCTGCCCGACAGCACGGTCAAGCTCGGCATCATGGACGAAGAGCGTCGCACCAGCGTCAACCTCAAGGCCTGCATCGCCGCTGCCAGCAGCCGCGTGGCCTTCATCAACACCGGTTTCCTCGACCGCACCGGCGACGAGATGCACACCGCCATGCTCGCCGGCCCCATGGTGCGCAAGGGCGACATGAAAACCAGCGCCTGGATCCAGGCCTACGAGCGCAACAACGTGCTGGTCGGCCTTGCCTGCGGCCTGCGCGGCAAGGCACAGATCGGCAAAGGCATGTGGGCCATGCCCGACCTCATGAAGGCCATGATGGAGCAGAAGATCGCCCACCCCAAGGCCGGTGCCAACACCGCCTGGGTGCCCAGCCCCACCGGCGCCACGCTGCACGCGCTGCACTACCACCAGGTGCTGGTGTCCGACGTGCAGAAAGGCCTGGAGCAGATCAACGCCAGCGCCGAGCGCGACAACCTGCTCACCGGCCTGCTCACCGTGCCGGTGTCGAGCAACCCGAGCTGGAGCGCTGAGGAAAAGCAGCAGGAGCTCGACAACAACGCCCAGGGCATCCTGGGTTATGTGGTGCGCTGGATCGACCAGGGCGTGGGCTGCTCCAAGGTACCCGACATCCACAACGTGGGCCTGATGGAAGACCGCGCCACGCTGCGCATCTCCAGCCAGCACATGGCCAACTGGCTGCACCACGGCGTGGTCACCGACGCGCAGGTGAAGAAAACCTTCGAGCGCATGGCCGCGGTGGTCGACCAGCAGAACGCGGGCGACCCGTTCTACAAGAACATGGCCGGCAACTTCAAGACAAGCATGGCCTACCAGGCCGCGCTCGATCTGGTGTTCAAGGGCAAGGAGCAACCCAGCGGCTACACCGAACCGCTGCTGCACGCCTGGCGCCTGAAGGTCAAGGCCGCGGCCTGATCCCCTGCCCACACGGCGACCCAAACGGCGCCTTCGGGCGCCGTTTTTCATGCAAGCGCTGGCGATAATTCCCGCCATGCACACACCTTCCCGCTGGCTGGACGAGCCCGAGCTGCACCAGCTGTGTGCCGACCCTGCCGGCATCGGCTGGCTGCAAGAACGCGGCTCGCTGACCGAGCGCCTGCGCCACCACTGGGGCGACGTGGCGGTGCATTTGCTCGACGAGGGCCTGGCCGCTCCCCTGCCCCACGAATCCCTCCGCCTGGGCCCGATGCCGCCTGCACCGGCCTGGGTGCGCTGTGTGTTGCTGGTGTGCCAGGGGCAAGCCCGTGTGTACGCCCGCACCGTCATCCCCGGCTGGCAGCCGCGCAACCCCTGGGCCGAGGTGCAGCGGCTGGGTCGGCAACCCCTGGGCGAGCTGCTGTTCCGGCGGCCCGATCTGCAGCGCAGCGGCTTTGACTGGAGCGACAGCGAAACCTGGCCACATGCCGGGCACTGGAGCCGGCGCGATGCCTTGGCCCGGCGCTGCGTGTTTGTGCGTGAACAGGCGCCCCTGCTGCTGACCGAGGTGTTCCTCGACCTGCCGTGCGTCGCCGGCCCACCGATGCACGTCTCATGAGCCAGTCCGACAAGCACCCGAGCTCCTGCTTGCAATACCTGCTGTTCGACGCCAGCGACGACGGCCAAGGCACCGGCACCTGGGACGCCATGGCCAGCGTGCGCGCCGAGCGGCTGTCCGAGGTGCTCGCCGAAGCGCAGACGGTGCTGGCGGCCGCCGAACGCCACAGCCCCGGCCCGCGCGGCCCGCTCGACGACGGCGGCGCCTGGGACGCCGAGCAGCAGGTGCAAGCAGACGGCGACTGGACCACGGTGACACTGACAGTCACCGGGCCCTGGGACTGGGGCGAGGCCTTGCTGGCCAGGTTCTCCTGAACAGCGCTGAAGCCGCCGGCGCTCAGCGCCCGCTGAAACGCGCCGCGCGCCGCTCCTGGAACGACAGCACGCCCTCGCGCGCGTCCTCGCTGTTGGCCAGCCGCCGTTGTGTGTCATCAAATCCGGCCATGGCCACCAGCGGCCCCTGCTCCACGGCCTGACGCGCGTTCAGCCGGGTGGCGATCACCGCCAGCGGGGCCTGCCGAGCGATCGCCTCGGCGATGCGCAGCGCTTCGGCCAGCAGCTTGCCGGCTGGCACCACACGCTGCACGAAATGCAGGCGCAGCGCCTCCCCGCTGTCGAATTCGTCGCCGGTGAGCAGGTGCAGCAGCGCATTGCCCAGGCCGGCGCGCTCGGCCATGCGCAGCGTGGCGCCACCGGTGGCCATGATGCCGCGCCGGACTTCGAGCTGAGAGAAGCGGCAGTTGTCGGCGGCGACCACGATGTCGGCCGCCAGCATGAGCTCGATGCCCAGCGTGAAGGTGATGCCCTGCACCGCGGCCACCAGGGGCTTGGTGCGGCGGCGCCAGCCGGCGTCGCCAAGGTTGAGCGGGTCCACCAGACCGTGCGGCACCGCGTACTCGCCACGCTGCATGAGCGGCGCGAACGCGGGCAGATCCAGCCCGGCGGTGAAATGCTTGCCGTGCGCGTGCAGCAGACCCACACGCAGCGCGGGCTCGTCGTCGAGCCGGGTGTAGGCCTCGGCCAGGGCGCGCAGCATGGCGGGTGTGAAACCGTTGCGTTTGGCGGGGCGATCGATGCCGATCAGCAGCACATGGCCGCAAACCTCGGTGGTGATGCGGCCTTCGGTGGGGTCGGGAGTGGTGGTGTTCATGCGCGCAATCTTCGCAAAACGGGGCGCCGCTGCGGGATCACGCAGACGCCAACCGGAGGCTACCGAGCGCGGGCCAGCCGGTTCGCCAGGTCGGCCTGGCGCATGAGTTCGTCGAACCAGACACGGTAGCCCGCGTCGCTGGGGTGCAGGCCGTCGCGCGCGTGCAGGCCGGGGATTTGCACGAACGGGTCGTTCTCGGCATCGTGAAACAGGCTGATGTAATCCGCGCCGTGGCGCTGCGCGGCGTCTTTCACATGCGCGTGCAGCCGCTGGGCGCGGCTGGTCATGAGCCAGGACAACGGGGCAAAGAAGAACGGTGCGTTGCCCACATTGCCCGCAGGCATGACAAGCACATGCCCGGCCCGCCGGGCCGCCAGGGCGATGACGCGCTCGATGTCGGCGCGTATCGCGTCGTCGCCGCGCAGACGGATCACGTCGTTGCCGCCAGCCTGGATCAGCACCGCGTCGTAGCGCGCCGGGTCGCGCTGCAGCTGTTGCACCAGGTCTTCGAACGTCGCGCCATCCTGCGCGAGGTTGTCGATGTGCAAGCGGGGAAAGGCCTGTGCCAGCAGACCCGCCAGGCTGTTCTGCGGCGCACTTGCACCGGTGCCCACGCCGGTGCTGTCGCCCACGATGAGCAGGCGCAGGCTGGCGTTGGCCGGGGTGTGCTGAAAAGCTTCGCTCTCGCGCGCGAGTTGCGCTGCCGTGCCAATGCGCGCCGCGGTACAGCCGCCCAGCGCCAACACCGCCACCGCAGCGGCCACGCCCACGATCTTCAACGCGTTTTTCATGAGCTCAGTCTAGAACGGGACGATGGGAGCACGTCGTAGCACGGCGCGCTGGCCACACACAGGGGGCCTTGAGGCGCCGCCCGCTCAACCCGCGTCGGTCAGCGTGAGCAGGATATCGGCGTACCAGGCACAGTTCAGGCCCAGCGATTCGTCCAGCACCAGGTCGCGGTTGCCCATGTCCATGCGCGAGGAGTGCACGCCGAGCAGGCGCCACGGAAGCGCTTCGGTGGCGGGGCTGGTGGGCGCGGGGTCGCGCATCACCACCGCCGCACCGCTGGTGCCGCGGTGGGTACGCGCGTCGGTCAGGAAGTAACCCTCGCCCTGGAAGCGGATGCCCAGCGGCGAGGCGATCGCCGCCAGCCGCACCACGGGCAGGTGGTGCACCACGTCGTGGAAGCCGAGCGGAAAACCCACAATCATCAGCGAGGCGTCGGCCGGTACGGCGCTGAACGCGGTCTGGATGTGCGCCGGGGTGAACACACGGTAGACGGCCGAGGGCGGGAACGCGGTGCGATCGAGCTCGATCACCGCCACGTCGATCTCGCCCGCGCTGTCGCGACCCTGGCGCCACAGCGCCTGGCCGTCGCGGTACAGCGGTACCGAGAAACCGGTGGAGCGGGTGAGGTTGTTGCTGTCCAGATGCAGCTCGATCACCAGCCGGTCGGGCAGGTGCTGTGTGGCTTCATCGATCACCACATGGCGGCTGGTGACGAGGTAGAGCCGTTGCTCGCGCTGGAAGAAAAACCCGCTGGCGTTGGTGAGCGAAAACGCGCCGAGGTAGGTCGAAACATGCGGCGCGGCCAGGAACAGCGGATCGACAAAAAAGGGCTCAGGCGGGGCCGGCTCGGTCTCGGGCATGGGCGTGGGTCGGGTCGGGGTGGTGCTCACAGCCGCAGTGTCGCACCGATGGCGCCACCGCGTGGTCGCCCGTTGCACCGGCTGGCCTTTGGCGTGAGAACAGAGTCAAGCAACGCGGCGATCGCGCTGAAGGCCAGCCGGTGTCAGCGCAGCCGCTGCACGTCCTGGGGCAACACGGGCGACGCGCGGTTGCCCCAGGACTGGCGCAGGTAGGTGACGACCGCGGCGATCTCGGCGTCGTTCAGCAGGGTGCGGTAGGGCGGCATGCCGTAAGGCTGCGGGTTGCCGGCGGTGGCGGGCGCAAACCCGCCGCCGAGGACCGAAAGCACCGGGTTGGCGGCCGCGACCTGGGTGACGGCGCGGTTGCCGGCCAGCGCGGGGTAGGCGCCCGGCGCGCCCTGGCCTTGCTCGCCATGGCAGTCGGCGCAACGCTGGCCATAGACCTTCTCGCCCAGCGCCAGCTGATCGCTGCGCGCCGGCTTGAAGGCGGGTGGCCGGTCGGACTGCGGCGCCAGGGCTTGCAGGTAGACCGCCATCGCGCGCAGGTCGGCTTCGCTCATATGCTGTGTGCTCTCGAACACCACCTCGGCCATCGGACCCATCACGGACGCTCCCTTGGTGGTGCCGCGCTGCAGCAGATCCACAGTGCGTGTGATGTCCCAGTGCTGTACCCCGGCCTCACGCTCGGCGCGCAACGAGGGCGCGAGCCAGGCCGGTTGCGGCAGGCGGCCGCCCGCGAGATCGTCCGCCGGACCACCCAGCGTGTCGCGCGCCGAATGGCAGGCCGCGCAGTGGCCGAGGCCTCGCACCAGGTAGGCACCACGGTTCCACTCGGCGCTCCGGGTGCTGTCGGGTGTGAAAACCTGTGGCTCGAAATACAGCGCGCGCCAGGCCGCCAGCGCCAGCTGGGTGTTGTACGGCCAGCGCAGCGCGTGTGGCCGGCTGGCTTGTGACACCGCGGGCAGGCTGCCCAGGAAGGCGTGAAGCGCGTCGCTGTCTTCGCGGCTGATGTGGGTGTAGCTGTCGTACGGGAACGCGGGTACAAGCAGGCGGCCGTCGCGCGACTGCCCGTGGTGCAGGGCGCGCCAGAAGGCGTCGGCGCTCCAGCGGCCGATACCGGTCTCGGCGTCGGGCGTGAGATTGCCGGCAAACACGGTGCCAAACGGGGTCGGGATGGGGCGCCCACCCGCGTAGGGCTCGCCACCGCGCGCGGTGTGGCAGCCGGCGCAATTGCCGGCGCGCGCCAGGTAGGCGCCACGCTCGACCAGCGCGGGCGCCGCTGCGGATCTCGGGCTGTCCAGCGCGGGCAACACCGGCGCGCCGAGTTGCTGCCACAGCAGCAGCGTGACCGCCAGCGCGGCCAGCAAAGCCGCCGCTGCCGCGAATGTCAGCAGCCGCCGCACCGGCGAAGCCTGTCTCGCGCCGGCCATGCTCAGTGCACCGCGCTGCCGCAGCGCAGTGGCAACGGTTTCGCCGAGGGTGGCGCAGGATGGGTGTTGGCCGGCAGGGGTTGCGCCGAAAGCCATGTCGCCAGGGCACCCACGTCGTCGGGCGAGAGCGCCTGCGCCACCTGCGCCATGCAGTCGGGCGCCAGCGCGTGGCGCAAGCCGGTCTGCCAGCCGCCGAGCTGGCCGATCAGGTAGTCGCGCGGCAGACCCAGCAGACCGGGCACAGCCGGGTTCATGCCGGTCAGCCGTTCGCCATGGCATGCCACGCAGGCCGGCAGCTTGCGCGCCGGATCTCCCTGGCGAACCAGTGCCTCGGCACGGGCCTGCTCGGCCGCCGGCACATGGGAAGTCTGCGGCGGCGGATATGGCAAGTCGATGGCGGCAAAGTGTTCGGCGATCTCGCGCAGGTAGGCGTCGGACAGGTGGTCGAGCAGATTGGCCATGCCGGGGTTCTGGCGCCGCCCATCGCGGAAGTGGGTGAGCTGGTTGTACAGATAGCCGGCCGGCTTGCCGGCAATGCGCGGGAAGTAGCCGCTGGCGGTGGCGCGGCCTTGGGCGCCGTGGCACAGGGTGCAGGCCATCATGCGCTGGGCCAGGGTGTCGGGCACGGTGTGCTGCGGTGCATCGGCGGCGTGCGCGAGGCCGGCCAGCAACCCGAGCACGGCCCACCAGCCACCGATCCACACGGGGCGGAGAAACACGAAGCGAAAGACCACCGAGCGGTGACGGGCGTGCAACAACATGAAGCGGCTGAAAATACCACACCGGTACACTGCACTCCCCCCATGCCAGACGCCCCCGCGCCCTTCTCCGATCCGAGCCGTTGCCCCCTGTGCGGTGGTGACAACCGCTGTGCCATGGCAATCGAGCAGGCCACTGGCGAGCCGCAGGCGCCCTGCTGGTGTGTGTCCCAATCCTTTCCATCCACGCTGCTGGCCAGGCTGCCCGAGGCCGCGACCGCCCGGGCCTGCATCTGCGCGCGCTGTGTGGCCACACACAGCGCGCCGACCGCCGCCCCCGCCGGTCGCGCATGATGGGCTGGCTCGACCGGATTCCGCTGCTGTGGCTGACGCTGATCGCGGTCTGGCTCGCGGTGGCACCGGTGTGGCCCGAGCCACACCTGATCGAGAAGCTGCGCTGGCTGGTGCACGGCGAGCTGCGCCGTCCCCTCGATATTTTTGACCTGCTGTTGCACAGCGTACCGGCGCTGCTGCTGGTGTGGCGGCTGGGGCGCGATGCCCAGCGCCGGAAAGATCGCCAACCATGAACGCACCGCGCCGGCCCCAAACGACCGACTATTCCATCGCCGCGCTGCGCGAACGCCACGGCGCGCGCTACCGCTGGATATTGCTGCTCTCGGTGATGGTGGGAACCATGGCGTCGATCATGTCCTCGACCATCATCAACGTGGCGATCCCCGACATGAGCCAGCACTTTGCAATCGGTCAGGACCGCGCGCAATGGGTCAGCTCGGGCTTCATGGCCGCGATGACGGTGTCCATGCTGACCACCCCCTGGCTGCTGTCACGCTACGGCTACCGGCGCACCTATTCGGGCTGCATGTGGCTGCTGATGGCCGGTGGCCTGGCCGGTGGCCTGGCGCAGCATTTCCCGCTGGTGCTGGTCGCGCGCGTGGCCGAGGGCCTGGCGGCGGGGGTGGTGCAGCCGATTCCGGCCATCATCATCCTGCGCGCCTTCGAGCCCAGCGAGCAGGGCCGTGCCAGCGGTATTTTTGGCATGGGCGTGGTACTGGCACCCGCGATCGGTCCCAGCATCGGCGGTGTGCTGGTCGACGGCCTGGGCTGGCGTTCCATCTTCTACATGGTGGTGCCGTTCTGTCTGGTCTCGCTGTGGCTGGCTCGGCGCTACGTGCCGGCCACCGCACCGGGAGGGGTGGCGGCCAACCCCCAAGGCGCCACACTGGACTGGCCTGGCCTGCTGCTGGCCACGGTGGGCACGCTGTGTCTGCTCAACGGTCTGGTGGAACTGCACGGCGACACCGGCGGCAGCGCGGCGGCATTCCTCGGCAGCGCCGCGCTGGCGCTGCTGGCCTTTGTGGCACTGCAGCGGCGCATGCTCATGGCCCACAGGCGACGACCCGACGGCACGGTGGCGCCGCTGATGAACCTCTCGTTGTTTGCCAGCCGGCGCTTTGCCATGGGCAGCATCGTGGCCTTCATCTACGGCATTGCCCTGTTCGGGTCGACCTACCTGCTGCCGGTCTACATGCAGATGGGGCTGGGCTTGTCGCCCTCCTATGTCGGCGGCATCTTGCTGCCCGCCGGCCTGGTGCTGGCGGTGACGATTGCCATCGTCGGGCGCCTGGCTGACCGCCAGCCCACCCACCGGCTGGTGAGCATCGGACTGGCATTGCTGGCGTCTTCGTTCGCGCTCATGATCACCGTCGATCTGAGCAGACCCGGCGCGATCATTCCGCTGCTGGTGAGCTGGGCGATCCTGGGCCGCATCGGCCTGGGCTTCATCCTGCCCTCGCTCAATATCGGCGCCATGCGCGGGCTGGAACACACACACATCCCCCAGGGATCGAGCGTGATCAACTTTCTTCGCATGCTCGGCGGTGCGGCTGGTGTGAGCCTGTGTGGCATCGTGCTCGAATGGCGCATCAGCGCCCACGGCTTCCGTCTCGACACCGCGAGCAGCAACCCGGAACGCCTGATCGCTTTCAACGAAACCTTTCTGATGCTGGCCGGTGTGTGCGCGCTGGCCCTGGTGGCCGCGCTGCGGCTGCGCGACCACCCGCGGCTCCGCGCCTGAGGCGACATCCGCCACGCCACAACGCTTCACCACCGGTGACCCGGGCAGCCACGGGGTGTGGGGGCAAAATACCCGCATGTGCCAACTGCTCGGACTCAACTGCGCCACCCCCACCGATGCCGCGTTCAGCTTCACCGGTTTTTGTCAGCGCGGCGGCAAGACCGACCACCACGCCGACGGCTGGGGCATCGCGTTTTTTGAAGGTCGGGGCCTGCGCCTGTTTGTCGACCAGGAACAAGCTGCCGAGTCTCAGATGGCGGCGTTTTTGCGCAGCTACCCGCTCAAAAGCAAAAATATCATTGCCCATGTGCGCAAGGCCACCGAGGGTGCTGTGGCGCTGGAGAACGCGCACCCGTTCACCCGCGAGCTCTGGGGTCGCCACTGGGTGTTTGCCCACAACGGCGACCTGAAGGACTACCACCCCAAGCTGCACAGCGCCTTCCATCCGGTGGGCAGCACCGACAGCGAGCGCGCCTTTTGCTGGCTGATGCAGGAGCTCGCCAAGTCCCACGCCGCACTGCCTGCGGTGGAGGAGCTCACGCACACCTTGCGCGAACTGATTCCCCAGATCGCGGCCTTCGGCACCGCCAACTTCCTGCTCTCCAATGGCGAGGCGATGTGGGCACACTGCAGCACCAAGCTCTACCATCTCGTTCGTCAGCACCCGTTCTCGCAGGCCACGCTGATGGATCAGGACTGGACGGTCAATTTCGCCGAAATCAACCAGCCCGGCGACCGCGCGGCGGTGATCGTGACCACACCGCTCACCTCGAACGAAAACTGGAGTGCGTTTGTCCCGGGCGAGCTGCGTGTGTTCGTCGACGGACTGCACGTGGCCTGAGCGGCCGCATCCGTGACGGCTCCGGTGGCCGTCGCCGGCGTTGCCGTATAGGATTTGGCGCTCGGCAACCCCGCCGTCGCACCCGCATTCACACACCAGGAGATCCTCATGCAAAGACGCCACCTGATTGCCGGCTCGATCGCCGCCGCCGCCCTGCCTCGCCTGGTGCTGGCGCAGGCGGTCGAAAAACCCAAAGTGACCATCGCAGTGGGTGGCAAGAACCTGTTTTATTACCTGCCGCTCACCATCGCCGAACAGCTCGGCTATTTCAAGGACGAGGGCCTGGACGTCACCATCGTCGATTTCGCGGGTGGCTCGCGCGCGCTCGCTGCGGTGGTCGGCGGCAGCGCCGACGTGGTGTCGGGCGCGTTCGAGCACACCATCAACATGCAGTTCAAGGGCCAGCCAATGCGCGCCTTTGTGCTGCAGGGCGCCGCGCCGCAGATCGTCCTGGGCGTCAACCCCAAGACCATGCCCAATTTCAGATCGGTGGCCGATCTCAAGGGCAAAAAAATCGGTGTGACCGCTCCCGGCAGCTCGACCAACGTGATGGCCAACTTTGTGCTCGCCAAGGCGGGTTTGAAGCCCAGCGACGTGAGCTTCATCGGCGTGGGCGCAAGCAGCGGCGCGGTGGCCGCGATGCGCTCGGGCCAGATCGACGCCATAAGCAACCTCGACCCGGTGATCACGCTGCTGCAGCGCTCGGGCGATCTCAAAATTGTGACCGACACCCGCATCGTCCCGGAGGCCGAAAAGGTGTTTGGTGGCCCGATGCCGGCGGGCTGCCTCTATGCGCCACAGGCCTTCATCGACAAACACCCCAACACAGTGCAGGCGCTGGCCAACGCAATGGTGCGCGCCAACAAATGGATCCAGAAAGCCGGCGCGGGCGACATCATCCAGGTGGTTCCCGAAAGCTACCTGCTGGGCGACCGCGCGATCTACATCGACGGTTTCCTGGCGGCACAAAAGGCCTTGTCGCCTGACGGCATGTTCCCAGCCAAAGGGCCTGAGACCGCGCTGCGCGCGCTGGGCAGCGTGGACCCCAAGCTGGCCGCGGCCAAGCTCGATCTGACTGCGGTGTTCACCAACGACTTCGCGAAGAAGGCGAACAGCAAGTACAGGTAACCCAGCGCGCCGCGCCTGCGGCGCGTCACTCCCCAGGGGGCAGCGCTGGCCGACCGGCGAAACCGGATCGGCAGCGTTCCGGGTTGTGACACGCGCGCCGGATTCGTTGTTTTGGCTTTGCCCTCATCCGTTTTTTTTGTTCTACCCCCACGTTCATGACACCTGCCATCGAACTCAAAAACGTCACCTGTACCTTCGTCAGCAAGGACGCGCCGGGACAGCGTTACACCGCGGTCGAGCGGGTGGATCTCACCGTGGGTGCCGGCGAATTCGTGAGTGTGGTCGGGCCCACGGGTTGCGGCAAAAGCACGCTGCTCAACGTGGCCGCCGGCCTGCTCAGACCAAGCCAGGGCACGGTGCAGATCTTTGGCGAGCCGCTGCGCGACATCAACACCCGCGCCGGTTACATGTTCCAGACCGAGAGCCTGATGCCCTGGCGCACCGCGCTGCAGAACGTGATGGCGGGGCTGGCGTTTCGCGGTGTGCGCGAAACCGATGCGCGCGAACAGGCCGAAGGCTGGCTGCGCCGCGTGGGCCTGGGTGGTTTTGGCGACCGCTACCCGCACCAGCTCAGCGGCGGCATGCGCAAGCGCACCAGCCTGGCCCAGACCCTGGTGCTTGACCCCGACATCATCCTGATGGACGAGCCGTTCTCAGCACTCGACATCCAGACCCGCCAGCTGATGGAGAACGAAGTGCTCGATTTGTGGAGTGGCGAAGGGCGCCGGACCGCCCCAAGCCCCGAGCGCTCCCCCTCGGGGGGACAGCGCAACGCGCAAGGGGGCCATGACGGCGAGCGCCGGGCCGCCCCAAGCTCGACGAGCTCCCCCTCGGGGGGACAGCGCGAAGCGCAAGGGGGCCAGGAACGCAAGGCCGTGTTGTTCATCACCCACGACCTGGACGAAGCCATTGCCATGAGCGACCGGGTCGTGATCCTGAGCGCCGGACCGGCGGCGCGCCCGTTAGGCGAGTTTGTCATCGATATCGAGCGCCCGCGCGACGTGGCCGAGGTGAAGAAGACGCCGCGCTTCCTGGAGCTGCACGCCGCCATCTGGGCGGTGTTGCGCGAAGAGGTGCTCAAAGGCTACCAGCAACAACTGCGGAAGGCGGCCTGAGCATGTGGAATCTGATCAAACCCCGCACCGCCACCCTGCGCCTGTGGCAATTGGGCATTCTGGTGCTGCTGTTCGTGTTCTGGCATGTGATGACCACACCCGGTCTGGTGCCGACCTTCATGTTCGACAACGACCGGCAGGCCGCCTTTTTCTTCGGTGAGCCGCTGAAAATCTTCGAGCGCATCTGGGCCTGGTTCGTCACCGACGCCGACATTTATGTGCACCTGGGCGTGACGCTGGCCGAGACAGTGATGGCCTTCGCCATCGGTGCCGGCACCGGTCTGGCAGCGGGCCTGTGGCTGGCGCTCAGCCCCATGGCATCGGCGCTTCTGGAACCCTACATCAAGGCACTGAACTCGATGCCGCGGATCATCCTCGCGCCCATCTTTGCGGTGTGGTTCGGCCTGGGCATGGCGTCCAAGGTGGCGCTGGGCGTGACCCTGGTGTTCTTCATCGTGTTCTTCAACGTCTACCAGGGCGTGAAAGAGGTGAGCCCGGTGGTGCTGGCCAATGCGCGCATGCTGGGCGCGAATCAGAAACAGCTGCTGCGCCACGTCTACCTGCCCAGCGCCACCAGCTGGGTATTCAGCTCGCTGCACACCTCGGTCGGCCTGGCCTTTGTGGGCGCGGTGGTGGGCGAGTACCTGGGCTCCTCGCAAGGGGTGGGCTACCTGATCCTGCAGGCCGAGGGCCAGTTCGACATCAACACCGTGATGGCCGGCATTCTGGTGCTCACCAGCTTTGCGCTGGCGCTGGATGGAGCTGTCGGCCGGATTGAGAAGCGGCTGATGAAGTGGCAGCCCAAGGCCGGCGAAACCGAAAAACTCTGACCGCGGGGGCCCACAGGGCCGTGCAGCGTCACAGCACTTTGAACAGCTTGTCTCTGAGTTCAGGCAGCCGCTTCTTGCCCACGCCGTGATCGGACATGCTGGCCGCCCACGCGTGGTACACGGCGCGCAAGGCCTCGGTGGTTTCGGCGTGGAAGATGTCGTTGACCAGCGTGATGCGCATTTGCTGACCGATGATCGAATTGATCGAATTGATCATGAAGTTGCGCGCCATCTCGTTGTCTTTGGCACTGCGCTTGTCGGCCGGCGGCAAGCCAGACAGGTCGGCCGACGGTGCCGTGCCAGGCGGCGCGTTTGCAGATGCGGTGGTGGCCGCGGGGGCGTGTGCGGGCTGGCTGTTCGCTTCGGCGCGCAGGCACCCCAGGCTGAGCAGTTGTTCGAGCACCGTGTGAATCTCGTCGGCGCTCGGCAGGAAAGCCGCGAGTTCACTGCCACGCTTCTTCCCGTCGGCGAGCACCAGGATGCGACGCGCCAGCGAAGACAGCCCCAGCGACCGGGACTGGATTTCCTGCTGACCGATGTCGGTCTTGGCAAAAACGGCAGATGAGAGATCAAGCGTGTCGGGCATGAGACAGGTTCATGAGGAATCGCATTTTTTGTGGTGAACGTTTGTAACGCACCCCGCGCGCAGCGACAAGCAGGGTTTGTCACCGCAAGGGACAAACGCGGCCACTTCGGAGGATGAGCGGGTGCGGGTGCGACAAAACACACAGTTTTCGCCCACCTCAGAGACAAGCCCTCAGTGCTGAAGGGGTCGCCTCAACGCCGCCGCTGCGCCCTGCGCTGGCGATCGCGCTCCATCGCCAGGTACAGCCGTTCGACCTTGTCGCGCGCCCACGGTGTCTTGCGCAGAAATCGCAGACTCGATCCGACACTGGGGTCGATCTGGAAACAGCGCACCGGGATGCGCTCGCCCAAACCATCCCAGCCGAGCTGCGCCACCAGCGCCTGAAGCACGGCCTCCAAGGTCAGGCCGTGCAAGGGGTTGCGTGGTTGGAGGTGGCCCCCACGCTCCACCGCTTCGCGGGTCGCTGCCCCCCGAGGGGGCTGATCCGGCTTGGGGCGGCCCAGCGCCGGATCGCTGTGGCCCTCACGCTCCACCGCTTCGCGGGTCGCTGCCCCCCGAGGGGGCTGATCCGGCTTGGG
>CAYRIT010000003.1:27545-78578 GCA_964424415.1 uncultured Hydrogenophaga sp.
CACGCTCCACCGCTTCGCGGGTCGCTGCCCCCCGAGGGGGCTGATCCGGCTTGGGGTGGCCCGGCGCCGGATCGCTGCTCTCTCGCTCCGCCACCTCATGGATTTCGGCTTCCCGGGGCGGCTGGCCCGGCAATTCGGCTGTCATGCCAAGGCCGCCTCCAGGGCATCCACAAACATGGCGGGCACATCAAAGCCGGTCTGCTGGTGGATCTCCTGGAAACAGGTCGGGCTGGTGACGTTGATCTCGGTCACGCGATTGCCGATCATGTCCAGTCCCACCAGCAACAGGCCGCGCGCGGCCAGTGTGGGCGCCATCGCTTCGGCCACCACACGGTCGGCATCGCTCAGCGGCTGGGCGACCCCTTTGCCGCCGGCGGCCAGGTTGCCACGCACCTCGCTGCCCTGCGGAATGCGGGCCAGCACATAGGGCGCCACCCGGCCACCGATCAACAGCAGGCGTTTGTCGCCGGCCGCGATTTGGGGCAGGTAGCGCTGCACCATCACGCTCACCGCACCGCCCTGGTTCAGGGTCTCGATGATGGCGCCCAGGTTCATGGCGTCGGGCCCGACGCGGAAGATGCCGGTGCCCCCCATGCCATCGAGCGGCTTGAGGATGATGTCGTGCTGCTCCGCGTGAAATTGGCGGATCGCCTCGGGCGAGCGTGTCACCAGGGTGGGCGGTGCGTACTGCGCGAACTCCATCAGCGCCAGTTTTTCCGGGTGGTCGCGCAACGCGCGCGGACGGTTGAAGACACGCGCACCTTCGCGTTCGGCCTGTTCCAGCAGGTGCGTGGCGTAGAAAAATTCGCTGTCGAACGGCGGATCTTTGCGCATCAGCACCGCGTCGAAGTCGCACAGCGCTTCGCGACCTAGATGGTCCACGCGGTACCAGTCGTCCAGCGCCCCGGTGAGCGTGATGCGGCGCACCAGCGCGCTCACCGTCCCACCCACCTGCCACTGCAGCTGCTGCGGCTCGCAGGCCGCCAGCGCGTGGCCTCGTCGCTGCAGCTCGCGCATCATGGCAAAGGTGGTGTCCTTGGTGGTCTTGAAGGACAACAGGGGATCGGCAACAAAAAGAATATTCATGGTCGTTCTATTTTCGGGTTCCGTACTGTTGCACAAACAGCGCCACCGCGCCGGCGACCACACCCCAGAACGCCGAGCCGACACCCCAGAGCGTCAGACCACTGAGCGTGACCAGGAAAGTAATGAGCGCGGCCTCGCGATGCCCCTCTTCCTTGAGCGCCGCGTGCAGCCCACCGCCGATGCTGCCGAGCAAGGCGATGCCGGCAATCGCCAGCACCAGTTCGCGCGGAAAGGCCAGCAGCAGGCCGGTGACTGCGGCCCCGAACAGACCGATCAGCACATACAGCGCACCACAAGCCACCGCCGCCGTGTAGCGCTTGTCGCGATCTGCATGGGCCTCTTCGCCCATACAGATCGCCGCGGTGATGGCGCTGAGGTTGAGCGCAAATGCGCCGAAAGGCGCAAGCACCAGCGTGACCACGCCGGTCAGGGTGATGATGCGCGAGATCGGCATGGTGTACCCCGCCGCGCGGATCGCCGCCACACCGGGCAGGTTCTGCGAGGCCATGGTGACCACAAACAGCGGCAGCGCCAGGCTCACCAGCGCCGCCACGCTGAACTCGGGCGCGGTGAACACCGGGCGCGCCAGCTCCAGCACCACCGTGCCCTGTTTGAATTGCCCGGCCAGCACCACGTAGATCACCGCCACCACCAGCGTGACCGGCACCGCGTAGCGCGGCAACACCCGCCGCGCGAGCAGATACGCCAGCAGCATCAGCACCACCAGCGGCAGCGCGGTCTGTGCCGCCTCGAAAGCCTGCAGGCCAAAACGCGCCAGCACACCCGCGAGCAGGGCCGAGGCAATCGCCACCGGAATGCGGTTCATCACCCGCTCGAACCAGCCAGTCGCGCCGACCAGAACGATGAGCGCGGCGCAGGCCATGAACGCGCCCACCGCCTGGGCCATGGAAAAGCCTCCTGCCAGCCCCGCAGTGGCCAGCACAGCGGCCCCGGGCGTGCTCCAGGCCACCATGACCGGCTGCTTGAGGATGAGCGAGGGAATCGCCGAGCACAGCCCCATGCCCAGGCCGAGCGCCCACATCCACGAGGTGATGAGCTCTGGCGTGGCGCCAAAGGCCTGCGCGGCCTGGAACACGATCGCCACCGAACTGGTGAACCCCACCAGCACCGCCACAAAACCCGCCGTGGCGGCAGAGAGATTGATATCCCGAAAAAATGACATCGCGCGATTGTGACGGTGCGAGGAGGGCCTTTCTCGGACGGGTGCCGATCACACACCATCTCTGGCGCAGGTTCCCCGATCCAGGGTGCCACCGATCCGGGTTCGCCGGACGGCCAGCATCGCCCCTTGGGGGTGACACGCGAAGCGCGGCGCGGGGGAGTCGCCGTTCAGGGGGTCAAATCTCTATCTTGGACCCCAGTTCGATCACCGCATTGTTGGGCAGATTGAGGAACTCGGCCGCAGCGCCGGCGTTGTGGTGCATCTGCGCAAACAGCTTTTCACGCCAGGGTGCCATGCCACTGCCAATGGTGGGCACCACCACGTCGCGCGAGAGGAAGTAGCTGGTGGTCATGGGTTCCACATCGCAACCGTGGCCCCGCACGGTGCTCAGTGCCTGGGGCACGTCCGGGTCGTTCTTGAAGCCGTAGTGGATCAGCACCTGCCAGCAGTTGTGGCCAAGCGGCTCGATCGTCAGGCGCTTGTCCAGACCAATCCACGGCACCTCGTGGTTGCGCACGGTGACAAACAGATTCTGCTCGTGCAGCACCTTGTTGTGCTTGAGGTTGTGCAGCAGCGCGTTGGGCACGGTGCCGGGCTCAGGGGTCAGGAACACAGCCGTGCCCGCCACCCGAGCCGGCGGCGCCACAAAAACCGCGTCCAGGAAGCCGTTCAGATCCAGGGAATCGTCCTGCTGCTTGGCGGCCATCAGGGTCCGGCCCTGCTTCCAGGTCATCATCAGCATGAACACCAGACCACCAATCATCAGCGGGAACCAGCCGCCATCGAACAGCTTGAGCAGGTTGGAGCTGAAGAACGCGAAGTCGACCAGGAAAAAGAAACTGGTCGGCAGCAGGCAGATCCACAGCGGGTACTTCCAGCCATAACGCAGGACAAAGAAGGTGAGCACGGTGGTGATCAGCATGTCCAGCGTGACCGCAATGCCGTAGGCCGCCGCCAGGTTGCTCGACGAGCGGAACATCACCACCGCCAGCACGATGGCGGCAAACAGCCCCCAGTTGACGAACGGCAGGTAGATCTGCCCGGTGTCGCGCACGCTGGTGTGGCGCACGTTCAGGCGCGGCAGGTAACCCAGTTGCATCGCCTGCTTGGTGACGCTGAAGGCGCCGGTGATCAGCGCCTGCGAGGCGATCACGGTGGCGATGGTCGCCATGGCCACCAGGGGCAGCAGCGCCCACTCGGGCGCCATGTTGAAGAAGGGGTTGTCCACCGCCTTGGGGTCGGCCAGCAGCAGCGCGCCTTGCCCGAAGTAGTTGAGCGTGAGGCAGGGCATGACAATCGCGAACCAGGCCAGGCGGATTGGCTTCTTGCCGAAATGGCCGAGGTCGGCGTACAGGGCTTCGGCGCCGGTCACACACAGCACCACCGCGCCCAGGATGATGAAGGTTGTGCCCGGCTGGCTCCATATGAAGCGCAGCGCGTGGTGCGGGCTGAGCGCGCTCAGGATTTCGGGGTGGCCCACGATGTGCGACACACCCAGCGCGGCAATCGAGACGAACCACACCAGGGTGAGCGGCCCGAAGAAGCGACCGATGCCACCGGTGCCGCGCTTTTGCACCGCGAACAGCACAAACAGCACCACCAGGGTGATCGGCACCACAAAACGCCGGAACGCGGGCGAAACCACCTCCAGGCCTTCCACCGCCGACAGCACCGAGATCGCGGGTGTGATCACACCGTCACCATAGAACAGCGAGGTGCCGAAGATGCCGATCACCAGCAGCACCCGGCGCAGCTGGGGCTTGTCTTTCACCGCCTGAGAGGCCAGCGCCAGCATGGCGATCAGACCGCCCTCACCCGCGTTGTCCGCGCGCAGCACCAGGGCCACGTATTTGAGGGAAACAATGACGGTGAGTGTCCAGAAAACGATGGACAGCACGCCGTAAACGTTGGCATGGGTGAACGGAACGTGGCCCGATCCGAAGATCTCCTTGATGGCGTACAGCACGCTGGTGCCGATGTCGCCATAAACCACGCCAATGGCACCCAGGGTGAGCGCTTTGAGAGACGACTTGGAAGCTGACACGAAACAACCGCGGTCTGGGGACGCGGCACATCAAAGTTCGGAGGGTGATTCTGCGCCTTCGGCCACGGCAGCCACCACCGGAGCACCGCTCTAAAGCCGCGTCGCGTGTGAAATGTTGCGGTGCAGCAACTGCAACGGTGGCAGGAAGTACATCCCGGCAGGTTATTCGTAGATCTCGGCGTCCGGGTCGGTGGCTTCCAGCTCGTAACTGGCGGCCAGCATGGCCAGACGGCCGATCACCCCGTACATGTAGAAGCGATTCGGCAGGCTGGCGCCGGGCTTGACGCCCGGCTGCGGCAGCTGGGCACTTTTTTCGAATGCCAGCGGCACAAAATGTGCGCCCGGCGCGTTCAGGTTCTCGTCCACACCACGCTCGGCGTGCACCCGGTAAAAACCACCCACCACATAGCGATCCATCATGTAGACCACCGGCTCGGCCACCGCCGCGTTGATGCGCTCGTTGGTCATCACCCCTTCCTGGATGATGACCTCGCCCGCGCCCAGCCCGGTCTGCTGGCGCGCCATGGTCTGGCGCCGCTCGGGCGACAAGGCGTCGATTTCCTTGGCGTCGCGCACCGTCATGATGCCCATGCCACCAGTGCCGTTGTCGGCCTTGATCACCACAAACGGCTTCTCGTTGATGCCGTATTCCTTGTACTTGCGGCGGACCTTGGCCAGCAGCGCATCGGCATTGCTGCGCAGGCAGTCAAGCCCGGCGTCGGCGTTGAAGTCCACCTCGCCACACTGGGCAAACAGCGGGTTGATCAGCCAGTGGTCCATGCCCAGCAGCTTGCCAAAACGCTTGGCCACCTCTTCATAGGCCTTGAAGTGCTGGCTCTTGCGCCGGGTGCCCCAGCCGGCGTGCAGCGGCGGCAGCAGGTACTGCTCGTGCAGGTCTTCCAGGATGCCGGGCGCACCGGCGCTCAGATCGTTGTTGAGCAGGATGGTGCAAGGATCGAAATGCTTGAGGCCGAGTCGGCGCTTGCTGCGCACCAGCGGCTCCAGGGTGACCGAGTCGCCGCCCGGCAGCTCGATGGTCCGGGGTGCGGTGATGTCTTTGGACAAGGAGCCCAGCCGCACGTTGAGCCCGGCCTGGAAAAAAATGCGCTGCAACTGGGCCAGGTTGCTCAGGTAGAAAGTGTCGGTGCTGTTCTCGGGCACCAGCAGCAGGTTCTTGGCTTCGGGGCAGATCTTCTCGATCGCCGCCATCGCCGCCTGCACCGCCAGAGGCATCATCTCGGGCGTGAGGTGGTTCCAGCCGCCCGGGAACAGGTTGGTGTCCACTGGCGCCAGTTTGAAGCCCGCATTGCGCACATCGACCGATGTGTAGAACGGCGGCGTGTGCTCCATCCACTCCAGCCGGAACCAGCGCTCGATCACCGGTGTGGATTCGAGGATGCGCTGCTCAAGCTCGTTGATGGGGCCAGTCAGGGCGGTGACGAGGTGGGGAACCATGTGGGCCTTTGCGGGAAAAGTGAAGCAACGGAACCCATTGTAGGAACCGGCCGGGTCGGTCAATGCTTGCAGTTGGGGACGCGGCCCACGCTTGCAAGGCGGCGGCCGGCCTCGCTCAGCCGCGCACCTCGCCCTCGCCCAGAACCACGTATTTCAAGGAGGTCAGCCCCTCGACGCCCACCGGCCCGCGGGCGTGGAACTTGTCGGTGGAAATGCCAATTTCGGCCCCCAGGCCGTACTCGAAACCATCGGCGAAGCGGGTGCTCGCATTCACCATGACGCTGGCTGAGTCGACCTCGCGCAAAAAACGCTGGGCGTGCATGTGGTCGCGGGTGAGGATGGCGTCGGTGTGGTGGCTGCTGAAGCGGTTGATGTGGGCAATCGCCTCGTCCACACCGCCCACGAGGCGGATGCTGATGACCGGTGCGAGGTATTCCTCGAACCAGTCGGCCTCGGTCGCGTCCTGCAGCCGTGCGCCAGGAACACCGGCCAGCAAAGTCTTGCTTTCCGGGCAGCAGCGCATCTCGACGCCTTTGGCCGCGTAGACGGCACCGATCCGGGGCAGGAAGTCGGCCGCCACGCCGCGCGCCACCAGCAGGCTCTCGGTGGCGTTGCAGGGGCTGTACTTCTGCGTCTTGGCGTTGTCGGCCACGGTCACCGCCATGGCGATGTCACACGGGTCGTCCACGTAGGTGTGGCAGTTGCCGTCGAGGTGTTTGATCACCGGCACCTTGGCCTCGGCGCTGATGCGCTCGATCAGGCCCTTGCCACCACGCGGGATGATCACATCCACGTACTGCGGCATGGCAATCAGCAGGCCGACCGCGGCGCGGTCGGTGGTGGGCACCAGTTGCACCGCGTCAGCCGGCAGGTCCGCCGAGGTGAGCGCCTGCCGCACCAGGGCGGCCAGCGCCCGGTTGGAGTCGATGGCTTCCGAGCCGCCCCGCAGGATGGCGGCGTTGCCGCTCTTGATGGCCAGCGAGGCGGCCTCGATGGTCACGTTGGGCCGGCTCTCGTAGATCATGCCGAAGACCCCGATCGGCACCCGCATCTGACCAACCCGGATGCCGCTGGGCATCTGCTTGAGGCCCGAGACCTCGCCAATGATGTCGGCCATGGCCGCGAGTTGCTCGCAGCCCTGGGCACAGGTCTCGATCACCGGCGGCGTCAGCTTGAGCCGGTCAACCATGGGCTCGGCCAGCCCGGCCGCACGGGCGCGCTCCAGATCCTTGGCGTTTTCCACCTGCAGGCCATCGACGTTGGCGCGCAGCAGCGCCGCCAGCGAGGTCAGCGCGTGTCGCTTGGTGGCGGCGCTGGCCTTGGCCATGAGTGCCGAAGCCGCCTTGGCTTGCGCGCCCAGGGTGTTCATGAGGTCGGTGGTAGAGATGGCGGCGTTCATGCGTGGATTTTCTCACCTTGACACGCGCCATGTGCTCAAGACCACCGAAGTCCGAATCCGTTCCGTGATCCCGGCGCTAACGTTCCAGCACAGGGAGTGGAAATACCCTTTGACAGGCTCGGCACCGGCCCGCGCAGGTCGGGTCATGTCCCGAAGAACCGCCGACACTGGCGGTGGCACCAAGCCGCCCAGCGGCGCGGGAGGCTACCGGGTCTGGCAGGCCCGCGCAACCTTCATCGCCATCTGCTGCAGCGCCTGCCAGGGATCGGCGGGCCAGCCGGGCGACTTCAGGCCTTTGACGATGCCGTCCACCGTGTGGGCATCGTCGAGCCAGCGGGTCAGCGTGGCCGCGCCGAGCAGCGGCAGCGCGCGCTCCATCAGTTTTTCTTTCACACCCCAGACGCGGTTCTCGCGCAAGGCCATGGGCAGCGGGCGGCCGGCGTCCATGGCGGCTCGGATACGGCAGAGCGTGCGGATGTCCTCGGCCAGCGCCCAGTGCACCAGCACCGCAGCCTCGCCCTCGGCCTGCAAGCCGTCGAGCATGCGCTGCACCCGCGCCACCTGCCCGCCCAGCACCGCCTCGGCAAGCTTGAACGCGGTGTAGCGTGCCACGTTGAGCACCGCGTCCTCCACCTGCTCGAAGCTCAGTTCGCCCGCCGGATACAGCAGGCCGAGTTTCTGGATTTCCTGGTGCGCCGCGAGCAGGTTGCCTTCGACGCGGTCGGCAAAAAACTGCAGGGTGCGCTGGCCCGCCTCGCCGGCGGCCACACGCTGGCCCTGCTGCTGCAGCCGCTGCGCGATCCATTGCGGCAGCGCGCCGCGCTCCACCGGGTCGACCTTGATGGTCACGCCGTAACTCTCCAGCGCGCCGAACCAGGCGCCCTTGAGCGTGGCGGCGTCCAGGCGCGGCAACAGCACCAGCGTGAGTGTGGTGTCGTTGTCCTGCGCGGCCTGGGCCATTTGCTGCAGCGCGGCCGAGCCGTCTTTGCCGGGTTTGCCTGAGGGAATCCGAACCTCGATCAGCTGCTTGTCGGCAAACAGGCTGAGCGAGCCGCCGCTGGCCATTACCGCGCTCCAATCGAAATGGGCGCCGGCAGCGGTGTGCACCGTGCGCTCGGTGTGGCCTTGCTCGCGCGCCAGCTGGCGGATCGCGTCGCCCAGCTCCTGCACCAGCAAGGGTTCATCGCCGTGGAGGGTGTACAGGCTCTTGAGCCCGCGCTGCAAATGGGCCTGGAGCTGGGTGGCGGCGACCTGCACTAGCGCTTCACCGCCGCCAGCCGGCGCATGACCTGTTGCACGATGTCACCCTGCATGTCGCGAAACAGCAGGGCCTCTTCGGCATCTTTGGCCAGCACCGCGGTTTCGGTGAAGCTGATGTCGCGCTCGACCAGCAGCTCGGTGTCGTCCAGCAGCGGCCGCCCGCTGGCGGTACGCAGGCGAAAGCGAAAGCGGGTGCGCAACTGCAGCTCGCGCACCTGGCCAACCGCGGTCTGACCCACCACCACGCGTTCGCGCTGATCCACCAGCACGGTGAGCACCACCTGGCCGGCGTCGCCTTCGGGGCTGGTGGGGGTGGACGTGATGAACACCGGCACGCCCGAGACTTCCAGCGCGCGCCGCAGATCCACCGCCACCGGCGTGGCTTCACTGCCGGCGATGCGCAGCGACTCGAACGCAAAATTCATCGCGCCGCGCAGCTTGTAGCCGCAGGCGCTGAGCCCGCCGGCCAGCCCCGCGAGCGCGGCGGCTTGCAGCAGCGTGCGGCGACGGGGGAGCCAGGCGTTGCGGCGCGGGTTCATGCTCACACCACCAGGTTAACCAGACGCCCGGGAACCACCACCACCTTCTTGGGCGCGGCGCCGCTGGCCTGCTTCACAAACGCTTCGCTGGCCAGCGCGGCGGCCTCGATCGCCGCCTTGTCGGCGTTGGCGGACACGGTGATGCTGCCACGCAGCTTGCCGTTGATCTGCAGCATGAGTTCGATCTCCTCGCGCTGCAGCGCACCCTCGTCGGCCTGCGGCCAGGGCGCGTCGAGCAGCTCACCCCCGGTCGCCGCGTAACCCAGGCCGGACCACAGGCTGTGGGCAATGTGCGGGGTCGCGGGATAGATGCAGCGCAGCAGCACACCAAAGCCTTCGCTCAGCGCCGCGGTGTCACCAGCCGAGCCATCGGACTTGAAGTCTTCGAGCGCGTTGAGCATCTTCATCGCGCCAGAGACGACGGTGTTGTATTGCATGCGCTGGTAGTCGTAGTCCACCTGCTTGAGCACGGTGTGGATCTCCAGTCGCAGCGCCTTGGCCGCCTTGCCCAAGGTATGCCGCGACACCGATGCTGCGGCCCCACCCAGTCCGCCCTGGGCCGAGAGCCTGGCGCCGAAGCTCCAGACGCGCTTCATGAAACGGTAGCTGCCCTCCACCGCCGCGTCGTTCCATTCCAGCGTGGCTTCGGGTGGCGCGGTGAACATGGTGTACAGCCGCGCGGTATCGGCGCCGTATTTTTCGATCAGGTCCTGCGGGTCGACGCCGTTGTTCTTGGACTTGGACATGGTGCCCACGCCCTCGTAGTCGATGGCGGTGCCGGCTGGCAAGCCGCCCACGCCCTTGTTGAGCTTGGCGCCCACGACCTTGCCCCCCTCGTCGAGCACGTGGTCCACATCGGCCGGCCAGAAATAGTCTTTGCCGCCCTTCTCGGTGCGGCGCGAGTAGATGTGGTTGAGTACCATGCCCTGGGTCAGCAGGTGGGTGAACGGCTCGTCGATCTTCACCAGGCCCAGGTCGCGCATCACCTTGGTCCAGAAACGGGCGTACAGCAGGTGCAGGATCGCGTGCTCGATACCGCCGATGTACTGGTCCATGCCGCTGCCACCGGTCGCCTTGGCCTGGTCCCGCATCCAGTAGTCCGTGCCCTCGGCCACCATCTTCTCGCTGTTGGTGGGGTCGCAGTAGCGCATGAAATACCAGGACGAGTCGACGAAGGTGTCCATGGTGTCGGTCTCGCGCCGGGCGGGCCTGCCACAGACCGGACACACCACACCGGCATGAAAGCCTTCGTGTTTGTGCAGCGGGTTGCCCGATCCGTCCGGGATGCAGTCCTGCGGCAGCACCACCGGCAGGTCTTTCTCGGGCACCGGCACCGCGCCGTGTTCGCCGCAGTGAATGATGGGAATCGGTGTGCCCCAGTAGCGCTGGCGGCTCACGCCCCAGTCGCGCAGGCGGAAGGTGGTTTTTTTCTCGCCCAGGCCTTTGGCGGCGAGCAATTCGGCGACCTTGTCGACGGCAGTCTTCAGGGCCAGGCCATCGAGCGCGCCCGAGTTCACGCACACGCCCCGCTGCTTGTCGGCGTACCAGTCGACCCAAATGGTGTCGCTGAACGTCTCGCCTTCCACCGCGACCACCTGCTTGATTTCAATCCCATACTTCAACGCAAACGCAAAATCGCGCTCGTCGTGTGCCGGCACACCCATCACCGCGCCGTCGCCGTAGCCCATGAGCACGTAGTTGCCCACCCACACATCCACGGCTTCGCCGGTCAGCGGGTGCTTGACGGTCAGCCCCGTCTTCATGCCCTTTTTTTCCTGCGTGGCGAGCTCGGCCTCGGTGGTGCCACCGCTCTTGCATTCGTCGATGAAGGCGGCGAGCGTCGGATTGGCCGCCGCCGCATGCTGCGCCAGCGGGTGCTCGGGCGCCACCGCGCAGAAGGTCACACCCATGATGGTGTCGGCACGGGTGGTGAACACATACATCTTCCCTTCGCCGATCAGCGCACCCGCTGCGTCCTCGATCTCATGCGGGAACGCGAAACGCACACCCTCGCTCTTGCCGATCCAGTTCTCCTGCATCAGCCGCACCTTGTCGGGCCAGCCGTTGAGCGTAGCCTTGGGGTTGCCGATCTGCACATGCTCCAGCAGCTCTTCAGCGTAAGCAGTGATGTTGAGGTAGTAGCCGGGGATCTCGCGTTTTTCCACCGTGGCGCCGGTGCGCCAGCCCTTGCCGTCGATGACCTGCTCGTTGGCCAGCACGGTCTGGTCCACCGGGTCCCAGTTCACGACCTGGGTCTTGCGGTAGGCGATGCCTTTCTCCAGCATCTTCAGGAACAGCCACTGGTTCCACTTGTAGTAAGTCGGGTCGCAGGTCGCCACCTCACGGCTCCAGTCGATGGCCAGGCCCATAGCCTGCATCTGCTGCTTCATGTAGGCGATGTTCTCGTGCGTCCACTGGGCCGGTGGCACACCGTTCTTCAGCGCGGCGTTTTCCGCCGGCAGACCGAACGCGTCCCAGCCCATGGGCATCAGGACGTTGTAGCCCTTCATGCGCAGATGGCGCGTGAGCATGTCGTTGATGGTGTAGTTGCGCACATGGCCCATGTGCAGCTTGCCGCTGGGGTAGGGCAGCATGGAGCAGGCGTAGAACTTCTTCTTGCTGGCGTCTTCCGTCACCCGGTAGGCGTCGGTGGCGTTCCAGTGGGCGTGCGCGGCGCGCTCGACTTCCTTGTGGGCGTATTTGTCTTGCATGAAAAACCGGGTCCGGAGGCCCGGCGGTCGATGGATGGGAGGCTGGCCGAGCGGCCCGGGCGTGCCGGGTGGTCGAATCGGCCGATTTTAGGCCTTGGGGTGACCCGGTCGGCTCAGCGTGCGGGCGCAGGCTCGGGCCTGGGAGCGGCGGCCGGTGCGGCTGCGGCTGACGTTGGCGGCGTGGGCGCGGCCGGGTCGGCCACGAACCCGATGCGCGCCAGCCCGGCTGCCTGGGCCTGGGCGATCAGCTGCACCACACGGCCATAGGGCACCGCGGTATCGGCACGCAACTGCACCTCGGTGGCGGGATCGCGCTGCGCCGCTTCGCGCAGGCGCTGGCCGAGCGAGGCGCTGTCCACCGCCTCGTCGGCCCAGAAGGCCTGACCGGTGGCATCCAGGCCGATCGAAACCGTGGCCGCATTCGCCAGCTCCGACGCCACCGCCTTGGGCTCCAGCTGAGGCAGGTTCAAGGCCAGACGGCTGGCCATGAGCGGCGCGGTGATGATGAAAATGACCAGCAGCACAAGCATCACGTCCACCAGCGGCGTGACGTTGATCTCGCTCATGGGCTTGTGGCCCGTGGGTTTTTCCAGCCGACCGAAAGCCATGCGCTCAGTCCTTGGAGAGGGCCGATCCCGAGGTGTGGCAAAACAGCTCACGCAAGTCGCGCGCAAAGCCTTCCAGATCTGCCTCGACCCGCCCGACCAGGCGGCCCAGCACGTTGTAGGCCAGCACCGCGGGAATGGCTACCGCCAGTCCGGCGGCGGTCATCACCAACGATTCGCCCACCGGGCCGGCCACCTGTTCGATGCGGAACTGACCTTCCACACCGATCGCGGTGAGTGCGTGAAAAATGCCCCAGACGGTGCCGAGCAGGCCCACAAACGGCGCGGTGGAACCCACCGTGGCGAGCAGCACCTGGCCAAATTGCAGGCGGTGCAGCACCCGATGCAGCGCGTCGCGCAGCACACGGGTGAGCTGCTGCGAGCGGTCACCGGCCACGGCCAGCGACAGCGGCGCGGCCTCCTGCAGGCCACGCGCCGCCTGCAGCAGCGGCAAGAGCAGGGACTGCCGGTCGAATGCGCCGAGACGGCGCTGGGCGTCGTCCAGATCGGCCGCCTGCCAGAAGGCAGCGCTGGCGCGTTGCACATCGCGCACCGCGCGCCGCAGCATCCAGCCTTTCCAGACAATCACCACCCAGCTCGCGACCGACATCGCCAACAGCAACAACGCCACGCTGCGGCTCAGCGCGTCGCCTTGCATCACCGTCTCCAGCACGCCCATGGAACGCTCTTCAGGAAGGGGGGAGGGGGGTGTCGGACTCAGCGCAGACCGAGCACGTCGAACATGTCGAACAGGCCGGTGGTCTTGCTGCTCAGAAAACGCACCGCGCGCAGGCTGCCCTGGGCGTAGGTGGCGCGGCTGCTCGACTTGTGCGTGATCTCGATGCGCTCGCCGGTGCCGGCAAACAACACCGTGTGGTCACCCACGATATCGCCACCGCGGATGGTGGCAAAACCGATCGACGAGGGATCGCGCTCACCGGTCACGCCCTCGCGTGCATAGACCGCGCAATCCTTCAGGTCGCGGCCCAGCGCCTCGGCGATCACCTCGCCCATCTTGAGCGCGGTGCCACTCGGCGCATCGACCTTGTGGCGGTGGTGTGCCTCGATGATCTCGATGTCGTAGCCGGTGGACATGGCCTTGGCCGCCATTTCCAGCAGCTTGAGCGTCACGTTCACGCCGACGCTCATGTTGGGCGCCATCACGATCGCGATGCGCTTGGCGGCATCGGCGATCTCGGCCTTCTGCTCATCCGAAAAACCGGTGGTGCCGATCACCAGGTTCACCCCCTGCGCCTCGCAGGCGCGCAGGTGGTCCATCGTGCCGTCCGGGCGCGTGAAATCGATCAGGCACCGGCTGTGCAACAGGCCGGCGGCCACGTCGGCGGTGATAACCACGCCGGTGGACTGGCCCGCATACGCGCCCGCGTCCTGCCCGATCGCCGCACTGGCCGCAACATCGAGCGCGCCAGCCAGCACACAGTCGCCGCTGTCGCGCACCGCGTCCACCAGCATCTGGCCCATGCGCCCGCTGGCGCCAGCCACACACACACGGTGCGGCAACTGTGGCGAGGCGCTCATCGCGCAGGCTCCAGCGGCGGGTAGCTGGTGACGGGCGGCGCGGGCGGCATGGTCGCCGGCGCGCTGGCCTTGTTGCGCTCCTGGAACGCCTTCAGTTGCGCGTCGGTGGCTTCCAGCGCGGGGGCCTTGTCGAACTTGCGCCGCGTGTCCAGCGAGGCCACGAATTCGGCCTCGGAGGGCAGCTCGTCGGCCTCGACGCGATCCATCACCTCACCCTTGAAAAACACGGTGAGCTTGCGCTCCTGCAGCGGCTGCCCTTGGCGGCGGAAGGTGAACACGTAGTCCCAGCGATCGCCGTGGAACACGCTGGTGACGAGGGGCGAGCCAAGAATGTCCCGCACCTGCGCGCGCGCCATGCCCGGCTTCAGCGCTTGCGCCTGTTCGCGGGTCACCACGTTGCCTTGTTGCACGTCAATCTTGTACGGCGTGATCAGGCTGCCGATGCTCGGCATATCGGGCAGGCTGGAGCAGCCGGGCAGCACCAGCAAGGTGCCCAGCAACAGCGCACACGCTGCCCCGGGGCGCCAGCCAGCGGCACGGCGCGGCGTCAGCGGTTCACAGCGGTTGGGGAAAGAGTGCATGGCATCGGATGCGGATGAATGGGCGGGAGAGGCCGTGCACACGCACGGTCAGGAGGGCGATCGGCCCGCCAGCACAGGCCGGCGATATGATGCGGTCATTGTATCGTCGGGGTGGTTTTCCGCCCCTCCTGACCGAGCGACCGCACCATGTCCAACATCGAAGAACTCAAGAGCACAGGCCTCAAGGCCACGCTGCCGCGGCTGAAGATTCTTGAAGTTTTCCAGAAAGCCAAGCAACGCCACATGACGGCCGAGGACGTCTACCGTGTGCTGCTGGAGGAGCGCTCCGACATCGGTCTGGCCACGGTGTACCGGGTGCTGATGCAGTTCGAGCAGGCCGGCCTGCTCTCGCGCAGCAACTTCGAATCGGGCAAGGCGGTCTACGAGCTCGACGAAGGCCAGCACCACGACCACCTGGTGTGCCTAGACTGCGGTCGGGTCGAAGAGTTTTTCGACGCGGAGATCGAGAAACGCCAGCAGATGGTGGCGAAGTCCCGCGGTTTTGTCTTGCAGGAACATGCACTGTCGCTGTACGCCAGCTGCATCAAACCCGACTGCCCACATCGCGCCGCCGCTGCGGATACGCGCTGAGACAGTCGGCGACGCCTCGTACGGGGCCTACCCTTCGCCGCGCGACATCGCCGCGCGGTGACGGCCCACGAACTCCTTGTAGGTGTCGATACCGCGCAATTGCAGAATGGTGTTGCGCACCGCCGCCTCCACCAGCACCGCGATGTTGCGCCCGGCCACCACCTGGATCACCGCCTTGCGCACCGGCACGCCCAGCACGTCCTGGTACAGCGGCTCGTGCGGCATGCGGTCGTAATCGCGTTCCATGGTTTCTTTACGCACCAAATGCACGATCAGTGCCAGGCGCATCTTGCGCCGCACCGCGGTCTCGCCAAAGATCGCCTTGATATCGAGCAAGCCGATACCGCGCACCTCGAGCAGGTTCTGCAGCAGCTCGGGGCAGCGGCCCTCGATGCTGGTCTGGTTGATGCGGTAGACATCGACCGCGTCATCGGCCACCAGGCCGTGGCCACGCGAGATCAGTTCAAGACCGAGCTCACTCTTGCCCAGGCCAGATTCGCCGGTGATCATGACCCCCATGCCCAGGATGTCCATGAACACGCCGTGCATGGACGCGCGGTCGGCAAAGTGGCGCGAGAGGTAGGCCCGCAGCACGTCGATCACAAACGCCGCCGGCTCGGGTGTGGCAAACATGGGAATCTGTGCCCGCTCGCACATCGCCATGAGATCGTCGGGCACCGGCTTGCCATCGGCCACCACCAGCACGGGCGGCTCCAGCGTGACGATGCGCGAGACACGGCGGCGGTTGTCTTCACCGCTGGCGCTGGTGAGGTATTTCACTTCACGCTCGCCACAGACCTGCGCCCGGTAGGGGTGGATGTAATTCAGGTAGCCAACCAGGTCGGCGCCCGAGCGTGCCTCGCGGACCGCCACCTCGTCAAAACGGCGCTCCGAGGCGCCCAAGCCCGCGACCCATTGCCATTTGAGGGCTTCGCGATGGTCCTCGAACAGGACGTCGGCACTGACGACGGTGGGTTTCATCGTTCAAACACCCGCGCAGCCGAACCGTGTGACGTCACCGCGACCCGCGTAGCGTGGGGGGTTATTTTCAAGCCGCGGCGTGGGCCGACTGCCAGCCGCTGATCAGCGCATGCAGGTTTGCAGCTTCGGTCGCCTGTTTCATTTGATCGCGCAAAGCGCTGTCGCTCAACAGCTCGGCGATTTCGGACAGGATCTCCAAGTGTTTCTGTGTCGCCGCTTCGGGCACCAGCAGGAAGATCATGAGCTGCACCGGCTGCTCGTCGGGCGCATCAAAACCGATCGCGCTGGCGAGCTGGAACACCGCCGCCAGGGGCTGCTTCAGGCCTTTGATCCGGCCATGGGGGATGGCCACACCGTGGCCCAGGCCGGTGGAGCCCAGGCGCTCGCGGGCAAACAGGCTGTCGGTGATCAGCGCCCGGTTGAGACCATGCAGGCTCTCGAACAGCAAGCCAGCTTCTTCGAAAGCGCGCTTCTTGCTCGTGGCGTCAACGCTGACGAGCACTTGCGTCGCGGGCAAAATGGCAGATAGTCGATTCATGGGGGCCTCTCGGACCACAAATTATGCCGACTTGGTCATGTTTGACCAAGTCGGCGGAACAAAAAAGCCGCTTGACCATTCAAGCGGCTTGCTGCATTGCAACACAGTTCTCGGAAGGCCTGCGCCACACCGTGAACAGTTTCACGGGTCACATCAGGCGTTTAGCCGATTCGTGGTTGTGGTCCTGCGATTTGTCCTTGTAGCGCAAGACTTGGCGGTCCAGTTTGTCAGCAAGGTCATCGACTGCCGCGTAAAGGTCGGCATGGGCGCTTTCCGCAAACAAATCCTTGCCTTTGACGTGGATGTTGCATTCGGCGCGCTGGCGCATGTCCTTTTCCTTCAGATTGTCCACCGTCAGCAGCACCCTGATATCGACCACCTGATCGAAATGTCGGGAGATGCGTTCCAGCTTGGTGGTGACGTAGCCGCGCAATGCGGGCGTAACCTCGAGATGATGGCCGCTGATCGTCAAGTTCATACATGAGCCTCCTGTTGCTCTGGGTTGACACATGCCGCTGGGCGAAGAGAACCTCCAGCGGCGACGGGGATCTCTCAAGGCCACTATGCCATGAAAGCGCAGGGGTGCAATACCGCACCGCAGCAAGGGTACTTTCGCAACCTGGCCGATCGGTTTCCGGCTGAACCGTTACGGGTTCTGCGGCATCCTCGTCAAGCGCCCGGTACACCCCAAAATCCAGGCCGCGCCTGTGTCATGATTTTGGGCAACCCCTTTGTCCATCCCCACCAGACGCTGCGACACCTTGTCCCTCGATACGCTGATCAAGCGCAACCTGATCGACACCGGGTTGCCAGCGCCGCCGGCCGACGCCTGTGCCCTGGTGCTCATGGGCGGCGGCGCGCGCACCGCCTACCAGGCGGGTGTTCTCAAGGCGCTGGCCGCGATACTGGCGACGCGTCCCGCAAAGCCCGGCCAGACGGCAACCCCGTTTCCATTTCGCTGGTTGTTCGGCACCTCGGCCGGCGCCCTCAACGCGAGCTATCTGGCGGGCTGTGCGGAGCAGGGTTTGCAGGCATTGCCGCAACTGGCGGCCTTCTGGGCCGAGTTGCGCTCCGAGCGCGTGTACCGGCTGGACGCTCCAGGCTGGGTGCGCGCGAACCGGGTGGTGGCCGGGCTCACGCTCGCGCGACAGGTGCGCAAACACCGCGCGCTGCTCGACACCTTGCCGCTGGTGGACACGCTGCATCGCGCCATCAACCTGCCCGGCGTCGAGCGCGCGCTGGCGCAGGAGCAGATCGATGTGCTGGGGATCACCGCATCGAGCTACACCACCGGAGAACACTGGACGTTCTGCCAGACCCGCGCGCACCCGGGCCTGCAGCCTTGGCACCGGACCGGCCGGCGCGCGGCGTTTCAACCTGTGACGATCGAGCACCTGATGGCATCGAGCGCCATCCCGTTCCTGTTCCCGGCGGTGCCGCTGTGGGTCGACGGGCACAAGGAGTATTTTGGCGACGGCTCCATGCGCCAGCTCTCGCCGCTGTCGCCCGCGATCCACTTCGGCGCCCGGCGCGTGCTGGTGATCGGCGTCGGCCAGCCGCAACGCGCTGGCATGGGGGGCCGCGGCCACGACGAGCCCACCGCCGGCACCATCGCCGGCCATGCGATGGCCAGCGTGTTTCACGACACCTTGCAGTCCGATGTGGAACAGGCACACCGTGTGAGCGAGACGCTGGCCAAACTGCCGCCCGAACTGGCCGCGGCCCTGCCCTACCACCCGGTGGACGTGCTGGCGCTGCAGCCCAGTTTTTCGCTCGACGAACTGGCGCAAAAGCACATCAACAGCCTGCCGGTATCCACCCGCAACACCCTGATCGGCCTGGGCGCCCTGGACGCGAGTCGCGGTGCGGCCGGCAGCGCCGCGGCGCTGGCGAGCTACCTGCTGTTCGAGGCGGACTTCATTCAGGCGCTGATCGAACTCGGGACGGCCGACGCCTGGCGCCGCAAGGACGAGCTGATGGCGTTTTTCAACAGCGCACTCACACGGCCGGCACCGGTCGCAATGACATAATTGAACGTTCCCATCTACACGGAGCTCTCCATGGAAGGCATTGCCCCCAGTCGCATGCTTTCAGCCTCTGCCGCATCGGTCTGAACGCCGTCGATCCCGACCGCGCCTGAGACGGTGCCGCCACCAGGCTGAAAGCGCACCGAAACGTTCGAGGCCAGCGTCGGCCTCGCCCCCCTCAGACCACCGGGAGCGCCGCCATGCTCAACGTCTTTACCCTGGCCAACGGCCGCCTGTTCCAGGAAGAAATCGAATCGCTCGAATCACTCGCGCGCTTCAAGCCGATCTGGGTCGACCTCGAAAACCCGACCCTCGAAGAGCGCCGCTGGGTCAAGCAACACTTCGGCCTGTCCATCCCGGAAGATGCGATGGACGACGACATCGAGGAATCGGCCCGCTTCTTCACCGAGGACAACGGCGAGCTGCATGTGCGCAGCGACTTCCTGATCGACGACGAGGAGGACCCGCGCGCAATCCGCGTCGCCTTCATCCTCAACGAACACAACCACACGCTCAAGAGCCAGGGCGTGCTGTTCTCGATCCACGACGAGGACGTGCCGGTGTTTCGCCTGCTGCGCATGCGCGCCCGGCGCATGCCGGGCTTGATCGAAGACGCCAAGGACGTGCTGCTGATGCTGTTCGACGCCGACGCCGAGTACTGCGCCGACACGCTGGAGAACATCTACGACAACCTGGAGGTGGTGAGTCGCCAGGTGCTTGCCGGTTCGGTCAATGACGACACGGCCAGCCAGGTGCTGTCGGCCATCGCACGCCACGAGGACATGTCTGGCCGCATCCGCCGCAACGTGATGGACACGCGCCGCGCCGTGAGTTTCATGATGCGCAGCCGCTTGCTCAGCGCCGAGCAGTTCGAGGATTCGCGCCAGATTCTGCGCGACCTGGATTCGCTGGACAGCCACACCGCGTTTCTGTTCGACAAGATCAACTTCCTGATGGACGCCACCGTCGGTTTCATCAACATCAACCAGAACAAGATCATCAAGCTGTTCTCGGTGGCCAGTGTCGCGCTTCTGCCGCCGACGCTGATCGCCAGCGTCTACGGCATGAACTTCAAATACATGCCGGAGCTGGACTGGGCTGCCGGCTACCCGTTTGCGCTGGGCCTGATGGTGCTGTCGGCGGTGGTGCCCATGCTGTATTTCAGGAAACGCGGCTGGCTTCGTTGAGCCCGTCCGCCATCATGGCCTCCAGGATGGCGCCACTGTAGCGGCTGGCCACCTCGCGCAAGAATCGCGGGAAGTCCACGTGGGCCGCATCGTCGGCACGGTCCGAGATGGTGCGCACCACCGCCAGCGGCATGCCGAAGTCGTGGCACACCTGGGCAAACGCGGCGCCTTCCATCTCCACCGCCAAGGCTTCTGGCAGCTCGCGCTGCAAGGCCGCACCCTCGGCTGTGGTGGCCACAAAACGGTCGCCACTGATCACCAGCCCCTGGTGCAAGGCCGGCGCCTGCAGCCCAAACGCCCGCAAGGTGTCGCGACCCAGACAACGGGCGGCATCGGACAGCACCGACGATGCCGCGGCCGCAAGCCGCTGCGACAGCGCCTTGTCGGTCTCGAAGTGGCTGCGGCCGTAGCCTGGCACCTCGTGGCGCGGGAAGATCGGCGAGGCGTCCATGTCGTGTTGCATGAAGCTTCGGGCCACCACCACGTCACCCACCCGGACACCCTGTCCCAGGCCACCGGCAACGCCGGTGAACACGATGCGCTGCACACCAAAGTGCTGCATCAGCAGCGTCGCGGTGGTGGCAGCAGCCACCTTGCCGATGCCGCTCAGCACGGCCACCACCGGCTGGCCGTACAGATGCCCGACCCAGAACACGCGCCCGGCGAGCATTTCCTGGTGTTCGTCCGGCATCAGCGCGAGCACGCTCGCGAGTTCTTCGTGCAGCGCAGCCACGATGGCGGTTCGGACAAGGGGCGTGGCCATGGTGTCGGGGGCTAGCAGGTTCAAAACGCGCCGCGCGGGCTGGATCGGATCGCTGCACCCAGCCGAGCCCCGCGGCGGGAGCGGTTATTGGTCGCGCAGCTCGCGGCGCAGGATCTTGCCCACCGGCGTCTTGGGCAGCTCGGTGCGGAACTCCACCACCTTGGGCTGTTTGTAGCCGGTGAGGTTGATTTTGCAGAAGTCTCGAACCTGCTTTTCGGTCAATGTCCCGTCCTTCCGCACGATCACAAGCTTGACCGCTTCGCCCGATTTTTCGTCCGGCACGCCGACCACGGCGCACTCCATCACGCCGGGCAGTTCCGCGACCACGTCCTCGATTTCGTTCGGGTAGACGTTGAAGCCGCTGACCAGCACCATGTCCTTCTTGCGATCCACGATCTTGAAGTAGCCGCTCGCATCCATGATGCCGATGTCCCCGGTCTTGAAATAGCCGTCGGCCGTCATGACCTTGGCGGTTTCGTCCGGACGCTGCCAGTAACCGGCCATCACCTGGGGGCCCTGGATCGCGATCTCGCCCGGCCGGCCCAGCGGCACCTCGTGGCCATCATCGTCCAGGCATTTCATCCGGGTGTTGGGCAGCGGCACGCCGATGGTCGCGGTGAACTCGGTGTTGGTGACCGGGTTGCAACTGGCAATCGGACTGGTTTCCGACAAGCCATAGCCCTCGCAGATCGGGCAGCCGGTTTTCTCCAGCCAGAGCTTGGCCACTGCACGCTGCACCGCCATGCCGCCGCCCACCGACGCCTTGAGGTGGTTCCAGTCCACCGTGTTGAAGTCCGGGTGGTTGGCCAGCCCGTTGAACAGCGTGTTGACCGCGGGAAAGCTGTGGATGCGGTGTTTGCTCAGCTCCTTGAGCACCGCGGGCAGATCGCGCGGGTTGGGAATCAGGATGACTTTTCCACCGGTGCGCATGCCCAGCATCATGTTCACCGTGAAGGCGAAGATGTGATAGAGCGGCAGCGCGCAGACGCTGGTGGGCTGTTCGCCCGCTGGCACCAGCTTCATGACCGGCTGGTTCCAGGCTTCGGCCTGCAACGCGTTGGCGATCAGGTTGCGGTGCAACAGCACCGCGCCCTTGGACACGCCGGTGGTGCCGCCGGTGTACTGCAGCACCGCCACGTCGTCGGACTTGATGCTGGGCGGCTTGAGAGTTCCCCGGGTGCCGCGTGCCACCGCGTCATTGAAGCGCACCGCTTGCGGCAGCTTGAACGGCGGCACCAGCTTCTTCACGTTGCGCACCACGTAGTTGACGATTGCGCCCCTGATCAGACCGAGCTGGTCACCCATGGCGGCCAGCACCACGTGCTTGACCGGTGTTTTTGTGATGCATTGCTCCAGCGTGGTGGCGAAGTTCTCGATGATCACAATCGCCTTGGCACCCGAGTCCTTGAGCTGATGCCCCAGCTCGCGTGCGGTGTAGAGCGGATTGACGTTCACCACCACCAGACCGGCGCGCAGGATGCCAGCCACCGCCACCGGGTACTGCGGCACGTTGGGCATCATGATGGCCACCCGGTCGCCTTTGACCAGGCCCAGGCCCTGCAGGTAAGCGGCAAACGCCTGCGACAGGCTGTCGACCTGCGCATAGCTCACGTCCTTGCCCATGAAGCTGTAGGCGGTGCGGCTGGCGAACTGCTGAAAACTGTGCTCCAGCAGGTGCACCAGCGAGGGATACACATCGACATCCAGATCGGCTGGCACCCCGGGTGAATACGAAGCGAGCCAGGGTCGGTCATTCATGTCGGAGAACTCCAGGGATTGTGTTGGGGAAACCGGCATTCTGACTTGAAACTGACGAAATCCCCGCTGTGTTTTCCCCTAAGGACCGCAGCACAAACCGCTTGCGGCCCTGTGTGACCGATCTGGCGCGCGTTCAAGTCCTCAGCGCAGTCAGCACCTCATCGAGCATCTTCTTCGCGTCGCCAAACAGCATGCGGTTGTTGTCCTTGTAGAACAGCGGGTTGTCCACGCCGGCGTAGCCCGAGGCCATGCTGCGCTTCATCACGATGGAGGTGCGGGCCTTCCAGACCTCCAGCACCGGCATGCCGGCAATCGGGCTGGTCGGGTCGTCCTGCGCCGCCGGGTTCACGATGTCGTTGGCACCAATGACCATCGCGACGTCGGTGTCGGGGAAATCGTCGTTGAGCTCATCCATTTCGAACACGACGTCGTAAGGCACCTTGGCTTCGGCCAGCAACACGTTCATGTGGCCGGGCATGCGACCGGCCACGGGGTGGATGCCGAAGCGCACATTCACGCCCTTTTCACGCAAGTAGCGCGTGATCTCGAACACCGTGTGCTGGGCCTGTGCCACCGCCATGCCGTAGCCGGGGACGATGACCACGTTCTTGGCGTCGCGCAGCAGTTCCGCGGTCTCATGGGCGAGGATCGGGGTCACCTCGCCAGCCGGCTCGGCCGCGCCGCCCGCCGCTTTGGGTGCCGCCTTCGTGGTGCCGAAGCCACCCGCGATCACGCTGATGAAGCTGCGGTTCATCGCGTTGCACATGATGTAGGACAGAATGGCGCCGCTCGAGCCAACCAGCGCGCCGATCACGATCAGCAGGTCGTTGGACAGCATGAAGCCGGTGGCCGCCGCCGCCCAGCCCGAGTAGCTGTTGAGCATCGACACCACCACCGGCATGTCGGCGCCGCCGATGGCCATCACCATGTGCACGCCGAACAGCAGCGCAATGGCGGTCATCACGAACAGCGGGAACATGCCGTCCGCGAGCGTCTCGGCGTGCAGGAACATGCGGCCGAAGTAGATCACGGCAATCAGGCCGGCCAGGTTCAGCCAGTGCCGGGCGGGCAGCAGCAAGGGGCTGCCGCCGATGCGGCCCGACAGCTTGCCGAATGCGATGACCGAGCCCGAAAAAGTGAGCGCGCCGATGAAGATACCGATGTAAATCTCCATCGCATGGATGGTGTGGGCAGCGCCCTCGAATCCCTTGGCCGCCTCCGGATCGACGTAGGTGGCATAACCGACCAGCACCGCCGCCATGCCGACCATGCTGTGCATCAGCGCCACCAGTTCTGGCATCTGCGTCATTTGCACGGTGCGCGCGGCATACAGACCGATGACCGCACCGATCAGCATGGCGCCGATGATCCAGGGAATGCCGGCGGTCGTGACCTGTGGGCCGAACACCGTGGCCAGCACAGCCAGCGCCATGCCGACCATGCCGTACAGGTTGCCGCGGCGCGCCGTTTCCTGGTTGGACAGGCCGCCCAGGCTGAGGATGAAGAGAATGGTCGCTCCGATGTAGGAGACCGTGGCCAGACTTGCAGACATAGGGGTCTCCTTCTTATTTGCGGAACATCGCCAGCATGCGCTGGGTGACGGCAAAGCCGCCGAACATGTTGATGGCGGTGAGCACCAGCGCGACAGCGGCCAGGATGCCGATCAGCGTGTTGGGGCGGTCAGCAGCGTTGACCATCGGTGATATCTGCACCAGCGCGCCGATGGCGATGATGGAACTGATGGCGTTGGTCACGCTCATCAGCGGCGTGTGCAGCGCGGGCTTCACGTTCCACACCACCATGTAGCCCACAAAACAGGCCAGCACAAACACCGTGAAGTGCGACAGGAACTCGGCCGGGGCGTACATGCCCACCAAGGCGAACAACACGGCGGCAACGCCTGCCACCACCATCAGTTTGCCTGCAGGCATGGGCCCCGAAGGCTCACCGTGGCCATGGCCCTTTTTGGCCGCCTGTGCGGCGGCGGGCTTGGCCGGGGGTTTCGGTGCGGCGGCCAATGGCGGCGCGGGCCAGGTGATGGCACCGTCTTTCACCACGGTGAGGCCGCGAATCGCGTCGTCTTCCATGTTGACATTGATGACGCCGTCTTTGGTCTTGCAGAGCTCTTCGCTCAGGCGAAACAGGTTGTTGGCGTACAGCGTGGACGATTGCTGCGCCATGCGCGAGGCCAGATCGGTGTAGCCGACGATGGTCACGCCGTGTTTCACCACCGCCTGGCCAGGCTCGGTGAGCTCGCAGTTGCCACCCTGCTCGGCCGCCATGTCAACGATGACGCTGCCGGGTTTCATGCTTTTCACCATCTCGGCGGTGATCAGCTTGGGCGCGGGTTTGCCGGGAATCAGCGCGGTGGTGATGATGATGTCCACCTCACGCGCCTGTTTCGCGTACATCTCGCGCTGAGCCTGCTGGAAGCCCTCGCTCATGACCTTGGCGTAGCCACCACCACCCGAGCCTTCTTCCTCGTAGTCGACCTTGACGAACTCGCCGCCCAGCGACACCACCTGATCGGCCACTTCGGCACGCGTGTCGTTGGCGCGCACGATGGCGCCCAGGCTGGCAGCCGCGCCGATGGCGGCCAGACCGGCCACACCGGCACCGGCGATGAAGACCTTGGCCGGCGGCACCTTGCCCGCGGCCGTGATCTGGCCATTGAAGAAGCGCCCGAAGGCGTTGGCCGCTTCGACCACGGCGCGGTAGCCGCTGACACCCGCCATCGAGGTCAGCGCATCCATCTTCTGCGCCCGGCTGAGCGTGCGTGGCAGCGCGTCGATGGACAGTGCCGTCACTTTTTTTGCGGCGAGCTGCTGCATCAGATCGGGATTCTGGGCCGGCCAGATGAAGCCGATCAGCGTCTGACCTGGGTGCATCAGCGCCACCTCTTCCGGCGTGGGACCGCGCACCTTGAACACGATGTCGCTGCCGTCCCACAACTCGGTGGCCGAACCGGCGATGCTGGCGCCCACGGCGCGGTAGTCGTCGTCGCTGAAGTTGGCCAGGGCGCCCGCGTCGGCCTCCACCACCACCTGGAAGCCGAGCTTGGTCAGCTTGGCAACGGCCTCGGGCACGGTGGCAACACGTTTCTCGCCGGGGAAGATTTCGCGCGGCACACCAATGCGCTGCGGCGTCGTTGCGGCCGCGCTGGACACGGCGGTTTCGTTCGATGCGCCAGAAGTCATGGGGAGGTCCTCGATGCAGGGATTGAATAAATGGGAAGCTGGAACGGGACGTCAAGCAGGCACAAGCCGTGCATGCCCGCCAGCACAACACCCGGTTAGATTGTGCGGGATTGTGCCGCAGCCGCTGATCGGGGTCCGTCCCGGGGAACCCGCTCGCCCATTTGATGGCCGCGTGGGCGGCCCGCCCGGACCCGGATAATCGGCGACATGGACACACGATGGAAACCCAGTGTCACCGTGGCCGCGATCATCGGGCAGGGTGGTCGCTACCTGCTGGTGGAAGAACACACGCCCGAGGGTCTGCGCCTGAACAACCCGGCCGGCCACCTCGACCCGGGCGAAAGCCCGGCCGAGGGTGTGGCGCGTGAGGCGCTGGAAGAAACCGCACACCACTTCACCCCCACCACGCTGATCGGCATCTACCTGCAGCGCTTCCAGCGCCCGACCACGGGCGAAGACATCACCTACCTGCGCTTTGCCTACGGTGGCGAGCTGGGCACCTTCGATCCGGCGCGCAACCTGGACCACGGCATCGTGCGCACGCTCTGGCTCACGCTGGACGAGGTGCGCGCCAGCGTCTCTCGCCACCGCAGCCCGCTGGTGTTGCGCTGCATCGAAGACCACGCAGCCGGGCAGCGCTATCCGATGGACGCGGTGTTCACCGACCCATCGGTGCAGGCCGGACCGGGCTGAGCCCCTTCAGTCGGCGCCCGACACGCGACCGCGCAGCGCCTTGACCTGCCCGCGGCTCACCTTGCCCTCGATACGGCGGCGTTGTGAGCCCAGCGTGGGACGGGTGGCTTTGCGCGGCTTGGGGAGCGTGGCCACGCTGTCGATCATGGCCTGCAGCCGCGCCAGCGCCTCCAGCTTGTTCTGCTCCAGACTGCGGCTGGTCTGCGCCTTGATCACGACCACACCTTCGGTGGTGATGCGCTGATCGCTCAAGGCCAGCAGACGCTGCCGGACTGCCTCGGGCAGCGAGGAGCCGTGGATCGCAAACCGCAGGTGCACCGCGTTCGACACCTTGTTCACGTTCTGCCCACCCGATCCCTGGGCCCGGATCGCGGTGAACTCGACTTCGGATTCGAGGACGGTGTGGGACGACGACGCGCTCATGGTCAGAGTCTGGCACAGCGCGCCGCCGGATACGCGCTGGGATAATCCCGCCATGGCAAACAAACAGCGGGTGGTGGTCGGTCTGAGTGGCGGTGTCGATTCCGCGGTGAGCGCGTACCTGCTCAAGCAGCAGGGATACGAGGTCATCGGGATCTTCATGAAAAACTGGGAGGACGACGACAACAGCGAATACTGCTCGTCCAACATCGACTTCGTGGACGCCGCAGCCGTGGCCGACGTGATCGGCATCGAGATCGAACACGTCAATTTCGCCGCCGAATACAAGGACCGGGTGTTCGCCGAATTCCTGCGCGAGTACCAGGCCGGGCGCACACCCAACCCCGACATCCTGTGCAACGCCGAGATCAAGTTCAAGGCGTTCCTGGACCACGCGATGCGCCTGGGGGCCGAAAAAATTGCCACCGGTCACTACGCGCGGGTTCGCGAGCGGAGACCCGAGGGTACCGCCAGCGGCACGGGCGAATTCGAACTGCTCAAAGGCCTGGACCCGCTGAAAGATCAGAGCTACTTCCTGCACCGCCTCAACCAGGCACAGCTGAGCAAGACGCTGTTTCCGGTGGGCGAACTGCCCAAGACCGAGGTGCGCCGCCTCGCGGCCGAGATCGGTCTGCCCAATGCAAAAAAGAAGGACAGCACGGGCATCTGCTTCATCGGCGAGCGGCCGTTTCGCGACTTCCTGAACCGCTACATCGCCAAGGAACCCGGCGCCATCAGGGATCCGAATGGCCGCACCGTCGGGCAACACGTGGGCCTGAGTTTTTACACCCTGGGCCAGCGGCAGGGACTGGGGATCGGGGGCCTGCGCGAGCGGGGCGCGCAGAAGGGTGGCAACGAACACGCGCCCTGGTTCGTCGCGCGCAAGGACCTCGAACACAACACGCTCTGGGTGGTGCAGGGCCACGACCACCCCTGGCTGCTGTCTGAAGCGCTGCGCGCGCAGGACGCGAGCTGGGTCTCGGGGCACGCGCCGGCCGCTGGAACGCTGGCGGCCAAGACACGCTACCGGCAGTCCGATGCCGCCTGCGCATTGCAAGCCGGGGACGAACAGCACTTCACGCTGCGCTTCACCGAGCCCCAATGGGCGGTGACCCCCGGCCAGAGTGCGGTGGTCTACGACGGCGAAGTGTGCCTGGGCGGCGGCGTGATCACCACCGACGCGGCCAGCACCATCTGACACGGGGCAACCGATCGCTATCGGCGCGATCGGTATTGCCAATCGGGCGCTTGACATATCACAAGCGCCAGGCGGCTCCGAAGCCGGACACTGAAGTTATCGATCAGACCATGCGTCTGGTCGGAAATTTCATCCACCCCGCCAAGGAGCCCTCATGGACACCACCACCGCCACTTTTCCGCACCTCAACGAAGCCGCTCCCGCCTTCAACGCCAAGACCACCCATGGCGACCGCAGTCTCGCGGACTACAAAGGCAAATGGCTGATCCTGTTCTCGCACCCAGCCGACTTCACCCCGGTCTGCACCACAGAGTTCATCGGATTTCAGAAACATGCCGACACCTTCCGCAGCATGAATTGCGAGTTACTCGGTTTGTCGATCGACAGCCTGTACTCGCACCTCGCCTGGACACAGAGCATCAAGGAGAAATTCGGCGTCGAGATCAGCTTCCCGATCATCGAAGACATCAAGATGGACGTGGCCCGCGCCTACGGCATGGTGCACCCCGGTGCGGCCGACACACAGGCGGTCCGCGCGACCTTCTTCATCGATCCCAACGGCATCCTGCGCGCCATGGTTTATTACCCGATGAGCAACGGCCGCAGCATCGAGGAGTTTGTGCGCCTGTTGCAGGCGATGCAGACCAGCGACAAGAACGCCATCGCCACGCCCGAAGGCTGGACACCCGGTTGCGATGTGATCGTGCCGCCGCCCAAGACCGCCGAAGCCCTGGCCAAGCGCGCGGGTGAAGGCTACAACACGGTGGACTGGTACTACTCGACCAAGTCGCTGTGACCGGTTGAAGCCAGCACCCCGGCGGCTGCCGGGGTGCTGGCTTGCTGCCCTACCGAACGGTTCGGGTCTTGCGCCCCAGCATGCGTAGCAGTGTGTTGTCGCGCACCACATAGTGGTGGTACAGCGCCGCGGCCGCGTGCAGGCCGATCAGCACATAGCCGATGCTGGCCACTGTTTCGTGCACCTCCTTGATGTCGCGCGCGAGCGCCTTGTCAGGCCCCATCAAGGCCGGCAGCTCGACACCCCAGAAGGCCACATGGCCGCCCGTGCCACTGACCACCAGCCAGCCCGCGATCGGCAGCCCAAGCAGCAGCAGGTACAGCAACCCGTGTATCCCCTTGCTGGCCAGCTCCTGCCAGTGCGTCAGTGCGGGCACGATGGGCGGGCGTGTGCTCACCAACCGCAGCAGCAGGCGCACGGCCGTCAGCACAAACACCGTCATGCCCAGCGTGAAGTGCCAGCTCTTCATTGCCTCGCGCTCGGCACTGCCCTTGGGGAAGATGCCCTTGAACTCCATCAGCGCGTAGACGGCGGCCAGCAGCAGCAGCGTGAGCCAGTGCAGGGCCACAAGAGGGGGGCTGTAGCGGCTTGGCGTGTTCATGGTGTCGTCTCCGGGAAACGGGCATCGGTTGGTGAGATGCTGGGGCCTGGTCAGCCCTTGCGGCGCAGCACGCGCACATGCAGCGGTCGAACCAACGACGCCCCATCGGCGCCCTGGTGAGGCGCGTACGCGGCGCGTGCACGCGCCAGCAGATCGTCGTCAATCCGGTGGTCGGCGAAGCTGGGGTACATCATGCGTTGCGCAAAGTCGTCGAAGCTGGCGAAATGGACCGGCTGCGCAAAGCGGCGTTCGGCCAGCGCCTCCCACTGCACACCACTGTCCAGCGCCCGGTCCAGTGCGGCCTGCGCCGCCGGGCGCACCACACCTTCGTCGTTGTAGAGCCGCACCAGCGCGTTGAGGGCGCCGCCATAGATGGGCTCGGAGACATAGAGGCAACCACCCGGTCGCAGCACCCGCGCCACCTCGGCCAGCGCCGCGTCCATGCTCGCCATGGGCACGTGGTGCAGCGACTTGAGCATCAGCGCGAGATCAAACGAGGCGTCCGCAAACGGCACGGCCTGGGCACCGGCGGCCACAAAGCTCAGGCCCGCCTGCGGGCTCGCCAGGTTTTTGGCGTGCTGCACCGCATCGACCTCCAGCCCGGTGACGCGGCACTGCGGCCAGCGCTCAAGCAGGGTGCGCGCAAGCTTGGCGTTGCCACAACCCAGCTCGATGATGTTCTGCGCCTGCAACGGCACCAGTTCGGCGAGCAGGTCCAGCTCATCGTTGCAGACCGGCAAATGGTCGGGATCGGGGTGGGCAATCGGGTTCATCTCGGCTCCGTGTCAAAGCTGTCGGGGGCTGCGGCTTTGCTTTTTCTCATGGACGTCCAACGGAGTGTATGAAGAATCGACTGACCGGCGCCTGCTGGCCCGATACCCCCCCTCAAACACCCAAGGAGTCTCCTGCATGAAACGTCTGATCGCCCTCACCGCCGCCACCCTGCTTTGCGCCAGCGCCGCCCAGGCCGAAGAGCTGTTTGTCAACATCCACAGCGGCAGCGCCATGGCACAGGGCGCAGGCTTGGTGCTCGCCGGTCAGGCGCTGGAACAGAAAGCGAACGTGCGCGTGTTGCTGTGCGACGCCGCGGGTGACATCGCCCTGATCGGCAAGGAACTGCCCAAGCTCAAGCCGCGCGACGTGACCACCCAGCAAATGCTGCAAGGTGTCATCAAGGCCGGCGCCACAGTGGAGATCTGCGCCTTGTACCTGCCCAACACCGGCAAACAGCCCAGCGATCTGATCCCCGGCGTGACCCCGGCCAAGCCGGCCGACGTGGCGGCCCATCTGCTCAAGCCCGGTGTGAACAGCCTGGCGTTCTGAGCGAACCCCACCGATGAAAAACGGCGTCTCCCAGGGCGCCGATTTCATTGCGGCGTTCAGCCTGGCGCCGTGTCTCGCTCTCAAAACTCGCACCGTGCGGCGAGGGTGTGCCGCTCAACGGCCAAAGCTCTCGGGCATTTGCACCGCCACCACCTCGCCGCGCGCGGTGGCCACACCGCCGGCGAACACCGTGGTTTCGACGATGACCTTGCGGCCCTTGATTTCTTTCACCGTACCGCGCAGTGTCAGCTCGCCCAGCGGCGTGGGCTTGAGGAAGTCCACATGCAGCGAGCCGGTCACAAAGCGGAACGGGGGCTGCGAATCCATCTCTCGACCCGCCTGCCGGTACATTGCAGCGGCCGCGGTCCCGGTGCTGTGGCAGTCGATCAGCGAGGCGATCAGCCCGCCGTAGGCGAATCCGGGCACCGAGGTGTGGTACGGCTCGGGCATGAAACGGGTCACGGTCTCATCGCCCTCCCAGACCGTCTTGATCTGGTGCCCGTGGGTATTCAAGCTGCCGCATCCGTAGCAGTGCGACACGTTTTCTGGGTAGTGGTCCTGGAAGGCTTCCATGGTGTTCTCAAGGGTTCAAAACGTTGCGGTCACGCCGATTTGGGCACCGGCGGGACACCGAACAGGCGGTCGGTGAGCTTCACGTACCAGGCCGCCGCCTGCACCTGCACGATGTAGGCCAGCGCGATCAGCAGGGCGCCGTCGGCGCCTTTTTCGCCAAACACGCCGATGGCAATGGCCAGCGCAATCGAGAGGTTGCGCATGACGGTGCCGTAGACCAGTGCGATCGCATCGCCGCGCGCAAACATCGCCTTGCCCACCAAGGTGCTGATCACGAAGTTGATCGCGTACATGAGCACCAGCGGTCCCAGGTAGTGCAGCAACAGCGCAGGCTGGCTCACGATGGCCTGCGACTTGAGCGCCATCGATACAAACACGATGCCCAGCACACCCAGCGTGGAAAACGGCGGGAACTTGGGCTTGAAATGCCCATTGAAGCGAGGCTCGCCGTGGCGCGCAATGAGCACGCGCTGTGTGATGTTGCCCAGCACCAGCGGCAAAAAGACGATCAGCAGAATCTGCATGAACACCTGCAGCATGGGAATGTCAACCACCGCGCCGAGCAGCGCCTTCAGGTAAACAGGCGCCAAGAGTGAGCCCACGATCAGGCCCACCACCGTCATCTTCACCGCCGCCGGCACGTTGCCCTTGGCAAAGCCGGTCCAGGAAATCGTCATGCCCGAGGTGGGCAGCAGCGCGGTGAGCAGCAGCGCGAGGCGCGCCAGCGGTTGCTCGGCAAAAAACAGCAGGCCGATACCGTAGCCAATCGCCGGCATAAGCAAAAAGTTGATCGCCAGCGTGAAGCCCTGCAAGCGGTTGCCGCCGGGCTTGACCAGCTCGCGCAGGTTCATCGTGACCATCATGGGATAGACCATGAGAAAGGTCAGCGGCAGGATGGCGGCGCGAAGAAACGCGGGTTCGGTCAGCTGACCAAACAGCAAGCCGACCAGCATGGACAGCGGGATGCTCCAGACCAGGTTCTTCTGCAGCCAATTCAGAGTTGCCCACATGCTCGGCTCCTTGGTGTGCAGCGGGGGATCACCGGTTGCGCAGGGCCAGCGTCCAGGCCTGCATCGCGTCGTTGGCGGGCTTCATCGGTGCGTCCATGAAGCTCACCACGAAGTGCTCGCCCATGTCGGCGATGCCGATGGAGCGTGGGCGCACCGCGAGCACCTGCGGATTGGGCAAGGCGTGGCCGAAGCAGAACAGCACGTTGGTCGCCGCGCGAATCCCGGGCGCCACCTCGCCGCCGATGGCCCGTGTGTGGGCCAGGTGGTCGAAGGTGGCGATGAAGCTCACACGCGGCGTTTCCTCGATACAGGCCTTGAAGTAGCCGACGATCTCGTCCACGCTGGTGTAGCGGGTCTCGGTCTTGGCGATGTCGACCACCGTGATCGGGTACTTTTCCTGGAAATGCAGTTGCTTCATGGTGCGAACCTTGGGTGAAAACGGATGGTCGGCGTTTCAGGCATGCGCCTGTGTGTCCTCGTGCAGCTCTTCCCAGCCGGTGAGCATGGACTGGATGTGCGCGGTGGGCGTGTGGCCGGTGGTGGTGAGGTAGACGTGGACGATGACGAAGGTGAGCATCATGAACGCACCCGCCGTGTGTGCCCAGGCCACCCACTCCAGCGTGAGCCACTGGTCAACGCCCAAATCAGGCCACCAGGCCCGGAACAGGTAAAGCAGGCCCGAGCCCCAGATCAGCGGTGAAATCAACGCCAGCAAGCCCAGGTAGGCCAGGCGCTGCAGCGGGTTGTGTTTCTTCTGTGCGGTCTTCTTGAACGGGTGCGGCGCGCCACGGAACATGCCCCACGAGTAGTAGATCGCCATGGCCACCACCTTTTTGTGGGTGGGCAGGTACTGGCGCCACTCGCCGGTGGTGAACTGCCAGAAGATGGTGAAGGCCCAGAGCGTGAGCAGCACCCAGGCCGCCAGCGTGTGCAGGCGCACCGCGGGTGCAAAACCCAGCAGGTGGTAGCTGCCGTGCACCTCGAAGCCGGTGACCAGCATGGTGATGACCAGCAGCGCCTGTGACCAGTGCCAGAAGCGTTCGTAGCGCTTGTAGATGTACATGCGACCGTGCGACACGGTGCCCAGATCGGGTGGGGCAGCGACAAAATCAGCCATGGTGTTTCTCCCGGGAAGTGCGGCGGTGGGTCAGAACACGCGCGCCACCGTGCAGCAGCACACCCGCCAGTGCACCGATCACCGCCAGCCAGCCCAGGCGGTCGATCCAGGGCTGGTGATCGCGCGCGGGCAGGTACACGCCGGGCAAGTCACCGAGCCGGCTCTTGGCGGCGCTGGTGTGGCACGAGGCGCAGGCCACCGCGTCTTTGGCAGGCGCCACCATGTGGGTGGTGGGCCAGAGCATTTCGGTTTTCACAAAATCGAACTCGCCCGAGAACGGCTTGCCGGCGGCCTCGGCGCCGGCTTTCAGGGCCTTGGGCCAGTCGTAGTTGAACCACAGCGCGGTGTCGTCGGGCGTGGCGGTGTGTGGCACCAGCAATTGCAGATGCACTTTGTCGTAAGGCTGTTTGCCGGTGAAGCGCTTGACAGGCCAGATGCGTGCGCCCGACTCGTCGGGGCTGCCGTGGAAATCGTTGATCTTCACCAGCTGGGTCGGGTCGATCGTGTCTTCCTGCGTGGTGTAGGTCACCTTGCCGTTGAACCACACGTAGTCGGGCACCACATTTTCCGCCAGCTTGAAATCGCCCTTTTTGCTGGAATAGATGACGTGTCCGCGTTCGTCCTTGGTCTCGTAAGGCTTGCCCTGGGCGTTTTTCTTGCCAGCGGTGGACCAGTCCCAGGCCATCTTGGTGGCCACGCCGCCGCGCGCAAAGCTGGGGATGTGGCAGCTCTGGCAGGCGAGCTTGTTGGTGTGGTTGTTGAGCAGCTGCACCGTGAGCGAAGGCTGTTTGTGCGGTTTGTCGCCGTGGCAGCTCTGGCAGGTGGCGGCGTTGCGCCCGGCGTGCACCGTGTCGCCGCGCAACATCGGCCCATGCGGGTCGGCCGCCGTCATGCTGATGCGGCTGCCCGCGATCTGGTGGCCGTCGGCCTGGTGGCAGGTGGCACAGGTGAAGCCCGCGCCACCGTTGGCCTTGCTGGCCAGGTGCACGTCGAGCGATTTGTCGGCCTTGTTGAGCGAGGAATCGAGGTCGCCGTGTTTCACCCCGTCGCCACCGCCGCCGGCGTAGTGGCAGCTGCCGCAGGTGGCGGCGCTGGTCTTGGCAATGTGCTGGGCCACCATGACCAGGTCGACCGGGTCGATGAAGTTGCCCGAGCCGGGCGGGTACTCGGTGCGCTCGGTCGCGACCTCGCCGGCCAGTCCCGCAGGCTTCTTGTAGCCACCGGTGTTGTGGCAGATCAGGCAGTCGACTTTGCTTTGCTGGGTGAAATCGAAGTTTTTTGTCTTTCCAGCCGTAGCCGATGTGGCACGACTGGCAGAACGCCTCATTGGAACGGTCACCGATGCAGAAGCTGTTGAGCATGGTCTTCTTGCCCAGCTTCTGTCCGGTGTCGGGGTTGGTGTACTCCCAGGTCCAGTGGCGTGTGCCCATGACCTGCTTGGCGGCCTCGTTGTGGCAACTCAGGCAGGCCTTGGTGACTTCTTCACCGGTCTTGAACGGGCCTTGCAGTTCCTTGAATCTGCTGTGGTCGGCGGTGGATTTGCCTGGCGCAGCGGCCAGCACCAATGGTGCGGCCAGCACCCACACCAGCAGCGCCAGGGCACGATGCCACCGGCGCCGCACCGGCGCGGTGGCGTGGGAGTTCGGATACGGGTACATGGTGTGTCTCCTGCGCGCACGGCCCACTTAGCTGAACCAAGTGTCCAGTCTTGCCCAAGCGATGCGCCACTGTCTTTGCGATTTCTCAAGCGCTGTCACCTCGGCTCAGCCTGCCGCACAATCGATCGGCATGGCGTGCCCACCGGGCCACGCGCTTTCGGAGGTGGCAGGTGAGACGTTGGAACACGGTGGTGCGGGCGGGCTGGGTCGGGTGCCTGGCGCTGGGCCTGGCGCCGGCGGCCCGGGCGCTGGCGGTCGCGGGGTTTTCGCCGCAGGGCGAGGTGTCGCGGGTGGAGCAGGTGTCGGTGCGGTTCGACAAGCCGGCGGTGCCCCTGGGTGACGCACAGGCCACCGCACCGCTGCGGCTGCGGTGTGAACCCGCGGCCCAGGGCACCGGGCGCTGGCTCAACGAGCGCCAGTGGGTGTTCGATTTCAAACAACCGCTGCCGCCCGGCACCCGCTGCACCGCCGACGTGGCCGCGGGTTTCCGTTCGCCCGAGGGCCAGGCGATCGCGGGCACCCAGCGCTTTGTGTTCGGCACCGGCGGGCCGGTGTTGTTGCGCACCTGGCCGGGCAACGAGGCCACCATCGACGAAGAGCAGCACTTTGTGGTCCGCTTTGCAGGGCAGGTCACACGCGCCAGCCTGCTGGCACACAGCTGGTGCGAGCTCGAAGGTGTGGGCGAGCGGCTGCCGGTGCAGTGGGTGGGCGGCGAGCCGAGGCGCGCGCTGCTCAAGGCGCGTGGCATCGTCGCCGAGACCGAGGCCGATCCACTGAGTCTGGCGGTGCTGAGCTGCGGTCGACGGCTCACGCCGGCGGCGCGCGTGCAGCTGGTGTTCGGTGCCGGCATCGCCACCCCCGGCGGGGTGGTGAGCCGCCGGGCGCAACAGCGCGTGTTCGAGGTGCGTGAACCGTTTTCGCTGGAATTTGCCTGCCAGCGCGAAAACGCCCAGGCCGACTGCCTGCCGCTGCGCGCGATGGAACTGCGCTTCAGCGCGCCGGTGGCACGCGACCGGGCGCTGGCGATCCGGCTGCTGCCGCAGGCCGGCGGCCAGCCGGTCGCAGCGCAGATCGAGGACCACCAACAGGGACAAAGCCATGTGGACGCGGTGCGCTTTGCGCCACCCTTTCCCGAGAACACGCGTTACCGCATCACCTTGCCTGCGGGATTTGTCGACGACGCCGGGCGCGTCAGCGACAACGCCGGCACCTTCCCGATGGCGGTGGCCACCGGAGCCATGCCGCCGCTGGCGAAATTTGCCGCGGCGCCGTTTGGTGTGATCGAGCGCCTGGCCGAGCCGGACGGGCAGGCGCTGCTGCCCGTGACGCTGCGCCGGGTGGAAGCCGATCTGCCGCTGCAAGGCCTGGCGGTCGGTGAGGTCAGCACGCTGGCGCTGCAGACCGACGCCGAGATCGTGCGCTGGCTGGGCCGGCTGCAGCGGTTTGATCGCTCGGAAATCCCGCGCGAGCAGGCACAGGCGGTCGCGCGCACACCGTTGCCGCAACCGGTGGGCCAGGAGGACAAACGCTGGGTGCCCACGCGCATGGTTTCGCTGCTGCAGGGCCTGACGTCGGCGCGCAAGCTCAGCCTGCCGCGCGCCCAGACGGGCGAGCCGCGGCCGTTCGAGGTGGTCGGCATTCCACTGTCGCCCGGCTTTCAAGTGCTGGAGATCGCCTCGCCCGCGCTGGGCCGGGCGCTGCTCGATCCGGCGCACGGCGCCGGCCGCACGGTGTACGTGCGCAGCTCGGCGCTGGTGACCAACCTGGGCGTGCATTTCAAGCGCGGGCGCGACAACGCGCTGGTCTGGGTCACCACGCTGGACACAGGCCAGCCGGTGGCCGGCGCCACGGTGCAGGTGTCCGACTGCAACGGCAAGGCGCTGGCCAGCGCGGCCAGCGACAAAGACGGTCTGGCCCGCTTCGACCCCGCTTTGCCCGAGGCCCCGGCCTGCGCCGACATGGGCGACGCCAGCCGGTCGTATTTTGTGAGCGCACGTGCCACCGGCGCCGATGGCGTGGCGGATCTCGCCTTCGTCTGGAGCCACTGGGACCGCGGCATCGAGGCCTGGCGCTTCAACCTGCCCACCAGCGACCGGCCGCAACCCGACGAGCGTGTGCACACGGTGCTCGATCGCAACCTGTTGCGCGCGGGCGAGAAGCTGTCGATGAAACACCTGATCCGGGTCGAGACGCGGCAGGGCCTGGCGCTGCCCGAGCGCACACCCGAGGTGCTGGTGATTACCCACGAAGGCAGCGGGCAGCAGACGCGGCTGCCGCTGGCCTGGCACAAGACCCGCAGCGGTGGTCTGGTGGCCACCAGCGAGTGGCAGGTGCCGCCCGCGGCCAAGCTGGGTCGCTACCAGGTGGGGATGGAGCGCACGGGCCCAAGCGCCGAGTCGTTCGACAGTGGCAGTTTCCGGGTCGAGGAATTCCGTCTGCCGGTGTTCGAAGGCCGGTTGAGCACCGCGGACCCGCAGCCGCTGATCGCAACCGCCGAGGTGCCGGTGAGCCTGCAGGTGAACTACCTCGCGGGTGGGCCGGCGGCGCGCCTGCGCACCCAGGTCTCCGCGCTGCTGCGCGAGAAGTGGCTGCAGTTCAGCGGTTATGACGGGTTCCGCTTCGACGCGCCGCGGTCCACCGAAACGCCAGGGATGGCCGGTGATGTCTTCGCAGACGAGGAGAGCAAAGGCGACATCCCACCCAGCGATGCCCCCAAGCTGGTGGCCGACAAGCTGGCGCTCACGCTCGACGCGCAAGGCCAGGGCCGCACCGTGATCGGCCAGCTGCCGCCCAGCACCCGACCCCAGGAACTGGTGATCGAGGCCAGCTACGCCGACCCCAATGGCGAGGTGCAGACGCTGCGCCAGGTCAGCACGCGCTGGCCGGCAGCGGTGATTGCCGGTATCCGCGCCGACGACTGGGTGGCCAGCGGCAAAGACGTGGCACTGACCGCACTCGCGCTCGGCATCGACGGCCAGCCGCAGCGCGGCGTCAAGCTCAGCGTGCGCGCGCAATCGCGCACCGTCACCACCACCCGCAAGCGCATGGTCGGTGGCTTCTACACCTACGACAACCGCACCCAGGTACACGACCTGGGCCAGGTGTGCGCGGGCAGCAGCGACACGGCGGGGCAGCTGCACTGCACCACCAGCCTGAAGCAGGCGGGCGAGGTGGAGCTGATCGTGACCGCCACCGACAGCGCCGGTCGCAGCCACCAGAGCGCGGCCTCGGTCTACGTGACGCGCCAGGGCGAGATCTGGTTTGGCGGCGAAGACCACGACCGCATGGAGATCGTGGCCGAACAGAAAGACCTGCTGCCCGGCGACACCGCGCGGCTGCAGGTGCGCATGCCGTTTCGCTCGGCCACCGCGCTGGTGGCGATCGAGCGCGAGGGCGTGATGGAGACACGGGTGGTCCAGCTCAGCGGAAAGAATCCGACCATCGAACTCAAGGTGGGCGACAGCTGGGGGCCCAACGTGTACGTGAGCGTGCTCGCGCTGCGCGGTCGCATCCGCGAGGTGCCGTGGTACAGCTTCTTCACCTGGGGCTTCAAGTCACCACGCGAATGGTGGAGCGCGTTCTGGTACGACGGCCGCGAGATCGTGGCGCCCACCGCGCTGATCGATCTGAGCAAGCCGGCCTACCGGCTCGGCGTGGCCGAGCTGCGGGTGGGGGTGAAGGCGCACCAGATCGCGGTCGCGCTCACGCCCGACAAAGCCAGCTACCCGGTGCGCGACACCGCCACGGTGCGCGTGAAAGCCACCCGGCTCGACGGCCAGCCCGCAGCCCATGCCGAGCTCACGCTGGCGGTGGTCGATCAGGCCCTGCTCGAGCTCAGTCCCAACCCGAGCTGGCAGTTGCTAGCCGCGATGTACCAGCGAAGGCCCTGGGGTGTGCAAACGGCGACCGCGCAGATGGAAATCATCGGCCGGCGCCACTACGGCCGCAAGGCGGTACCGGCCGGCGGCGGCGGCGGGCGCAGCGCCACGCGCGAGCTGTTCGACACGCTGCTGCTGTGGCAGCCCAGCGTCGTGCTTGACGAGAAGGGCGAGGCGCTGGTGCGGGTGCCGCTCAACGACAGCATCGGCCGCTTCGAGGTGGTGGCGGTGGTGGAAGACGGCCTGATGTCGTTTGGCACCGGTCGCACCGAGTTGCGCACCACACAAGACCTGCAAATCATCAGCGGTCTGCCGCCACTGGTGCGCGAGGGCGATCCGTTTCGCGCCCAGTTCACGCTGCGCAACACCACCACCGAAGCGATGCAGCTTGCGGTGAGCGCGCGCGCCACCGGTCTGCAACTGCCGGCGCAGTCGCTCACGCTGGCGGCGGGCGCGTCGCAGGAGATTTTCTGGGACACGGTCGCGCCGGTGCCACTGGGACAGGGGCGCTTGCAGGCGCTGCTGTGGGAAGTGAACGTCAAGGACAGCCGATCGGGCGCCAGCGATGCGATCAAGATCGGCCAGCGCATCGTGCCCGCTGTGCCGCTGGTGGTGCAGCAGGCCACGCTGGTGCAGCTCGAAGCCCCGCTGTCGTTGCCGGTGAGCGCACCGGCGCAGGCGCTGCGCGGGTCTGACGGCGCCCTGCGCGGTGGCCTGAGCCTGTTCCTGCAACCCACGCTGGCCGACGGTTTGCCGGCGCTGCAGCGCTGGTTTGCCGACTACCCGTACACCTGCCTGGAGCAGCTCACCAGCCAGGCCATCGGCCTGCGCGACGCGGCGCGCTGGTCCACGTTGATGGGTCGTCTGCCGACCTACCTGGACGGTGATGGCCTGGCCAACTACTTCCCGCCACGCGAGGGCGACGGCAACCAGGGCAGCGACACGCTGACCGCCTACCTGCTCGCGGCCTCGGCGGAAATCGCCAGCACCGACCCGGCGTTTGCCCTGCCACCCGACGCGCTGTCCGCCATGCAGCGCGGGCTCACCGCGTTTGTCGAAGGCCGCATTGAGCGCCGCTTCTGGAGTCCGCGCGCCGACCTCGCGGTGCGCAAGCTGGCCGCGATCGAAGCGCTCTCGCGTTACCGGCTGGCGACACCCAAAATGCTGCAAAGCCTGGAGATCGCGCCGCAGAGCTGGCCGACCCATGCGCTGATCGACTGGCTGCACATCCTGCAGCGCCTGCCCGAGGTGCCCCAACGCGCCGAGCGCCTGCGCGAGGTGCAGCAGACGCTGCGCGCGCGCCTGAACCAGCAGGGCACACGCACCAGTTTCAGCACCGAGCGCGAGGACGGTTGGTGGTGGCTGATGCAGAACGCCGACGTGAACGCCGCGCGCCTGCTGCTGGCTGTGATGGACGAGCCCGACTGGAAGGATGAACTGGGGCGCCTGGCCACCGGACTGATCGGCCGGCAGACGCGCGGCGTGTGGTCCACCACCACCGCCAACCTCTGGGGTGGTCTGGCGCTGCAGCAATTTTCGGCCCGCTTCGAATCGACACCGGTGCAGGGCAAGACGGAAGCGAGCCTGGGCGCCGCACAGGCCAGCGTCGACTGGTCGCAGGTCAAGAAGGCCGAGGCCAGTGCGGCGCCCGCGATCGGTGCGGTCGCCACACCCACCACCGGCTGGCTCAACAACAGCATGCAGCTGCCCTGGCCGGCGGGCAGCACGCCCCACACCCTGAACGTGATGCAGGACGGCAGCGGCCAGCCCTGGCTCACCGTGCAGTCGCTCGCCGCGGTACCCCGCACGCAAGCCTTCTTCGCCGGCTACCAGGTGCACAAGACCCTCACCCCGATCGAGCAGGCGGTGCCGGGCCGCTACAGCCGTGGCGACCTGTGGCGAGTCACGCTCCAGGTGACTGCCAGCACCGACATGACCTGGGTCGTGGTGAGCGACCCGGTGCCCGCCGGCGCGAGCATTCTGGGCAGTGGTCTGGGGCGCGATTCGGTCATCGCCACCCAGGGCGAAACCAGCTCTGGCCACACCTGGCCCGCCTTCGAGGAGCGCAGCTTCGAAGCCTACCGCAGCTACTACCGCTACCTGCCCAAGGGCACGGTGCAGCTGCAGTACACGCTGCGGCTGAACAACGTGGGCGACTTCGCGGTGCCACCGACACGGGTGGAAGCGCTGTACGCGCCCGAGGTGTTCGGCGAAGCGCCGAACGCGCGCATGGCGGTGGAGGCGCGTCCCTGATGCAAGCGCCTCGCCTGCACGCGCGGGCCCTGCTGGCCACCCTCGCGCTGGCCAGCGGCGGCGCGGTTGCGGCGCTGCCGGGCTTCGAGGCGGTGCGGACCGGTCAGCTGAGCTCGGACACCCGGGTGCTGGACCGCCACGGCGAGCTGCTGCAGCGTCTGCGCAGCAACCCGCAGCGGCGCCAGGGCGAGTGGGTGCGGCTGCAGGACATGTCGCCTGCGCTGCGCCATGCGCTGATCCTGAGCGAAGACCGCCGTTTCTTTGAGCACAGCGGTGTCGACTGGCGTGCCGCTGCGGCCGCCGCCTGGGGGCGCCTGTGGCACAGCCAGACCCGCGGCGCCTCCACCATCACCATGCAGCTCGCCGGCCTGATCGACGAGGAGCTGCGTGTGGGACCTGGCGGGCGCAGCTGGGGCCAGAAGCTCGGCCAGGTGGTGACGGCGCGCGAGCTGGAGACCCGCTGGCGCAAGGACGAGATCCTGGAGGCCTATCTGAACCTGGTGCCGTTTCGCGGCGAGCTGGTCGGCATTGATGCGCTCGCGCGCAGCCTGTTCGGCAAGGCGCCACACGGTCTGAACAACGAAGAAGCGGCACTGGCCGCTGCGCTGGTGCGCGCGCCCAATGCCGCGCCCGAGCGGGTGGCCGCGCGCACCTGCAAGGTCTGGCAAAGCCTGGCCACGGCCGAACGGGCACCGACGCCGAATTGTGCGCCGCTGCGCTGGGGCATGGCGGCGCGGCTGCAGCGGCGCGACTGGTCTCCGAGCGACGGCATCGCGCCGCACGCCGCGCGCCGGGCGCTGGCCCAGGCCATGGGTGACCCGACCGCGCACCACCCCACCGAACTGCGCACCACGCTCTGGGCGCCACTGCAACGCCAGGCGATCGGGCTGCTGACGCAGCAACTGCGCGAGCTGCACAGCCAGCGCGTGAGCGACGGCGCGGTGCTGGTGCTCGACAACCGCAGCGGTGAGGTGCTGGCCTGGGTCGGCTCGTCGGGCGCGCTCAGCGCCGCGCCCGAGGTCGACGCGGTGCTGGCCCAGCGCCAGCCCGGCTCCACCCTCAAGCCCTTTCTTTACGCCCAGGCGATCGCCCAGCGCCGGCTCACCGCCGCCTCGCTGATCGAAGACGCGCCCACCCACATCGCCACCCCCAGCGGCCTGTACATCCCGCAGAACTACGACCGCCATTTCCAGGGCTGGGTGTCGGTGCGCACCGCGCTTGCGTCCTCACTCAACACCCCGGCGGTTCGCACGCTGGCCATGGTCTCGGCCAACCGCTTCCACCAGCAACTCAACGCGCTCGGTCTGGCGCTGCGCGAAACCGGCGACCACTTCGGCCTGGGGCTGGCCCTGGGCAGCGCCGAGGTGTCTCTGCTGCGCCTGACCAACGCCTACCGCGCGCTGGCCAACCAGGGTCGTTACCACCCGCTGGAGCCGCTGACGCTGGCGCCACGGCGCAACGGCGATCCCGTCGCGCCCGGCGTGCCGGTGATCGATGCGGGTGCGAGTTTCATCGTGGCCGACATCCTGAGCGACGCCAACGCCCGCGCCGCCACCTTCGGCACCGACAGCGTGCTCGCCACCCGCTTCTGGAGCGCGGTGAAAACCGGCACCAGCAAAGACATGCGCGACAGCTGGGCGCTGGGCTGGTCGGCGCGCTACACGGTGGGCGTGTGGCTGGGCAACGCCGACGGTGCACCGATGGGCCAGGTCAGTGGCGGCACCGGCGCGGCGCCGGTCTGGGCCGCTCTGATGCGCTGGCTGCACACCCAGGCACCCCACGCGCCAGCCAGCCACGCGCCACGCCCGCCCGCGGGCCTGGTCGCGCAGGCGGTGGTGTTTTCGCCGCGCCTGGAGCCACCGCGCAGCGAATGGTTTCTCGACGGCACCCAACAGACGCAGATGACCCTGGGCGCCCTGGCCAGCGAACCGCTGGCGCGCGGCCAGCAGGATCGGGCGCGCATACTCAGCCCCACCGCCGGCACCATCGTCGCGCTCGACCCCGACATCCCGCCGCGCCACCAGCAGCTCGCGCTCCGGAGTGACGCGACCAACCTGCGCTGGCGCATCGCGGGCAAGGTGGTGGCGCGTGGCGCCTCCGGCCAGTGGGCACCCTGGCCCGGCGTGCACCACATCGAGCTGGTGGACACACGTGGGGTGGTGGTGGACACGGTGCGCATCGAGGTGCGCGGCGCCGGCCTGCGACACGCCGCAGCGCCTTGAGCCAACCTCAGTCGCCCACGTGCAGCTTCTTGTGAATGCGGCGTGTCGTGTGCCACACCGCCCACAACACCAGCGGGATCGTGACACCGGTGGCCACCTCGGCGTTGATCGGGGCACCGCCGGCCTTGAGCGCCTTGATGCCGTAATACAGCAGGCTCACCACGTAATAGGAAATGGCCGCGATCGACAGGCCTTCCACCGTGCTCTGCAGGCGCAGCTGCAGCGTCTGACCGCGGGTGAGCTTTTCCAGCAGCTGCTGGTTCTGCGCCTCGGTGGCAATGTCCACCCGCGTACGCAACAGGGCACTGGTGCGGCTGATGCGCTCGGACATGGACGCCAGGCGCTGGGCGCTGGCCGCCACCGTGGCGATCGCCGGCGACAGCCGCCGCTGCATGAACTCGCCGACGGTCTGTGTGCCGGGGATCGCACGCTCGCGCAGCTCGGCGATGCGCTGCGCCACCAGGGTGTCGTAGGCGCGTGTCGCCGAGAAGCGGTAGGCGTGTTCGGCGGTGGTGCGCTCCACGCCCGCGGCCAGCGCCACCAGGGTATCGAGCAAGGCCTCGTCGGTGGCGCTCTTGTTTTCCATCTGGGCGGTGATGTCCGCCAGCTGGCGCTCGCTCTGGGCCAGCAGGGGGCCGAGCTGCTTGGCCACCGGCAGACCGCGCAAGGCCATCAGCCGGTAGGTCTCGATCTCCAGCAGGCGCTGGGAAATGCGCCCGGCGCGCGTTTCGGTGATCTCTGGCGGTGCAACCACCAGCATCCGTTCGAAGCCGCTGTCGCGCAGCATGAAATCGGTGGCCACGATGGAGTGACCGTTGTTGCCCATCTGCGAGGCCACCACGGTGTGCTCGCCCAGCCAGGTGCGGGCCAGGGCCAGCGCGTCCTGTGGCTGGCTCAGGTCGCCATGCACCATGGCCAGCTTGATGGCAACAAAGGTCCGCCCCGGGATCGACGCCAGCCAGTTGGCCGGCAACACCAGGTGCGACAGCAACTCGGGTTCGCACAAGCCCAGGTGGGCCTGGTCGGGCAAGGGCTGCACCAACGAATAGCGGCTGAACTCGGTGTGGCGTTCCCACTTCAAGGTGTAACCCGGCAGCCGCAGGCGCAGGAAGTTGCCTTGCAGATCCCCGGGCGCGAGGCTTTCCTGCCCCGGGATGCGACGCAGGTGCTCGCACTCCTGCTCGCGGGTGACGCCATCGTTGAACACCGCCACGAACACCACCAGCGCGGGCAGGCGGATGCGCGCAGGCGGACGGGCATGCACCTCGTCGTGCAGCTCGATGCGCAGCGGGTCGTCGGGTGGCAGCGGGCGGGGGATTGCGTTGGGGGCTTGCATGGGTCGCATTGTGCCGCCAGCGACGCCACCACCAACCGCTGCCGGAGGGTCTTGAAGGCCAAGAAAAAGGCCCGCTCTCTCAATGAGAACGGGCCTTCAATCGGCAAAAAGCAACCGACTGGCTTTTAGAACGGAATGTCGTCGTCCATGTCGTCAAAGCCGCTGGATGGGCGGGCCGGTGCGGGCGCCGGAGCCTGGCGCTGAGCGGGCGCCGGGGCGCGGGGCGCGGCGGGTGGTCGCGAGTAGCCGCTGCCACCACCACCGCTCTCGTCTCCACCGCCCATGCCTTCGCGGCCGCCGAGCAACTGCATTTCGGTGGCGATGATGTCGACCGTGTTCTTCTCCACGCCGGTGGCCTTGTCGACGTAGGTGCCGTATTTCAGACGCCCTTCGACATAGATCGGGCGGCCTTTTTTCACGTACTCGCCGGCAATCTCGGCCAGGCGGTCGTAGAAAGTGACGCGGTGCCACTGCGTGTCTTCGATCATCTCGCCGCTGTTCTTGTCCTTGCGGCGGCTGGAGGTCGCCACGCTGACGTTGGCCACCGCCTGGCCGGAAGGCAGGTAACGGATTTCGGGATCGCGGCCGCAGTTGCCGACGAGGATGACTTTGTTGACGGAGGCCATGGGATTTCCTTGGAGGTGCGGGAAGACAGCAGGCGCGCGGGAGTGCCGGGCGCGGTGCGGTCAATTGTGCCGCAAGGCCCGCGCAGCCGGCTATCGGCACGGGATGCCACAATGATCCGCACCGACATGAATCGCGAACCGAATTTCTTCCAGAACCTGCAGAACGAGCTGTCCGACGGCCGGGCTTGGCTCGATCGCAGCGTCGTGATGGGCTACGCGGTGCTCGCCGGCCTCTCCGTGGTCGTGTTCACCATGCTTTGCGAGATCACGTTCGAGTGGTTCAACCACCTGCGCGAGGTGGCGCCCTGGGCGGTGCTGATCTGGACGCCGGCCATCACCGCGGCCATCGTCTGGTGCACCCGGCGGTACTTTCCGGGCGCCGCCGGCTCGGGCATTCCGCAGGTGATATCGGCCCTGGACCCGCAGATCGACACCGGCGCACGCCGCCATTTTGTGTCGCTGCGGCTCACGCTGGGCAAGATGGCGCTGGGTTCGGCCAGCCTGCTCGCCGGGCTCTCGGCCGGGCGCGAAGGGCCGTCGGTGCAGGTGGCCGCCGGTGTGCTGCACGACGCGCGCCGCTGGCTGCGCCCCGGGTCGGCCATGAACGACCACGCGTTGCTGGTGGCCGGCGGTGCCGCCGGCATCGCGGCCGCTTTCAACGCACCGCTGGCCGGTGTGGTGTTTGCGATCGAGGAGCTGTCCAAGCGCATGGATTCGCGCACCAACGGCGTCATCATCTCGGCCATTGTGCTGGCCGGCCTGGTGAGCATTTCCTTCTTTGGCAACCTGACCTATTTCGGCTCGATCGCGGTGCCGCGTCTGAGCTGGGGTGTGTTTTTCCCCGGTTTGCTGGTGGCCCTGTTGTGTGGTGTGCTCGGCGGCCTGTTCTCGCGCCTGCTCGCGGCCTCGATCCAGGGCATGCCCGACCGGGTCAGCGCCTACCGGCGCGCCCACCCGGTCCGCTTTGCGGCCGGCATCGGACTGGCGGTGGCCGTGATCGGCATGGTGACCGGAGGCGCCACCTTCGGCGCTGGCGCCTCCGAGGTGCGGCACATGCTGGCGGGCAATGCGGAACTCTCCCGCGTGTACACCCTGCTCAAACTGGTGGTCACCTGGCTCACCAGCTGGAGCGGTGTGCCCGCGGGGATCTTTGCGCCCTCGCTGTCCATCGGTGCCAGCGTGGGCAACGACGTGGCACAACTTTTCTTCGGCGACGAGGCGCGCAATCTGGCACCGATCCTGATTGCGCTGGGCATGGCGGGTTTTCTTGCCGCCACCACCCAGGCCCCGCTAACCTCGTTCATCATCGTGATGGAAATGGTGGACGGTCGCGCCATGGTGCTCAGCCTGATGGCGGCGGCCATGCTCGCCAGCCTGATCTCGCGCCTGATCAGCCGCCCGCTCTACCCCACCCTCGCGGCGCTGATGATCCATGCCGCGCAAGCTGCTGCGGCGCCCGCGCAGCGCATGGAAACACCCGCGGACAACCCGCCCGCCGAGGACGCGACGCCACCCGACATGCCGGCTGGCGATCGCTGAAATCGTTTGGATCGCCGCGTGGGCGGCGCGGCCTCAGTCGCGCGCGGCAGGCGCCTTCATCGGCCAGGCCAGCACCAGCCAGAGGGCCATGAGCGCGGCGCTGACCAGGAAAATGCCGCTGCTGCCCCAGGCCTTGACCACCAGGCCACCCAGGCTGCCGCCGACAAAAATGCCCAGCGACATCAGCGTGTTGTAGACACCCAGCGCCGCACCCCGCTGGCCTGGCTCGGCCAGCCGCGAGACCAGGCTGGGCTGGCTGGCTTCCTGGGTGTTGAACCCCAGAAAGTACAACCCAAGCAGCAACCCCACCGCCCACGCGTGGGGTCCGTTCAGGCTGACCAGAAAACCCAGCTGCACCAGCGCAATCAGCGCCACCGTGCCCAGGTACACCGCGCGGAAATGCCCTTGGCGCTCGAGCCGGAACAAAAACCCGCCCATCACCAGCAGCGAACCCAGCACCGCCGGCAGGTAGACCTGCCATTGCTGCGCGGTCGCCACACCAGCCTCGCGCAACAGCGCCGGCACCGCCATCCACATCGCGATCTGCACCGCGTGCAGGACAAACACGCCCAGGTCCACCCGCAGCAGCTCGGCATTGGCCAGCACCTCGCGCAGGCCGGCGCGCCCGGTCACCACATGCTGCGCCGGCTCGCGCGGCACCACCCAGGCCACCACGGCCATGCCCGTGATTGCCAGCCCGCCGGTGATCCAGAACAGACCGGCCAGGCCGATGTGGGGCACCAGCGCCGGCGCCATCACCAGCGAGAGCGCAAACATCAGCGCGATGCTGATGCCGATCAGCGCCATCGATTTGGTGCGCACCTGGTCGCGCGTGAGGTCGGCCAGCAGCGCCGTGACCGCCGCCGAAATCGCACCCGCGCCCTGCAAGGCCCGGCCCACCACCAGCCAGTTCAGGCTCGGTGCCCAGGCCGCCACAAAGCTGCCCACCGCAAACAGCGCCAGCCCCGCCAGGATCACCGGCTTGCGGCCCAGCCGGTCCGAGGCCATGCCCAGTGGAATCTGCAGCATCGCCTGCGTGAGCCCGTAGATGCCCATGGCCAGCCCGACCAGGGCCGCGTCGTCGCCACCCGGGTAGTGGCGGGCTTCCAGCACAAACACCGGCAACACCAGAAACAGGCCCAGCATGCGCAGCGCGTAGATCGAAGCCAGCGAAGCACTTGCGCGCCGCTCGCCCGGCGTCATGCGCGCGGTGGCAGCGGCCGGGGCAACGGCAGGGGAAGCGGAAGGCGGGGAATTCAGAGCGGGCACGGGGCGGCGGCAGAGCACAAGGGAGCCCATATTGTGCGCGAGTCGGTCGCCGGCCCTGGCAGCGCGCCGGGGCCGGCGCTGCAGATTTCCGGTGCGCGCTTTATCATGTTGGGTTGCCTTTCTGGCGCCGGTGATGCCGGCGATTTCCTGTGATCTCCCCGCCGCTTTCTCCCGCCCTGCCCTCCGAGCCCTCCCCAGAGGTCGGCCGCGCGGCCCAGGCCGCCGCCCGCGCCAACGCCACCCTCTCGGTGCGCGGCGCGCGCACGCACAACCTGAAAAACATCGACCTCGACATCCCGAAACACGCGCTGGTGGTGATCACCGGCCTGTCGGGATCGGGAAAATCAAGCCTGGCCTTCGACACCCTGTACGCCGAAGGCCAGCGCCGCTACGTGGAAAGTCTCTCAGCCTACGCGCGGCAATTCCTGCAGCTGATGGACAAGCCCGATGTGGACCTGATCGAAGGCCTGTCGCCCGCGATTGCGATCGAACAGAAAGCGACTTCCCACAACCCGCGCTCCACCGTGGGCACCGTCACCGAAATCCACGATTACCTGCGCCTGCTCTACGCCCGCGCCGGCACACCCTATTGCCCCGAGCACGACCTGCCGCTGGCCTCCCAAAGCGTGGCGCAAATGGTGGACACGGTGCTGGCGATGCCCGAGGGTACGCGGCTGATGATCGTGGCGCCGGTGGCACGCGAAAAGAAGGGCGAGTTCCTGGATCTGTTTGCCGATATGCAGGCGCAAGGTTATGTGCGCTTCCGGCTCAACGGCGAGGTGGTGGAGGCCGAGGCGCTGCCCGCACTCAAGAAGAACGAGAAGCACAACATCGACGTGGTGGTGGACCGCATCAAGGTGCGCGCCCACGACGGACCAGAGAAAGCGCCGGGCAATGAAGACCGCCTGGGCGCCGGGCCGCCCCAAGGCCAGGCGCCCCCCCCAGGGGGGCAGCGACACCTGGAAGGGCGGAGCGTGGGGGACGGCAATCCTTTGCGCCAGCGCCTGGCCGAGAGCTTCGAAGCCGCGTTGCGCCTGGCCGAAGGCCGCGCGCTGGCGGTCGACATGGACACCGGCGCAGAACAGGGGTTTTCGGCCAAGTTCGCCTGCCCGGTCTGCAGCCACAGCGTGGGAGAAATGGAGCCGCGGCTGTTCTCGTTCAACTCGCCCATGGGCGCCTGCCCGAGCTGCGATGGCCTGGGGCACACGGAGGTCTTCGACCCCACGCGCGTGGTCGCCTTCCCGACGCTGAGCCTGGCCAGCGGCGCCATCAAGGGCTGGGACCGGCGCAACGCCTACTACTTCGCCATGATCGAAAGTCTGGCGGCGCACTACAGGTTCGACGCCGAGGCGCCCTGGGAATCGCTGCCCGAAGCGGTGCAGCAGGTGCTGCTGTTTGGCTCGGGCGAGGAAGAAATCAAGTTCAGCTACGCGCTGGAGTCGGGCGAGCGTGCCGGCAAGAAGATCGTCAAGAAGCACCCCTTCGAAGGCATCATCTGCAACTTCGAGCGCCGTTACCGCGAGACCGATTCGTCGCATGTGCGCGAAGAGCTGGCGCGCTACCGCGCCACCCAGCCCTGCCCCGATTGCGAAGGCACGCGGCTGCGCAAGGAAGCGCGCCACGTGTTTGTGGGCGACGGTGCACAGCGCCAGCCGATCTACAAGATCAGCCACATCACGCTGGGCGAGTCGCTCGCCTATTTCAGCGCCCTGCACCTGAGCGGCGCCAAAGGCGACATCGCCGCGCGCGTGATCAACGAAATCCGCCAGCGCCTGAAATTCCTCAACGACGTGGGCCTGAACTACCTGAGCCTGGACCGCAGCGCCGACACCCTGAGCGGTGGCGAGGCCCAGCGCATCCGGCTGGCGAGCCAGATCGGCAGCGGCCTGACGGGTGTGATGTATGTGCTCGACGAGCCCAGCATCGGCCTGCACCAGCGCGACAACGACCGCCTGATCGACACCCTCAAACACCTGCGCGATCTGGGCAACACGGTGCTGGTGGTCGAGCACGACGAAGACATGATCCGCGCCGCCGACCACGTGGTTGACATGGGCCCGGGCGCCGGTGTGCACGGCGGCCATGTGATGGCACAGGGCAACTGCGCCGAGGTGATGGCCACACCCGGCTCGCTCACCGGCGAATACCTGAGTGGCGCGCGCGAGATCGCGGTGCCGGCGCGGCGAACGCCCTGGCTGCCGGTGCTCGCGCGCAAAGCCATTCCCGCACCCGCCGCCAAATCCCGCTTCGCCCCCAGCCCGGCCGCCGAACGCCGCGCCGCGCGCGAAGCGGCGCACATCGCCACCCTGGGCGATCTGCAGGAAATCCGCGTGATCGGCGCCAGCGGCCACAACCTGAAAAACGTCAGCGTCGCGTTCCCGGTCGGCCTGCTGACCTGTGTCACCGGGGTCTCGGGTTCGGGCAAATCCACCCTCGTCAACGACACACTCTACGCTGCGGTGGCGCGCACGCTCTACCGTTCCCACGACGAGCCGGCCGAACACGAGGCCATTGAAGGCATCGAGCATTTCGACAAGGTGATCAACGTCGACCAGTCACCGATCGGCCGCACGCCACGCAGCAACCCCGCCACCTACACCGGGCTGTTCACCGGCATCCGCGAGCTCATGGCCGAGGTGCCGACCGCACGCGAACGCGGCTACGGACCGGGCCGCTTTTCATTCAACGTCGCCGGTGGCCGCTGCGAAGCCTGCCAGGGCGACGGGGTGGTCAAGGTGGAGATGCACTTCCTGCCCGACGTGTACGTGCCCTGCGAGGTCTGCAACGGCCAGCGCTACAACCGCGAAACGCTGGACGTGCAGTACAAGGGCAAAAACATCGCGCAGATCCTGGACATGACGGTCGAGCAGGCCCATGCCTTCTTCAGCGCCGTGCCCACGCTGCACCGCAAGCTGCAAACCCTGATGGACGTGGGCCTGACCTACATCCAGCTCGGCCAGAGCGCCACCACCCTCTCTGGCGGCGAGGCACAGCGCGTCAAGCTCGCGCTCGAACTCAGCAAGCGCGACACCGGCCGCACGCTCTACATCCTGGACGAACCCACCACCGGCCTGCAC